>CP143259.1:2180000-2510182 GCA_036321625.1 Peptoniphilaceae bacterium AMB_02
TCATGGCTCTCTCCTTTGTATTATTAAATATACCGCAATTTCTCTCCAAAAAGCATGAACACTTCATACAACCATGCCTTTAGTTATATAACGGACTAAGTCAGATTTTGTGACAATTTCATATAATCTAATTACATTCAGAATTCATCAAACTTATGATATTATAAGTATATGATTTTTACGAAAGGGGATTTTGCAATGCCAATAATAGATTTACATGTAGACACTTTACTACTACTCCAAAGAAGAGATAATTCAGGAGATTTATATACCAACCAAAATACATCTTTAGATATTGAAAAAATGAAGACCGGAAATTATATG
Source organism: Peptoniphilaceae bacterium AMB_02 (assembly GCA_036321625.1). NCBI lineage: Bacteria > Bacillati > Bacillota > Tissierellia > Tissierellales > Peptoniphilaceae > Microaceticoccus > Microaceticoccus formicicus. Next base: position 2,180,325 of record CP143259.1, read on the forward strand.
GCTCAGTTTTTTGCCATGTACTTAGAACCTGAAGCTGAAATGGAAAAGGACAATATAGAAAGAGTTTCAAGACATCAACTCTTGGAAAATATGATGGACAGTTTTTATGAAAATCTTGATGCTAATTCATCTCATATAGCATATGCAGGAAGTTATTCCGATTTGATTAAAAACAATGAAAAGGGACTCATCTCCGCATTTTTGACGCTTGAAGACGGTGCGATAATCGGCGGTAGTATGGATAAGATTAAATATTATTATGATAAAGGTGTGAGACTGATTACTCTCACTTGGAATTTCGAAAACTGTTTCGGTTATCCAAACTCCACTGACAGAAATATAATGGAAAGAGGTCTAAAACCATTTGGAAAAGAAGCAATTGAGTACATGAATGAGCTAGGCATCATAATAGATGTTTCTCATCTATCTGACGGAGGATTTTACGATGTTTTGGAGATTTCTAAAAAACCTTTTACGGCATCCCATTCAAATGCCCGCGCAATTACGCCTCATCAGAGAAATCTAACCGATGATATGATAAAGAAGCTAGCGAATGCAGGTGGAGTCACCGGACTAAACTTCTGTAATTCATTTTTGTCTGAGCGAGATGAAACGCATTCGTATATTTCAGACATGGTTTTACATCTTAATCATCTTAAAAATAAGGGTGGAGAAGATTTTGTTTCACTTGGCTCCGACTACGACGGGATTTCAAATACAGTTGAGGTATCCGGTCCACATGAAATGGAAAAACTCTTTGATGCCCTATCTAAAGCAAAATGGACGGCAAGACAAATAGATAAACTAAGTCATTTAAATGCATTAAGATTTATAAAGGACAGCCTATAAAAAAGTGGATTGGCTTTAAAGCCGATCCACTTTTCCATATTTTTCTATTAAATAATCCATAGCCAAGACATATCCTTCAAAGCCCAAACCTTCAATGGTTTTCTCGCAGTAGAGTCCGGGATATGATACCTGCCTAAAATCTTCTCTATAAGATACCTTGGAAAGATGAACCTCTACAGCAGGTAGCCCGACCGCCTTTAATGCATCTAAAATTGCTATAGATGTATGAGTATACGCCGCAGGATTTATGATTATTGCATCATCGCTATTATAGGCATCTTGGATTATATCTACAATCTCGCCCTCGTGATTTGACTGAAAAATCGTAAGATTCACATCATTCTCACGTGCATGGTTTTCAACATATTTTATTAAATCCTCATAAGTTTTATTTCCATATATACCCGGTTCTCTGATTCCCAGCATATTTATATTCGGTCCGTTAATCAGCAATATTCTCATAAAAATCCTCCAATATAGATTCCGCAGTCTCATTTATCACCGTATTGTTTACGCTTTTATCTGAAAAAAATTCATATAAATCTTTTCTGTTTTCCCATAAACTATTTACAGCATCCATATCCTTGGATAGCGGTCTTCCGCCTGTAGAGAGCTTCTGCAGATCTCTTTCTATAAAATAAACTCTGCCGTTTTGAATAAGAGGCTCATAGTTTTCCATCCTGGTTACAACTCCGCCACCTGTAGAGATGACGCATCCCGTCTTCTTTCCTGCCTCTCTTACCGCATCTATTTCCAATTTTCTAAAATGTTCTTCCCCGTATTTTTCAAAAATAAGCGGAATTACCATCCCTGACTTTTGCTCAATCAGTTCATCGGTGTCGATAAAGACCTTACCCGATTTTTCAGCAATCAATCTACCTATCGTACTTTTTCCTGAGCCGGGCATCCCTACCAATACTATATTGCCCGTTTCCCTTCTAAGGTCTGTGATTATTTCTTCAATTAAATTATTAGATATATTTTTATTTTGAAATATTTCCGTAGCTGCTACAGCTTGGACGACGAGCATGGGCAGTCCATCCGAATTAACTATTCCAAGCTTTCTTGCATCCAGTATCAATTTGGTTCTCATAGGATTGTACACGACGTCAAGTACGGCAGTGAGCTTAGAAAATCTCTTGAGATCAACCAAACTCTCCAGATTGTTCGGATACATGCCAACAGGTGTTGTATTTACAATTATGTCTGCATCAGCATAATCATAGATATCTTTAAGGCTTGGACTTGTACTCCTCCCAAGTTTAACCACTTTAGCATTCCTGTCTTTTAAGACAGCAGCTACGGTTTTAGAGGTTGCTCCATTTCCTAAAATCAATACTGTCTTATTCTCGGTTTCAATACTATTTCTATCCAGGATATACTCAAATCCGGCATAATCGGTATTGTCTCCAATAATCTTACCACTATCCGTTTTAAAGATTGTGTTTACGCAGCCAATCGAGCTCGCCCTTTCTCTTATCTCATCGCAGTATTTCATAACCTCTTCTTTATAGGGGATGGTTACATTTAGTCCGTGTATATCACTTCTTTTAATTAAATCCTCTATCTCGCCAGGCTCACGCTCAAAGAGTTCGTAGCTATAATCTCCAAGCTTTTTATGAATCACAGGTGAGTATGAATGCCCTAATTTTCTACCTAAAAGTCCGAATTTCATCTTAATACTCCTGATAATTACCTAAAAAAGCAAATCTATCTGAACTTCTATGAAATTCATCTATAAGCTCGAGCACTCCTTCCGACTCAATGCTCCCTTCGAAATCAAAATAAAACATAAATTCAAAATCAGTTCCAGAAATAGGTCTGGATTCAAGTTTTGTTATATTCAGTCCCAGTGCAGCAAATTTAGCCATAATATGATATAGTCCGCCCGGTTCATGCGGAGCAGTAAGCATTAGTGAAACTTTGCTGGATCCGGGATATAAAAGCATATCTTTAGCAATACAAATAAATCTGGTGTAATTATTTTCGCTATTTTGAATATTTTCCTTTACGACATTTAATCCATAGAGCTCAGCACAGTATTTTGAAGAGATTGCAGCGATATCATCTCTGTCACTTTCAGCAATATACTTGGCAGCAGCTGCCGTATTTGAAAAGTAAGTCGTCTTTATATTCGGGTATTCCTTTAAAAACTCGCTACATTGCTCAAGAGCCTGCGGATGAGAAACTATCTCTGTAATATTTCCCATTGCCGTACCCTCTTTTGCAAGTAGAACATGCTTTATAAATAATTTATAAGATCTTACGATATAGAAGTTTTTCTCGAGCATGAGGTCATAAACCTCTTTAACTGAACCATTTGAACTATTTTCAATTGGAAGAATTCCAAAATCACAAAGCCCCTTGTTTACAGCATCGAAAACATGTCCGAATGTTTTAAAATACATTATATCTCCCATTGGAAATATCTTATCGCATGCTTGTTGAGAATATGCCCCTTCAGTTCCTTGTACCGCAATTATCCCGCTGTTTGGAAATACTCTGGGACTGTTATTTACAGCTTCTGCAAGTTTTTTTCTATAATCACTTTCACCATAGAGCTTACTTCTTTGGTAACTCTTACTAACTGAAAATAATGTATTATAAAGCATTCGCGTATAAGTTTTTAATTCTTCAGATTTAGAAGACATTCTCGAAAGAATCTCTCTTTCTCTGCTTTTATTGACAAGCGCAAGTTTGTTTTCCTTCTTTTGCTCTGCTACTTCAGCGCTTAGTTTCATCCTCTGTTCATAGAGTTCGAAGATTTTATCGTCAATATCATCTATTTCCATTCTAATTTTATCTAAGTCCATTATTAACCTCCCACAAATCTAGTATTACCAGTGCACATACAGCCTCGATAACCGGAACTGCTCTTATTGCTATGCATGGATCATGTCTTCCCTCAACGACAAGCTCAGTCTCAACACCCTCAGTTATAGAAAATGAGTTTTGCGGTTTTGAAATAGATGAAGCCGGTTTCATTCCAACCTTAAATATCACGGGCATGCCATTTGTGATGCCTCCTACAACTCCTCCGCAGTGATTCGTCTTCGTTCTAACATTTCCATCCACTATCTCATATTCGTCATTATGCATAGAACCTTTCATGGTCGTTGCTCCGAATCCCGTACCGAAAGAAATCCCTCTAATTCCCGGAACACTGAAGATTCCTCTAGCCATCATGGATTCAAAACTACTGTAATTCGGTTCCCCCAAACCCACTGGAAGTCCTAACGCCATACAGGTGATCTCACCACCTATGGAATCTCCCTCTTCTCTAGTCTTAAGTATCAATTCCTTCATCTTATCTCCTGCAGTCTCCGAGATTACAGGAAAGTCTTTCACAGATACACTCTCTAAATCTTCCTTTTTAGGACTCACAGTATCCCAAGACTCATCCTCTATTCCGCCGACATTTGAGAGATGAGCTGCGATTGTAACTCCCCTTCTCTTTAAAATTTGAAGGGCTATCCCGCCGGCAATACATAGAGGTGCAGTAATCCTACCTGAAAAAGGTCCACTCCCTCTCATGTCCATATGTCCACCGTATTTTATATGTGATACAAAATCAGCATGTGAAGGTCTTGGTACATCCCTTAGATTATTGTAATCGACAGATCTGGCATCATTATTTCGGATTATGGCACTCACAGGACTTCCGACGATGGTATTGTTTATAATCCCTGATAAAAATTCCGGTCTGTCCTCTTCACGTCTTTTGGTAGTGTATTCACTCTTCCCGGGAGCACGTCTGTTTAAAAACTCCATCAATTCATCCATATCTATAACTTCACCGGGAGGAAGTCCGTCGATTACCACACCGATACCCTTACCATGTGATTCTCCAAATACAGTTGTTATTACCTTAGAACCTAAACTCGCCGTCAATAATCTCACCTCCAAGTGATTTAAAATCTTCGAAAAATTTCGGATATGATTTGGTGACTGCACGCGGATTTTCAATGATTACATCCTCTTTGCATATCATGGAAGCTATGCTTGTCGCCATTACCAGCCTATGATCTCCCTCTGAAGAAGTCGTACCGCCTGTTAAGCCAGCAGTGCCGTACACCAATAATTCGTCTTCTTTTTCTTCTACTCTACCGCCCAAATCCCTAATCATCTTAGCAACAGAACTAAGTCTGTCACTTTCTTTAAGTCTCAATCTCTTACCATTATAAAATCTGGAAACACCTGATTTTGCTGGAAGCGGCAATAACTGCAAGTATCGGTAGTGTATCCGGTATCTCCTTTAAATCCACCTCAGATGCTCTGATTTCAGAATTCATGACTACTACTTTATCTTCCGTTAAATATATATTGATATTAAAAGACTTCAAAACATCTATTATCTGCCTGTCGCCTTGAACCGAATTTATATTAAGTCCCGTAATCGTAATACCTTCTCCAAAAGCACCGGCAGCTAAAAAGAAAGCTGCATTTGACCAGTCACCTTCTACTTTATAATCAGTAGCCAAGTATTTTTGGCTCTCTATATGGTAGGAGTTTTCCCCTTGTTCAACCTCTATCCCGAATTCAGTAAGTACCTCTATGGTCATATCTACATATGGCTTAGATTCAAGTTCAGATTCAAGTACGATGTCGGAACTGAAACTGTGAAGTGGAGATGATAAAAGAAGTCCTGAAACATACTGAGAACTGACATCACCCGGTAGAGTATATCTTCCGGCATGTAGTCTCCCGCTTGTGGTAAATGGAAGTTTATCTGAATCAAAACTGACTCCGGCATTCTTCATAACATTTATTAAATCTATAATAGGTCTGTTAGGCAGTCTACCTCTTCCTATAAAACTGCATTTTTCATATATCGAAGATGCAACAGGAAGCAAAAACCTAAAAGTCGATCCGCTTTCCCATACATCCACAACCGGTGTTTCAGTTCGCTTTACTATGGGGTTTACGACTATATACCCAGGCTCCGGTCTTGTGATTTCAGAACCGAGTTCTCTTAAACAGTTTATCGTCACTTCAATATCATCGGATGTTCCGTTAAAGATTATCTTAGCCGGTTTATCGCTTAAAGCAGCAGCGATTATCGCTCTATGTGCGTATGATTTGGATGGAATTGAAGCAATCTCACCGTGAAGTTTTTTACCGTTTACGCGAATCAACTCATCACCCCCTGCTTAAGCATTATATATAGTTCATCATAATTCATTTTAATGATGACTGGTTTTTCAATATCTCTAAACATGATTACATTTATGCTTTCCAGATGTCCCTTTTTGTCTCCTTTGCAATACTCTAAAAGCTCTTCAATAGGATATAGTGTATTAGTTGGAAGCTTGTTTACATTTAAAAGTTCCAAAACTTCATCTGCAACACCTTCCTCAATTATTCCTTGCGCCAAACCCGCTCTGGTTATAATTGCAATACCTATGGCGACAGCATAGCCATGTCTCATTTTGTATCCGCTTGCCTTTTCGATTGCATGCCCCACAGTATGACCTAAATTTAATAATTGCCTCTTGCCCGCTTCAAATTCATCTTGCTTTACAATCTCGGCTTTATGACTTACACACTTACTTATTACTTCGCTTAAATCAGGACTTTGGGAATCCAGTTTTGAGAACAATCTCTTAAAAAGCTCACCGTCAAATAAAACTGCATACTTTATAATTTCAGCAACTCCGCTTCTAAAATCATCCATTGGCAGCGTTTCTAAGAGGTCGGGATCACAGAGGACAAATTTGGGCTGTTTAAATACTCCTACGAGATTCTTGCCCGAGCTTAAATTTACTGCGGTTTTACCACCGACTGATGAATCTACAGCTGCCAGAAGCGTTGTCGGAATCTGAATATAATCTATCCCTCTTTGATAAATACCTGCTGCAAATCCACCTAAATCGCCTACCACGCCGCCACCAAATGCAATTAATCCGTCAGACCTGTTAAAGTGGTTTTCAGCCATAAAGGTTAAAAGCTCTTCCAGTATAGACATGGATTTTGACTCTTCACCTGCAGGAACCACATATTTAACTATTTTAATCTGTCTGTTTTTAAAAATCTTCTCAATTCTTTCGCCATATATCCTATCTACATTCTCATCGGTTAAAAGTAAATACTTTACATAGCCATTTGACCGGATATATTCTCCTAATCTATCGATTATTCCTCTGTCGATATATACCGAATATGGCTTTGAACTGCTTACTTTTACAATATTCATCTCTATCCCATCCTCTAAGAGTACATCTTACTCTTGCTCTCGACACCTTCAACCAATAATCTTTTCAGTTCATCTTCATCATCTGAATCTATCGCATCTTTATATTTTTCAAGCTCTTCAATAAGATAGTCTACTTCCCTACTCAAATTCTCTTTATTTCCTAAAAATAATTCTGTCCACATATCCGCATCAAGAGTAGCTACTCTGGTTAAATCTTTCAAGCTATCTGCAGATAATCCTTCATGCTCCATTGATGTTTTTGATTTTACCAAAGCATTGGAGACAATATGTGCTAATTGAGATGTGTATGCAATAACCCTATCATGATCCGAATCTGTCGTGGTTTTTATAAGATTAAATTTCAATCCTAAAAAATAATTGTATAGCCATATAGGTATATTGCCTTCATGAGGCACGAGTACCATAGATGCACCTTCAAACATATCCGCTGAAGAATTATCATAACCACCTAATTGACTGCCTGCCATAGGGTGTCCACCAATATAAGTGAATCCCCTAAGTTTAGATATAGGGAGGATACTGTCAGAAACGACTTGTTTAATACCACATAGATCTATTAAAATCCCCTTAATATTAGGATTTTCTTTTACAAATTTGATTGCCACGCTTGGATTGACAGCTAGGAGAAGCAAATCCATCTCCGGTATAGAGTCTATATCTAATTCCCTATCTATAGTACCTTCTGAAACGGCTTTTTCCATCGTCTTTTCATCTATATCATATCCAAAAACTGTATTATGAGTATAAGCCTTTGTGGCTTTTGCTATAGAAGCTCCAATTAAACCTAAACCAACAATACCAATCTTATAATTCATTTCTACACCTCACTTAATATTTCTCTAATCTTAAATATAGCCTTAGCTGTATCATCAAATTTTTCAGGTTTTAGTGATTGTGGCCCGTCACAAAGAGCTCTTTCAGGATCGTTGTGAACTTCAATCAATAGTCCGTCTACTCCGGCAGCAGTTGCCGCTAGAGAAAGTGGTTTAACCATTTTATGCATACCGGCTGCATGACTTGGATCCGCTATTATAGGAAGATGAGTTACCGATTTGAGGTAAGGTATGGCAGTTACGTCGAAGGTGTTTCTGGTCGCCTTCTCGAAAGTTCTGATTCCCCTCTCGCATAACATTACTTCCGAATTTCCACCCGCCATAATGTATTCAGCAGACATAAGCAGCTCCTCATAAGTGGCTGACAGTCCTCTCTTTAATAGAATCGGCTTATCGACTGCTCCAAGTACTTTCAATAATTCGAAGTTCTGCATATTTCTTGCACCAACTTGAATTATATCCACATGTTCAAAGTAGATAATCTGCTTTGGCTCCATTATCTCGGTAACAATAGGAAGTCCCGTAACTTCCTTTGCCTTAAGAAGTATCTCGATTCCCTTCGCTCCCAAACCTTGGAAAGAATAAGGTGATGATCTCGGTTTAAAAGCTCCGCCCCTTAGCACATTTGCACCTGATGCTTTGACATGCTTGGCTGTTTCTATTACCTGCTCTTCAGTCTCAACCGAGCAAGGTCCTGCCATTATTACAAAATTGCCTCCACCGATTTTGGTGCCGTTTTCAAGCGTTATTACAGTATCTTCCGGATGGAATTTTCTGTTAACTTTTTTGTACGGTTCCTGTATCCTCACTACATTCTCTACGATTTCGAGTGCATTGATAAGACTCTCATCAACTTGTGATGTATCCCCAATCAATCCGAGGATGCTATTATGTTCTCCCTCGGAGAAATATATCGATAATCCTTGGCTTTTTATCCAGTTTTTTAATTGTTCAATCTGAACTTCCGACGCTTCATGTTTAATCTTAATAATCATAGTTTCATCCTCCTAAAAAATAATAAAAAAACTCCCCGGCTTTCGGGGAGTCGAATTCAAAATACTCAAATTTCCTTAAGAATACTCTGCATTAGTCACACAACCCAAAAAAGCCTTACTGTTAAATCCAGTAAAGTAAAAATAAAAGTAAAAAGATTGTGCAAATTTTTGAGTCAACATAGTAATTCTCCTAAATCATTTCCACTATCATACCACTATTTGTTAGACTTGTAAAGATAAATTTCATTAAATTTATTTGTTAATAATATTATTATCTATTTAACCTCTATATTCCACTGCATTATTTAAGTAATATTTTACAAATATTTAATTTGGGTATAATATTAACACCTATAAAAGATTTTATTTTAGTTGCATTTTCAAAATACTGGAGGACATTAAGATGAAAAAGTTATTATTGTTAATCGCTATAATGCTTGGAATCTCAGGATGTGCGGCAGATGAAAAAGTTGAACCCAAGCCTGCTGACAATAAACAGACTGAAGATAAACAAGTTATCGATAGTGTGGAAGATGAAGCTGAAGATAAAGATGAGGTTAAAAATATCGAAAAGATAGAAAAAAGCAGCGAAGAACTCGAAAAAGAAGAACTTAAAGAAAAACAAAAAGAAGTTGAGGATAAAAAAATAGAAGAATCTGCTAAATCCAATCAAGACGAGGTTCCGGATGAATACAAAGCTGCTCTTGCAAAAGCTGAAGAATATGCAAACTCAAAATACATGTCTAAAATGGCCATTTACGGTTGGTTGACCTCCAAGGACATGGACAACTACTCCCATGAAGCGGCACAATACGCCATAGATCATCTTGAAGCAGACTGGAACAGAAATGCCCTTGAAACAGCCAAAGCCTATGTTGAAAAACTATTTCTTTCCAAGAAAAGCGTATACCATCATCTAACTTGGGAATTCGGAGGCTACTTTACCGAAGAGCAGGCAGATTACGCCATGGAGCACTTGGTGATAGATTGGAAGGAAAACGCCTTAAATAGAGCAAAAGAGCTAAAAATAGACATGGAATTCACCGATGAAGAACTTAGAGACTGGCTAATCTCCGATGAAGGAGAGCAGTTCACAGTAGAGGAAGCAGATTATGCAATTGAGAATTTAGATAATGATTAAATTGAGATTCTAGAACCTTCAATAAGTTTTAAAGGTGAAATATGGAAATCAAAAAACTGCAACGAATGCTCGTTTGCAGTTTTTTATTTAGAATATTTTTTCTAATATTTGTGTTTTTAGGTTCCATGTGATCAAGGAGCTGTCTGCAATTGTAGACTTAGGGAGAGATACAAAAAGAGGAATTCGAAGAATTCTACTGCTATATTTTAAACTCAAGACTAACTACTGTCAGACTCACAACTATCCCCACACTTCCACGTTTGTTTCCAAACAAATTTAATCATATACCTTTCAATTGGAGGTACTACAATGCGGCTTATGTAATTGCTGCCCAAAGTTTTCTCTCCCTCCGAATTTGCTTCGCAAATCCACCTCCCTTAAAAACCTAACCAATTGAGATGCATTTCGAAATCCTGGTAGGTTTCATGCAAAGAATTCCTAAGAACTAAGTGATTGGCATGAATTCGACTGCCAAAAGATGGAGGCTCTCAAAAGCAAATCTCACACCACTAATTTTTCTACTTACCGTAGTTTTATGGTTTAATTTTTTGGTTTTTATTGGCTCCATCTGACGAGGGAGCTGTCAGCTCGGCTGACTGAGGGAGAGATACTAAAAGAGGAATTCGCAGAATTCTACTGCTTTATTTTGAATTCTTTTCGATTGGTATACTGACAGTATTAAATGATATCCTTGATGAATACTCAAATACTGCACCAAAGGCTATGGAATTACTAGATGCTGGTTTTGACGACATAACCCAAGTATTAAATATTCCAATAAAGTATCGAAAAAGATTAAGGACATCAAATATCATTGAACGTCTAAATCAAGAGATTCGTCGTAGAGAACGAGTAATACGAATATTCCCAAACGATGAATCCATGAACCGTTTAATTGGGGCAATATTAATTGATTTAGATGAGAAATGGAGTAGCGGGAGAATATGGTTGGATATGCATGAATACCATGAATCCAAACAAGATCAAGCCGAGCTTCAACAAATTGAACCTACAAAGGTAGTTGCATAAGTCTGAGTTTAAGCTAATGCACCGCCAGCCTTGCACCAAGAACTTAAAAAACGGTAAGTGTTAACCACCGAAGGCGATAAACTCTCAACAAAATGGTGTAATTTTCCTTCGTTTTTTTAGTGTACCATTTTTTAAGTACTTGCCACAAGGCCAAGCCCTTCGGGTGGCTGATGTAATACCTCAGGCTCCAAATCTACAACAAATCAAAAAAAGAAACTGCTAATCAAAAGGTAAGATAAAACAATTTACACACTAATTTGGACTTGACTTTTTTATGCAGAAAAAAGTTTATTTAAATACTTTAATATTTGGTTTAAAGAGTTGAAGTTATTGGGTGGTGATGGTTTTGATTTTTTAGGAAATGATTTCAAACAAAGAATGCTCCAGGCAGAATAGTCTGCCTGGAGCGTATGAAGTTTGCTATTGGATATCTTATAATATTATTTGATAAAGAGCTTTACATAACTTGAAATACCTGATATTAAATTCTAAATAAGCTCGTGATTATATTTTCTCAAAATAAAATCCTAACATTTAGTTGTTTATCATTACTTTATTGCCCTTTTAATTTTTCCCATATGTTTATTTTTCGTAGGACAAATAAACTCCTCTGGCATTATTTTCTTAGAATTGTTTATATAGGTAATATAATTAGTATTACCTTTTTTACACCCTCTTTCAGAGAATTTATTATAAAGATTTTTGTTACTAATTTTATTCCCTTTCTTACTAATACCATTTGCCTTTCTTATGTACTTAGCTTTCGCATGCAACTTTCTATAATAACGAGATATTGATTTTTCACGAATCCTTATACTTCTACCATCATAAATATATCCTAAATAATCAATCTTAGCATTCGTAATTCCTGAATTTAGACAATCTTTAGAAAACTCAATGATATTATTCTTCTTGACCTTAAATATCTTAGTCTTTTCTTCTTGTATTTTTAATTTTGGTACTGTTTTACAAACTTTGTCAATGCTCTCAATTATCTTACTAATATTAACCCCATCCATTTCAGGTATAATAATTATTATATCATCACTATACCTCATATACATACCACCCAAGTTTTTTATCATATTATTAACTTCGTTATCAAAGTGCAATAAGTATATATTTGATAAAACTGCACTAATTGGAGATCCTTGGGGTATACCATAATCATTTATATTAGTTTTTAAGTATTTAGGTTTGTATTTTCGAAAAAGCTCTTTTGATAAAACACGTTGTCTTTTATTAAGTATACAGTGCTTATTTTTATTCTCTTGTATTCCATTTATTCTATAAATTGATTCAAGATCCCACCATGAATACTTCGTAATATTTTTAAAGATAGCATAATAATCAAGTGGCAATATTGTAGATTCTAGTAAATGACACATCATTTTTTTTAGATATCCATGGTCTATGTTATCAAAAAACTTTTCAAAATCATAAACAATTACGGTACAGTTTTCATTGCTTTTAATAAAATTAATAGCATCCTTAGCAAAATGAATATTGCATTTCTTTAAATCAGTTCTATAAGCAACTACCGCGTTTTCTAATCCCAGTGACTTTACTTTTTTATTAAATTCCACATTTAATTTATAAGCATAATATGAATATATGTATCTATCTATATGTGCACAATAAAACAAGTCCCTCTTTTTAGTCTTAAATCTTCTGGATTCTTCTTGATTATTTTTTCCAAGATACTTTTTTGTTTCCTTTTGAAAATGAAGAAAAGGATAGAACCCATGCGATATTATATTCTCTTTATTCTGTATATACTGACTAGCCTTTTCTACTGAGGTCCTTAGGTCGAAGTGTGAATAATTTTTCGGCTTAATACTTTTCATCCAGGTTGACAAAATCATACGCACCTCCAGAGCAATGGCCATCAGCCAAGCTGCAGCATACATATAACTGATGGATATTCTCTTAAACACAGTTCATAAAGGAACTGGCTGCAAAATTTCATGATGCTCTATGATATAATAAGAGAGGAGAATTATAAGTATATGACTATAATATCAACGATACAAATTCTCGTTACTATAATTCATATAGCTCTTCAAGATATTAGTTGTGAAGTTCATAATCCACAAACATTAGTCTTGATTTCCAATCTTTCACCTACAACAATTTTGTAGGTCATATATATTATACCACATCCTGAACATATGTTCTAGTTTTGTTAAGTTTTGTTCTACTATTATTTGCCAAAGTTAAATTTATTTAGTGTATTTAATTCTCTATTATTCACTTAACCCTAAATACCTTGAATACAGCCTCTTCCGGTGATTAGTAAAAAATATGAAGTAGTATTTTTATAACTGGCGTCAAAATAGACTTGTTCTATGACAAGAAAGTAGCTTCTGCAATTATAGATAGATTACAATACTAATTCCGATTACAGGTTCATACTATGATTTAAAGACCACTTTAATGAAAAGGAGAGTGATTAGAAGATTATTGTACATTATAATTTAATCACAATTGTACATTTTTATCTTGACGTTTACAGTCTTATTAGACTTTTGAGTCATTCTTTTCAAGTAAAACATTGTTTCTTCGATAGGCTCTAATTGAGTCTTTGGACGCTTTTAATTAATGGTACAAATATCTTGTAGCCTAATACTCCTAGTACCATCTTAGAATATTCAACGAAGTCTTCTAGTTCGGATTCCTTTTCCTCAGTGACATTCCCAGGGTTAGGATCATTGCTGTTCCTTACTTTGAACCTGTCTATATCTTTAGCTAAATTTGTAAATCTATTTTCCAAATAGCTTATTTCGGTTGGTCCAAATGAATTATTTTGAGTTGTTAGCATTATGGCATCGCTAAAATAACTGGAATCCTTTAAATTTTCCATAACTCTAAAAAGTACTCCCTCCCCATTTTCCCTTATCTCAGCTTGTCCAATATATACTTCATCTTCATTGTCATCATTTTTTCCAAACAAAAAATACACTCCACTCTGCTTTAAGTCTTGTCTATTTTTGCATTTATCCAAATAAGATCTAGGAACTTTATAGGCTAAACCAGTCCAATTAGATAGTGTACATTTTATTCTTCCAGTAACATCTCCATCCATTAAAAATAAATTAAAATTTTTGCTTTTATTCATTTACTCCTCCAAAATCATAATATAATCAGCTATACAAAAATGAGTACAAATAAACTGCTAATTTTAACAAAGTGTATTTATTATTAAGGGGCAAGTATAAATAGTAAGGCTCTTTTTAGCCCCTAGTTTGTATTGAAGTGACACTATTTTACCAAAAGGTTGAGTATATTCTATAAAACTAATTACGACACTATATAGACTTTATCATGAATTAAAATTTTTGTCATATAACAGATGGCTAACTTTCATAATCCTATTTAATCTTTATGAATAATAACAATTCCCATACAATCCGTATTCGTTTCTTCAAAGGTCCATGAATTAGCTGCATAGTCTACCTTAAATATTTTATTATTTAGTATTGCATTGCCTTTAACTCTATAGATTTGTTCACTACTTACAGTTTTGTTCACTTCTTCTATTAGTTCTTCTTTTGTTTTAAAGATGGGTTTTTCTATGATTTTGGTATCCATTTCGAGTTTGTCGGGGATTAGTTTGCTTATATGCGTTTTAGTATCATGTATTTTTCTTAAGTTATCAAATGTAATTTTGTCATTTATTAGATCTTTTTTTAAGATTGATGCTAGTGGATTTAAACTCTTTAATCTTTCTATCTCTTTTTTATATTGTCCACTTAGGCTGCTTTTCCTAGTATTTAGAATTATCGTTCCTGCATTGATTATTTGATCTTTAAAGAAGTCTCCGAAGAAATCTACTGAGTCTAAGAATTCATCTGCTTCTATAACGGTACATGGATATATATTGTTTTCACCCTCGAGCTGTCTTAAAACTTGACTTAATTGTGCTACTCCTGAAGGTTCTATAATTATTTTGTCGAACATCTTATTTTCTAATATTGCCTTTTTAAAATCAGTTGCCATGGTACAGCAAATACACCCTGATAAGAGGTTTGCGACGTCTACATTTTCTCGTTTCAGTATTTCTCCATCAAATGGTTTGTTGCCGACCTCATTTTCTACAATTAAGATCTTCTCATCATTGTCCTTGAGAAGATTATTTATTAATGTTGTTTTTCCTGATCCTAAAAATCCGGAGATAATATATACTACTGACAATTTATCACTCCTACTCTATTATCGTTCTTTATCAATTTATCCTATTTCAGGAAACATGCATGCATCTCTAAATACTTCTTCATAATCTTTCGTGGTAGCTAATTCCATATACTCAATATTGTTTGCTAAAGCTTCCATTTCTGTTCTGACCACTTTTGACATTAATGCCATAAATGCACCGGAAATAGATGAGTTCCCTAAGTATTTGATTTTATGCATCAATCCTACGGGTATAATGCCCGTCTGAGCAATTGACTCGGCAGGTAAATGGGAGCCGAATTGACCAGAGATATATACTTCGTCAATTTCATTTTCTTCTAAGCCGGTATCTCGTAAAAGTGTTACAATTCCGGACAAAATCGCACCTTTAGCCAGTTGTATTTGTCTGATATCTCTTTGAGTAACCACTATTTCAGGTTCTTTCAATAAAACCAGTTCCCTTTTTGCGCCATTCATCCTAATATAAGCTCTGCGGTAATCTCCATCATCCAATTTCTCTGGTTTAATGAAAACTCCCGACTTTGTTATAATGCCTGTCTTAATCGCTTCCCTTACTGCTGCTAGAATTCCTGATCCACATAGACCTATAGGCATGCTATCTCCTATTATTTCGAGTTTAATTTCTTTTTCCGTTATTTCAACATTTTCAATAGCACCATCTGCAGCCCTCATCCCATGCGAAATATTCATACCTTCGAGAGCAGGACCTGCTGCACACGAGCATGAGTATAATTTACCATTTTTAGCTAAAACAATTTCTCCATTAGTTCCTATATCAATGAATAATATATTTCCCTTTTTCATATGAAGTTCTGAAACATAAACTCCAGAAACTATATCTCCACCAACAAATGCTGATACTTGAGGAATACAGTATAAAATTGTTTTTGGTAAATCCAGTCCAATATCTTTAGCTTGTAATTCTTGTGCATCTACAAAGGCAGGATTAAAAGGGTATCTTCCTAGTGAGCTAGCATCTACACCAAGAAGCATATGAACCATTGTGCAGTTAGCCGATACTACCATGCTTTTTACATTTTCTTTTATTATGTTGCATTCGTTTAAAACATTATCTATCAGATGATTAATGCCTTTAACAGTTACTTTTTGTATTTCCTCTATGCCATCTTTACCCTTTTCTATCTCATAAGTTATCCTGGTTAATACATCTAAACCAAACTTTTTTTGTGGATTTATCATTGAAGATGATCCCAATTGTTTTCCATTTTTCAAATTATATAGACCAAGGGCTATTGTTGTGGTTCCAATATCAACAGCAATTCCATAACCTTCAGATTTATCAATTGAAAAATCGGGAATGTATCCACTTGTTAATACTTCTACCCCTTTTTCTTCTTCAAGGGTTGTAACAGTTATATCGCTATCTACTTCATGTGTACATGCGAGCCTTATACCTTCTCTTAATTCATGGTCTTTAAGTAATCTTAAGTCAGCATTATCTATTTTTATTTCTTGTGCCGATTCTATTTTTACTTTGCATTTCCCGCAAGTTCCTCTGCCATTGCATGGATTATTCACAAATATTTGGTTTTCAATTAGTATGTCCAGGAGATTTCCTTTCTCACTTTCAATTACTAGTCCTGTATTCACAATCTTAATTTTCATTTACTTCTCCCAATATAGAAGATATGTTTTTATATGGTGATTTCATACCTATTCCACATGCAGGAGAAAGTATTGATGCTCCATTATTGATACACGATCTTGTAAGTCTTCTAATTGTTTTAGTGTCTCCAAACTCAAGCGCATAGGTACCTACATTCCCCATCAGAATTCTATCTCCTAATTTTGCCTTTGCTTCCTTATAGTTCACCATGGAATCAAAACTGAGGACATCTGCTGTTAGTTTATTCACTTCATCATATACATTTCTCATCTGTCCACATATGTGAACCATGGTATAGCCTCCGGCTTTTTTAATTTCCTCTAATAGTAGGTTCATATATTTTACCAAGTACTCATCAAAAGGTTTCGGTCCCAGTATTTCTCCTGTTCCACTTGGATCGGATATCGCTATAATTTCTGCACCACAATTTAACATCTCCAGTGAAAAACTTATTAACTCATCTGTTATAAATTTGAGAAATTCATGCATTTCTTTAGGTTTTTTTCTCATTTCTTTATAGAAAGTTACCGGGTCTATAATCGATGTTCCTAAGCTAATAGGACCAGTTATATTACCTATTACGGGGATGCTTTCATTTTTTTCTTTTAAAATTCTAATTGCTTCTAGAACGGTTTTTACGCGGCCTTTTTCAAAGTCAATTTTAGGTAATCTGTCCAAGTCGGATACCGATTTCAATAAGTACTCCACCACATGTGGTTCATAAATAGTGCTGCCCATGTCTATTACCGATCCCATGTTTTCAGCTTCTACGGTCATGCAAAAAGGAACTCCGTAGTTTTCAAAGCAGTTGTTTTCAACTATTGCTTTAGCTAAGTTTGCCATCTTTCTAGAATCTGAGTGAGCTTCCGGTAAATAAGTGGAACTGATATTCATCAATTCTTCAAAAACCATATTCATCATACCACCCGGACATACTACAGGAGGCCTGTCAACACTTAAACCTTCCATGGTTTTTAGTAATCTGTCTTTTGGAGTTATCATAATTACTTTATACCCACTAGTTTTTTAGCTTCTTCTACTGCTCTTACGGCATTTGTAGTATATCTATCTGCCCCAATTTGATCTGCGAATTTTTGTGAAATAGGACCTCCTCCTATCATTACCTTTACTTTATCTCTAATACCTGATTCTTTTAATTTATCAATAACAATACCCATATTGCCCATTGTCGTTGTCATCAGCGTCGACATGCATACTAGGTCGGCATTGTGCTCTTTTGCTGCAGTAATAAAATTATCTAGAGGTACATCTCTTCCTAAGTCAATCACGGTAAATCCTGCTGTTTCCATCATGATTTTAACTAGATTCTTACCTATATCATGAGTGTCTCCCTCAACTACTCCTATTACCGCTACAGCTTTGTCTCCTTCTACTTCACCTTCGTCCAAATGTGGTCTAAGTATATCCAAACCTGCATACATGGCATCTGAACATAGCAGTATGTCGGTTATAAAGTACTCTTCTTGGTCATATAGATCAGAAGCTTTATTCATCCCGGATACAAGTCCATCCATTATCCCATCGTATGCAGAGTAACCTGCTTCAATGTACTCTTTAGCAATATTAACAACTTCTTCGTCTTCCATTTCCACAACACATTCATCCAGTAAATTCAATAACTCTTCTTTTGATCTCATATTTTCCCCCTATATTAGTCTTATTGCTTTTGTTTCCATTAATTTGTTATTTGCTTTACCAATACACATATGACCTAAAAACTTATTCTTACCTTTTAAATGTATAAATGTTTCTCCATAACTCATTTCCCTATCCAGTTTAATATCCACAAATTCCGCCTTTCCAACTCCTACTAAAGCCAGAGTTGTTTTTGGACATAGAATAAATAATAGATTACTATCAATTTTTTCAAAGTATCTTAAAAAGTCATAGGTGAATAACTCAATATATAGCTCTGCAAACTTTGGTCCTAAGATATTTACTCCTCCAGTGGGATCGGCAAATGAAATTGCATCTACACCTGCTTCCTCTAGATCTTTTATATAGTTTGCGAGTATCCCAATGAATCTATTAAATATTTTTACTATTGTATCTTTTTCTCTTCTCATTCCTTTAAATACGATTGACGGATCTATTAATACATTTAATATGGTAAATGGTCCGGCTACTTCAAAAACTACAAATTCCCCACGGCTTTTCAGTTCTCGAACTGCATCTAAAAAGATTTTGGCCCTGCCTTTTTTTGTGTCAATCATTGGAAGAGTTAATAATTCATTGAGCTCTTGGAAAAGATATTTCCCTGCTCTTGGACCGGTCATCTCATTTCCATAATTAATATCTCCTCCCATTGAGTCGGCTTCCAGCGTATGACAAAAAGGTAAATCCACATAAGGGTGACCATTCTTGTTTTTAATTAATTTTGCATACTTCACAATCATGTCCCTATTTTTATGCACCTCAGGAAACTTTATTCCGTTTTTCTGGTAACAATCCAAGGTTACGAGTTCTTCCTTCGGTTCAGGACATTTATAATCCGAAATTCTTTTCAACTTTTCCTCCATATTTTTTCCATTTCTATATCAGTATGAATATCGTTTAATTGGACGTTTTTCAATTATGAGTATATCCATGAATAAAAAATCTTATTAAGCTTCCTCCATGCCTTTTGGCATTTCACCAATTTTTGCATCTCTACCATACTTTCTGACAGCGTATATCATAGCTTCCAGGTTTTCTCTTGGAGTTCCAATCGGAATTTGACAACCACTGCTTAAAATAAATCCTTTTGGAGATGTGGAGCCTTTTCTAATAGATTCTTTTACACTATTAATAACATCATCTATAGAACCGAATCTCAATACTTCGACAGGCGGTACATTTCCGGATATTACTAGGTCATCTCCTATGGCTAATCTCAGTTCTTCTAAGTCTTCACAATTATCCACACTAAATGAACTTATTTCCATTTCCGGGAAGTATTTCCAAATCCCTTTTGTATGCCCACAAATATGTAAAGAAGGGGCACTACCCGTTATTTCTTTTAATCCGCTAAACAATCTCTTCATTTCAGGCAAGCTAAACTCTAAAAATTGATCTTCACTAAATATATCTGTACAAGTTACCGGGTCCGAACAAGAAGCTTGTGCCCCTCCAAATTCTTTAGTAAAAACTTCAACCCATTTCAATGAATTGTCTACACAAAGTGCTATTAATTTTTTCAATTGGTCCGGATTTTTTCTGGTATCACGCAAAATCTTTTCAATCGGTCTAACCGCAACAGCAGTTGATACAGGTCCTACTACTCCGGTACTTAGTACCATATCAGGGTATTCTTTTCTTAACTTTTCTGCAGTTTCCAGCATCGGTGTGAGTATTTTATTGTTATATGGATCAATTTCAACTAATTTATCCCAATCGCTATAATCTTGTAATATATGGTGTTTTATGCTATCAATACCATGCTCAGGTATACTTAATGTTGATCCCATTGCAGCTCCCATGCTCCTCAAACTCAATCTAACATTGACTCCCGAAACTCCGAATTCATCCCTGGAACCCTCTATAATCTTTTGGTATATATTAAAATCACTATCCATTTGACTTGTGGTATATCCGAACACCTCGGATAATGCAGGATAGGGTGCCAGCAAAACATATGGTAAATAATCCACTACTTCCCCTGAAAAATATCTTTTTACCCTCTCACCGTGACTGTAGCCTGTTTTTTGTTTCCTCATTTCCTCTTTTAACTCATTGTAATCCATAAAAAATCTCCCTTCCCTCATATTTATATTTAAACTTTTTTAACTTAAGTAAGCTATATACTTCTGTTTCATGCAAAGATTGTCATCAAAATCGTAAATTACTATGTATAATACTAAAATCCTTTTACGCATATAAAAGTGTATCATAATAATACAGTGTGTATCATTTGAATATTTTATGAATAATCCACTATCATAATAAATCTTTATACTTGAAGCAGAAAGCTGCAAACTTCGTAGTTAAAGCTTAGTAGCACCATGCACCAATCGCCATGTCTAAAGCGTCTATTTGTGCTATACTGTTATATAACAATATATTTTATTATTAAGGGGGAGTATTAATTGAAAAAACTTGCAATTATATTGGGTTTAATTCTGTCTCTTGTTTTAACGGCATGTGGAAGTGATGGTGACAAGAAATCTGCAGAGGAGAAGAGTGTTGAAACTTCTAAATCAGAAGATTTAAAAGCTAAAGAAAAGGAATTAGAGAAAGAAGAAGCGCTTAAGAAAAAAGAGAATAAGTCCAAAAGTAAGGTAGAAGATACCAATAAATCTAAAACTACAGTTAAAACTGCAGCTTAAAAAACTGAATCAATTCCAGCTAAGGAAGAAAAATCAGACAATGTCTCTAAAGAATACAAAGCAGCATTAAATAAAGCTGAAAGCTATGCTAATATGATGCATATGTCAAAGAAAGGTATATATAACCAACTAGTTTCCGAATATGGTGAGAAGTTTCCTGAAGATGCTGCTCAATATGCTATTGATAATCTACAAGTAGATTGGAATAAAAATGCTTTGGAAAAAGCAAAAGATTATGCCACAACTATGGCTATGTCGAAGCGTGGAATATACGACCAGCTAATATCAGAATATGGCGAGAACTTCACTGAAGAAGAAGCACAGTACGCAATAGACAATCTAAAAATTGACTGGAATAAAAATGCTCTTCAAAAAGCCAAGGATTATCAAAATATGATGGATATGTCGAAAGAATCAATTAGAGAACAATTGGTTTCTGAATATGGTGAAAAATTCACTGAGGAAGAAGCTAATTATGCTATTGAGAACTTAGATGACTAAACTTATATAGTTATAATGATTCTTAAAAGGAGGATCTGAACTTGAGAAAGATATTAATTATATTTTCATTATTATTTATATTAACCGCATGTAGTAAGAGCCCTGTAAAAGAACCGGTTCAAGATAAGGCCGTGGAGTCAAAAGATACTGAAAGCAAAGATGCTTCTGATACATCAACTGAGCAAACTGAACAGTCAAAAAAAGAAGAGAATGAAGGAACCGGCAAAATAGAAGTTGATAAAAAACTGCTAACAACTGAAATTCATATACCTGCGTCAATTTTTGGTGATGATCCTATTACTCAAGAGGAAATTGATGAGTCAGTTGCAGCCGGAACTTTTAAAGAAGGAAAGGTTAATCCGGACGGATCCGTAACTTATGTAGTTACTAAAGAACAGCATAAAAAGCTAATGGACAACTTCATGGTTCAATTGAAATCTACCCTAGATAGTCTAGTAGATGATGAGAATAATTCATTTTTGAAAATTGAAGTTAATAGTGATACTTCAGAGTATAAGGTATATGTAGATCCAGAAAGGTACAATGAATTTGAATCTTTTAGCGCTTTAGGATTATATTTACAATCAGCTTTTTATAGATCAATAGCAGGCGATAAAGATATTTATACTACCGTAAAGTTTATTAATAACGAAACCGGAGAAACTTTGAATGAAGCTAACTCTAAAGAATTTTTCGAGCAGAAGTTAGATTAGTAGAGATTGTATTTTACTGTTATAAGTTTGCCATAAACTGGTTTAGTTCTAAGTATTAGAATTTCTCGTATATATTTGAAAGGGATGATAATATGAAGTTTGGTATTCGTAAACCAAATATTACGAAATCATTTAAGGCGAGAACAACAGATAGATTAAAGCGAAGCATCAAAAAATCTTTGAATCCTTTCTACGGAACTAAAGGGATGGGTTTGGTTAAGAATCCTAAAAAATCTGTTTATAATAAAGTGTACAGAAAAACAAGCATAGGTTTATTCTCACTTTTCAAGAAGATTTTTAAAGGATAAAGCGTTTAACTTTAGTTTACTTTTGTCTTAACTGCTTTTTGCGATGATTTTGTTACAAGTATTATTACTTGGATTCTCTGTTTTCTAGTTGCCATATATGAAATATTTAATTGGAAAACAAAAGTAGTATAAGGATACTGAAATTTATCTATGTAACTATCAAAAAATCCTCTAGAGATTAGTTTTTAAACTGCTCTCTAGAGGATTTTGTCCTTTTCGTATTCCAGCATATTAATATCCTAAACTCTAAAACAAAAAAACAAAAGGATTAAGGGCTGTTTACAACAGCCCTTAATCCAAAAAGGAGATTAAAGCAATAACAAACGACAAGAATGATATTGTTCTAAGCAATTCTATTATATCATTGTTTTTGAATATAAACAAATTGGGTAAATGTCGAAGATAAGGATACATATGGTTACTTTTAAGAACTATTATTTATGAGTAAATACTGAAGTTTAGGTCCTATTTTTCATCACAGTAGCACCCATGATAATTACTTTTCAAACAAATTTGTAATTTTACGTATTTTGATAATAGTGCTATAATTAGTATGTCTTTTTAAGACAAAGATTTGAAAGGAAGGGTTAAATTTTGAAAAAGATAATTTTAGCAATAGCACTCATGCTTTCACTGACTGCATGTGGTGGAGATAAGAAAGCGGAAGAAAAGAAGGATGAGCCTGCTAAGCAGACAGAGGTTGAAAATAAGGAAGTTAAGGATAAGTCCGACGAAAAAGTTAAGGAAGAAAAAGAAGATAAAGCTGATAAGGCAAGTGAAGAAAAGTCTGAGACATTTGAGATAGTTCTTCCAAGTGGGTTATTTAGTGAAGGGGCTAATGTCGAAGAAGAGATTTCTAATGCTAAGGCGAATAAAGTTGTAACTGATGGGAAGCTAAATGAAGACGGATCTGTTACTTATACTGTAACAAAGGATCAGCAGACATCTTTACTTGAAAGCGTAAAATCTGCTATGAATGGATTCTTTAATGCAATTATTAAAGATGATTCCAATTCGATAAAAAAAATTGAAGTCACCGATGACTTGTCAGAGTTTAAGCTCTTTGTAGACGAAGCAAAGTTTGACGAAAAGGAACTTGACAGTGCATATGAGTTGCATCTGACTTCATCTCTATACAATGCAATTTTAAATAAACCTGAGAGCAAAACTATGATTAAGGTTCTAAATAATGAGACCGGGGATCTTATTAAAGAAGTTAGCTCTGATGATTTAAATAAAACTGAATAGGATGTTTGAGAGGAGCTGTTTATGGCAGCTCCTTTTTTGTTGGAGGAATAGTGGTTAGGGTAAATATAGAAGTAGAATTCTGCGAATTCTTTTATTGTATATCTCGCCCGGAGAGTTGGATAGTCGTGTGGGATTAGTCGTGAGTCTAAAATATAAAAGTTGAATTTTCCAAATTCTTCTTTGTATATCTCTCCCTCAGTCAACCAAGTTGACAGCTCCCTCGTCAGATGGAGCCATTCGAAGAACGAAGTGATTCGCTAGAATTCGACACTTCAAAAATAGGAGTGTGTGAAGCCGCTTAGCCTCCCTCTGACGAGGGAGGTGGGTCGCTAAAGCGACTCGGAGGGAGAGAAATACAAAGAGCGACATTTTCACGTCGCTACATTCAGTTTACTAATTGAAAAGATATTTAAATATAGCAGTAGAATTTTTAAAATTCTTTTATTAATATCTCTCCCTCAGTCAACCAAGTTGATAGCTCCCTTTCCAACCTAATCAATTGAGATGCTTTTCGAAATTATGATAAGTTTCATGCAAAGAATTCCCAAGAACGAAGTGATTGGCTAGAATTCGACTGCCAAAAGATGGAGCCGATAAGAATTCGACTTCAGAAACATGGAGATTGGGGCATCTCCTCTACTTTGTTTCTTGGTGATTTGTATTAAATGGATGAAATATGATTTGAAATATGATTATGGTAATAAAAAAAGCCTAAAACACTACAGTTTCAAGCTTTCTTTATGGCGCGCCAGAGAGGAATCGAACCCCCAACACTCGGTTCCGAAGACCGATGCTCTATCCGTTGAGCTACTGGCGCTCATTTTCTATTGTTATTAGGCTTATTTGGACGGGGTTTAGGGCTCTTAGTGGTAGTCTACTGTTTCCGAGGCCGCTGTCTACATGGAGTATTGTTCCCGTTTCCAGTTCGTAGAGGCCTTTTATATACTTGGGAAAGGGAAACTGGTTGGGTACGTAGATTGCTCCTATTAAGGGGAATCTTACTTGACCGCCATGTGTATGCCCTGAAAGTACCAAGTCGTCGTCTTTTGTGACCTCGTTCACTATGAGATTTGGTGCATGTGAAAGTATAAGGTTGAAATTGTTTGGATCGAAGGAGTTTCTAATCTCAGAAAGTCTGGGATTATAATGCTCAAGTCCGATGACATTGATTGTGTTTCCTTTGATTTCTATGGTTTCAACTTTATTGTCCAAGTATATTATTGCACTTTCTTCTATAATTTTCAAATATTTTTCCAGATGAGGCTCTCCTTCTTCGTGATTGCCTAAAATAGCGTATGTTTGAAATTTCTGTCTGGATATCATGTCTATAATATTTTTTACCGGAGACAGGTTTTTTTCGGCCATGTCGCCTGTTATTACTGCAAAGTCCGGGTTTAAGTCTTGTATTAAGGACTCCAGTTCTAATATATCTATCGCTTTGTTGGAGTGGAAATCAGTTATTTGAAGTATTTTAACAGGTTCTTTGATTTTCTTGGAGCTTAGTTTCACTTCGTTTATTTTAATTCTCTTGTTTTGGTTCCTTATATAATGTGATGTGACCGCAATTAATGCAGTTATACCTATCAGTTCTCTATACATATGCCCTCATTGTCTTTTCTTCTATGTTTTATATACTCAATTATAGCATGAATTCTACTTCAAACAAAAAAATAGTAGGACTTAAGACTAAGCCCTACATATTCTTATTCACAAATTTTAAATCCTTCCCCTTCGAGAGCTTTTTTGACTTGATCCAAGTGTTTATGATCCTTGGTCTCCATGGATAGGTTTAAGAAACATCCATTAATCGGCATATTTCTGCCTCCAGGTGTATAGTAAACAGAGATTACATTTGCTCCTTGCTCGGCAACAATTGTCGATACTGTTTTAAGTTGTCCAGGCTTGTCTATAAGCTCGATGGTTAGGTTGGTTCTTCTTCCTGATGTCAAAAGACCTCTTTCAATGACTCTCGAAAGGATGTTTACGTCTATGTTTCCTCCGGAGATTATGGCACAGACTTTTTTGCCTGCTACCGGCAGTTTATTGAACATTAAAGCCGCTACTGAAACAGCTCCTGCTCCTTCAGCTACGAGTTTTTGTCTCTCCATAAGTGTTAGTATTGCCGTTGCTATCTGGTCTTCAGTGACGGTTACTATGTCGTCTACGTATTTTGAACAGATATCATAAGTAATTTCTCCAGGACTTTTTACTGCTATACCATCTGCAAAAGTAGAAACTCCTTCTGTTGTTATAAGTTCCTTTTCGTGGAAGGAACGGACCATTGCATCTGCTCTTTCAGCTTGCACTCCGTACACTTTACAGTTCGGTCTCATTGCCTTAATTGCGAATGCAACCCCGGATATTAGACCTCCTCCACCTATTGGAACGACTACTGCTTCTACATCGGGCAACTGCTCCATAAGTTCAAGTGCTACTGTTGATTGTCCAGCTATTACATCTTCATCGTCAAATGGATGAAGGAATAGACAATTATTCTCCTCACTGTATTTTATGGCTTCTGCATAGGCATCATCATAAACTCCATCTACGAGTACAACTTCGGCACCCAGAGCTCTTGTCGCCTCTATTTTTGAGATCGGTGCAGTTGCCGGTAGGAATATTATCGCTTTTATACCGAATCCTCTGGCAGCAAGTGCAACGCCTTGAGCGTGGTTTCCTGCCGAACAAGCTACAACAGGTTTTTCTCTCTCCTCGGGAGTCAATGTGGACATTTTATAATGTGCTCCTCTGACCTTGAAAGATCCCGTCTTTTGCAGATTTTCAGTTTTCAAAAAGACTTCACAGTTTCTGGACAGAAGTGGAGAATAGATTAAGTCAGTTTTTCTAACTACATTTCTAAGTTCTGCTCCCGCTAAGTATACTTTATCTAGTGTTAACATTTAATCACTTCCTAATTTTTTTAAGTTTTGAGTTTCCATAGATCCTGTTACTAAATTTAGCAGGTTTCCTTCTCCCACTTCTAATCTACAGATCTATTCGAGTACAGCTCCCTTATCAGCGGAACTTACGTGTTTTACATATCTTTTCATAAATCCGGTAACTTCTCTTTGCTCTCTAATATGGATTTCTTTCTTTCTATTTTCCAGTTCTTCATCAGAGATTAGGAGTTCTAGTTTATTATTTGGTATATCTATTTCGATTTTATCATTTTCCATTACATATGCTATTGGACCTGAGCTCTGTGCCTCCGGTGATATATGCCCTATCGCAGCACCTCTGGTAGCTCCTGAGAATCTTCCGTCGGTAATGAGCGCAACCTGATCATCCAGTTTCATTCCGGCAATTGCAGAGGTTGGAGATAGCATCTCTCTCATTCCTGGTCCTCCTGCAGGTCCTTCATACCTTATTACTACAACATCTCCGCCTTCAATTTTACCACCGTAGATTGCAGCGACAGCTTCCTCTTCCGAATCAAATACTCTTGCTCTTCCAACAAAGTTAAGCATTGATTCCTTTACAGCAGACCTTTTTACAACCGCGCCATTTGGTGCAAGATTACCGAATAATGCAGCCAGTCCACCGGATTTTGAATACGGATTGTCCATCGGTCTAATGACGCTCTCATCTCTATTTGGGAATGATGGCAGTATTTCGTCAAATGTCATACCAAGAACCGAGATTGCAGATCCGTCTATAAGACCTTTTTCATGAAGTACATTCATAACTGCATATACTCCACCTGCTCTTTCCAAATCCTGCATATGATGACAGCCTGCCGGTGCCAGTTTACAGAGATTAGGAGTCACTTCACTCACTTCGTTGATGGTGTTAAGGTCAATGTCCACACCGAGTTCATTAGCGAGTGCAAATAGGTGTAGAACTGAGTTTGTAGAGCATCCGAGTGCCATATCAACTGTTAGTGCATTTCTAAGAGATTTTTCATTTAAAATATCTGAAGGTCTAATGTCTTTTTCCAGTACTTCCATTATCTTTCTTCCTGCCAGTTTTGCCATACGAATTCGTTTTGCGTACACTGCAGGAACAGTTCCGTTTCCGGGTAGTGCCATTCCCAAGACTTCACTTAAACAGTTCATGGAGTTTGCCGTAAACATTCCCGAGCATGAACCGCAGCCGGGACATGCATTTTCTTCTAATTGATAGAGTTCTTTTTCGCTCATGCTTCCGGCATGAAAAGCTCCAACACCTTCAAATACTGTATTTAGGTCGGTTCCGTCTATTGACAACATCGGACCCCCTGAAATAAAAATCGAAGGGATGTTAAGCCTTGCAGCTGCCATGAGCATTCCGGGAACTACTTTGTCACAGTTCGGAATAAACACGAGTGCATCCAGTGCATGTGCTCTAACCATGCATTCGGTCGTATCGGCGATTAGCTCTCTGGATGGCAGGGAGTACTTCATGCCCTCATGCCCCATTGCCAGTCCATCACATACACCGATGGTATTGAATTCCATAGGAGTTCCTCCTGCCATGAGGATTCCCTCTTTGACTGCAGCTGCTATGGTCTTTAGATGTATGTGACCTGGGACTATCTCGTTAAAAGAGTTAACGACACCGATTAGAGGTCTTTTCATCTGCTCGTCATCATAGCCCATTGCCTTCATTAAGGCTCTTTTCGGACTACTGGAGATATCTCCTAATTTTAATCCGTCTTTTCTTAATCTATTTTTGTTCATCTTGCCAACTCATTTTTGCTCTTAAGTCTTTACCTACTTTCTCAACCAATAATTCTGATTCTTCTTCTCTTCTCTTTGTGAATGTAGGTCTTCCTTGTTTATTTTCTTCTATCCAGTTTTTAGCAAATTCTCCTGATTGGATTTCACTAAGTACTTTTTTCATCTCTTTTTTGGTCTCGTCGGTGATTATTCTGTCTCCAACTGCATAATCTCCGTATTCTGCAGTATCACTGATTGAGTATCTCATGTAGGATAATCCGCCTTTTACTACCAAGTCGATTATGAGTTTCATTTCATGTACACATTCGAAGTATGCTGATTCCGGTTGGTATCCTGCTTCAACAAGTGTGTCAAAACCGGCTTTCATAAGAGCTGTAACTCCACCGCATAGTACGGCTTGTTCACCGAATAAATCCGTTTCGGTTTCTTCTTTAAATGTGGTTTCAAGTACTCCGGCTCTAGCTCCACCGATACCTGCAGCATATGCAAGTGCCAAGTCTTTTGCATTTCCGGATGCATCTTGATATACAGCTACCAGACAAGGAACTCCTTTACCTTCAAGGTACTGACTTCTTACTGTATGTCCCGGTCCTTTAGGCGCAATCATAATTACATTTATATCACTTGGTGGAACAATTTGTTTAAAGTGAATATTAAATCCATGTGCAAATGCAAGTGTCATGCCTTCTCTTAGGTTCGGTTCAACTTTTTCTTTATATAGAACCGCCATCTTCTCATCATTTACAAGCATGATTACTATGTCCGCTTTTCTAACTGCTTCATCTGAATTAAGTACTTCGAATCCGTCTTCTCTAGCTCTTTCCGCCGAGGAGGATCCTTCATAAAGTCCGATTACTACATTAACTCCACTATCTCTAAGGTTTAAAGCATGTGCATGACCTTGAGATCCATAACCTATAACTGCTACAGTTTTTCCTTCCAATAATAATTCATTACAATCCTTCTCATAATACATTTTTGCCATTTAATATTCCTCCTCTAATTTGTCTAAATATAATGCACTGAGTTCATTACTTCCGTCTTTTGTAAGGGATAATGAGCCAGATCTACATAGTTCAAGTATTCCAAATGGAATACACTTTCTCATAAATTCATCGATTTTTTCACTGCTTCCTGTCATGTCCACTATTATAAAGTCTTTACCCAAATCCATGACTTTTGCACCATAAACATTTAAAAGGGCTGCGATATCCGAATTGCCTTCAGCTCCGGTCTTTAACTTTAGGAGTAGATGCTCAACGGAGACCGCGTTTTCATCTTCGATTATCTTTGCCATCTTTACATCATGAAGTTTGTTTAGCTGTTTTACAACCTGTGTCTTCATGTACTCGTCACCACTGGACACTATTGTCATCCTCGAGTACCTCGGATCTTCCGTCTCTCCTACTGTAAGTGAGTCGATATTATAACCGCGCTTGTTGTAAAGACCTGCTATCCTGTTAAGAACTCCATAATGGTTATTTACCAATAATCCAATAATAAATTTCTTTGCCATCTTTTCTCTCCTTAATCAACTACCAGATCTTTAAATGATCCGCCTGCGGGAATCATAGGTAGTACAAGCTCATCAATATCTATCATACATTCCAGTAAGAAAGGTCCGTCTTTTGGAAGACCGCCATCGAGTACATCTGTAAGCTCCTCCATGCTAGTAACTCTTGCCCCGTCTGCACCAAAGGCTTTAGCCAATTTTTCAAAATCAGTTCCACGGTTTAAAGTGGTTGAAGAGTATCTGCTCTCATAAAACATGTTTTGCCATTGTCTTACCATTCCAAGTGTATTGTTATTGAACAATACTATTAGAATTGGAAGCCTTTGAGAAACTGCAGTTGCAAGTTCATTTAAATTCATACCGAAGCTGCCGTCACCGGTAAATAGAATTGTTCTTCTTCTATTATTTGCAACGCATCCACCAATCGCAGCTCCAAGTCCATACCCCATCGTACCAAGTCCCCCGGATGTCAACAGGGTTCTAGGTTCTCTAAATCTATAATGCTGCATGGTCCACATCTGATGCTGACCGACGTCGGTTGCTACTACGGTATCTGGTTTAACAAAATTGTTTACCATCCGAATAATATTTCTAGGCACAAATCCTCCAGGTTTTCTGGGGGTATCATCAATACTTTTTTGTTTTACGAGTTTCCCGGTCCAGCTGCTATGATCCAGTTTGGGTAGGTTTGCTATTAAGTCACCAACTATTTCACCGGCATCCCCGCATAATTCCACGATACCCGGTATGTTTTTCCCGAACTCGGCCTCGTCAATGTCTATATGAATTATTTTACAGTTCTTTCTGTATTCATCAACATTTCCCGTAGCTCTGTCGCTGAATCTAACTCCTATTCCGATAAGTAAATCGGCTTCAGCCTGTGCGATTATGGAAGCCAGTCTTCCGTGCATGCCGGTCATTCCCATGTTTAATTCGTATGAACCCGGAACAGCCGTCAATCCCATCATGCTAAGTCCAATGGGAGCATCTATTTTCTGCGATAATTCTACGATTTTGTTGCCCATATCGGATGCTATTGCCCCACCACCACAGTAGATATACGGCCTTTTACTATCTTTTATAAGTTCAAGTGCTTCTGTTATATCGTAAGGTTTTTTCTTTTTCCTTTTTTTAATCTCTGCAGAGCCTGCATATTCACACATTGCCTGCTGTGTACTCTTAGGAATGTCAATAAGTACAGGTCCTTTTCTACCCGACTGAGCAATCTCAAAAGCTTCGGTAATTATATTCTCAAGTTCACATACATCCCTTGCAATATAACTATGCTTTACTATCGGCAGTGTGATTCCAACGATATCTACCTCTTGAAAACTGTCCTTTCCAAGCATTGATTCAGCAACATTTCCCGTGATTGCAACCATGGGTACTGAATCAAGATAAGCATTTGCAATTCCGGTTACAAGATTCGTAGCTCCCGGACCACTTGTAGCAATAACAACTCCTGTTTTCCCTGTAACCCTTGCATACCCGTCAGCTGCATGGCTTGCACCCTGTTCATGTGCAGTGATAATATGATCTATTCGATCTGAACATTTATACAATTCATCGTAGATATCTAAAACCGCTCCTCCGGGAAACCCAAAGACCGTGGTTACTCCATGTCGGATTAATTCTTCTACTAGAATCCGTGCTCCCTTAGTTATCATAATACTCCTCCTTATATAAAAAAGACCTTACAGCGTTAGCCGTAAGGTCCGGATAGAATAATCCTATACCCCTAAATCAGCGCAACGCCAATAAGCATTATCTTTAATAATGATAATGCTAATCACGACGATGATTAGGGTTACACTGGTTAGAGTTGTCATTTTTATTATCTCCTTAAATTTGAATATATATTGTAATTTATCATATAATTATTTACTTGTCAACTTAATTTCGAATCTTTTTATTGCTTTCATATATTCATATGCTATTGACTTTGTGGATAAAACCAAAAAAGTAAATTAGTAAATACATCTGTATCAGTAAAACCTATTTTAGATCTCCCTTCCACTTGCTTATGGAACCTAGATGATAGACATTTGAATAGCCTTCCTTAAGCAAAGCCTTCTCAAAAGCAAGGGCTCGACTACCGGATCTGCAGTATACAATAATAGGAGCATCTTTTTTACCCGGAAGTTTAGGATCCGGAATAGGACTACCTACAGGGATATTTATGCTCCCGGGAATATGCCCTGATTTATACTCACTTTGTGTCCTAACATCTACAATAGTCGCTCCAGAATTATAAAGAGCCTTCGCCGTATCTCCATCAATCGATTTGATATTTTTAGGTCTCATAGCTTTATATACTATGTATCCAATAATTATCAACGCCAGCAAAACAAAACCATATTTCATTATTGCACCTTCTCTCTACTTTAAAATAAACTTTAGATTTTAATAATAATACCCATTCTTGAGCCAATTAATCATTTTTGTTATGGATTTAATATATAACTTTAGCTATTTAATTGTTTGAATTGAATGGGTTTTACGATGGAGTTGGATAGTTGTGGGATAGTTGTGAGTTTTAAATACATAGGTAGTTGTCGATTGTGAGGATTGGTCTTAGAGAGCCTCCATCTTTTGGCAGTCGAATTCATGCCAATCACTTAGTTCTTGGGAATTCTTTGCATGAAACCTACCAGAATTTCGAAATGCATCTCAATTGGTTAGGTTTTTAAGGGAGGTGGGTTTGTGAATCAAACTCGGAGGGAGAGAAATATAAATAGCGACATCTTCTCGTCTCAACATTAAAAATCTTACTTCTGTCCTATCATAAAAAAGTACAAACGTGGAAGTATGGGGATA
Source organism: Peptoniphilaceae bacterium AMB_02 (assembly GCA_036321625.1). Classification (NCBI taxonomy): domain Bacteria; kingdom Bacillati; phylum Bacillota; class Tissierellia; order Tissierellales; family Peptoniphilaceae; genus Microaceticoccus; species Microaceticoccus formicicus. The sequence goes on from CP143259.1 coordinate 2,213,290, forward strand.
GTTTTCAGTCTGACAGTAGTTAGTCGTGAGTTTAAATATAGCAGTAGAATTCTGCGAATTCTTTTGATTGTATGTCTCTCCCTCAGTCAGCGGAGCTGACAGCTCCCTCGTCAGATGGAGCCAGTAAAACGAATTCTACTGCCAAAAGATGGAGAAATAATAAAAGCGACATTCCCACGTCGCTACATTAAAAATCTAATTTCTAACATTATATTTCAAATATCCAATTTAAAACATAAAAAAACACCCTCGTTATCGAGGATGCTTCTTAAATGGTGCGGGAAAGAGGACTTGAACCCCCACGTCAATGACACTAGATCCTAAGTCTAGCGCGTCTGCCAATTCCGCCATTCCCGCATGTATGGGGTGGATGATGGGATTCGAACCCACGACCTCCAGAGCCACAATCTGGCGCCCTAACCAACTAGGCCACACCCACCATACTATTTGCTGCTGCGATTATTGATTATATCAAATAGTTTTGGTCCTGTCAAATAATTTTAGTAAATTATTTTAACATAAGTTTTATATAGGTTTAACCCGTGGTTACATTAATATTATATACATTTTTACGAATGAGTCAAGTATTTTTTTTAATTTGGGAATATTAATAAGCTATGCTATAATCAGTTAATAACATCATGAGTAAACGTATTAAAGTAATAGAAAGTTATGAGGCTTCGGATATGGAATTTGGAAATCATATTTTAAAACCAAAAATGAATATTTCAGAGATTTTGGCCATCCTAGGTTATGCTTCGGATAAGGATGACTCCTATTTAAATGAGATTGAATCTACATACGAGTCCGTATATGACAGGGCGAATATAAAGTATGTTTACAGACAGTTTCCATTTGACTCCGGCGAGCTATCCATACCGGGACTAAATTTTGATTATCCTGATTTTAGGGAATTATTTAAAGATTGTAATGCTTGTATTTTAATTGCACTTACTCTTGGACTTAGCATAGATGAGTATATAAGAAAGACTCAGATTTTGGACTTGGCGGGTGCTCTCATTGTAGATGCATGTGCAAGTTCTATGATTGAATCTGTTGCAGATGAAGTTTACTCAAAGCTTAGATCCGAGTATTTGATTTCTAATATCCATTTTACAGAAAGATTTTCTCCTGGTTACGGGGAGGTTCCCATCGAGATAAATCGTCCTATATCACAGCTTTTAAACACTGAGAGGCGGATTGGCTTGAAGGTGGCTGATTCAGGATTAATGCTACCACGCAAATCTATAATTGCCGTTTGGGGACTGTGTGACGAGCCTTCTAAATATACATATGACAGATGTTCTGATTGTAGGCTTAGGTTTGAATGTAAGTTAAAGGAAAGTGGTGAATACTGTGCTAGAAAAAAATAGTTTTGTCTTTTTAGACGGTGCTATGGGTACCATGCTGCAAAAGACAAATTTAGATATAAGTCAAAGACCTGAGGTCTTCAATATAACAAGTCCTGACGAGATTATTAAAATCCACAAGGACTACATAGATTCAGGTGCCGAGATTATATATACGAATACATTTGGTGCAAATAGGTTTAAACTCGCAGGTACCGGATATTCTACTGAAGAAATCGTAAAAGCTGCGGTAGATAATGCTCTGACTGCAGCGAAAGATAGAGATGTAAAGGTTGCTCTTGATATCGGTCCCTTAGGCGAGATGATGGAGCCAAGCGGACCTCTTAAGTTTGAGACTGCCTATGAAACATTTAAAGAAATTATTATTGCCGGAGCTTCTCAAGGTGCGGATCTTATAATTTTCGAGACGATGACCGATCTTTATGAGCTTAAGGCTGCAATACTGGCAGCTAGTGAAAATTCAGACCTGCCCATTTTGACTACGATGACTTTTGAGGCGAATGGAAGGACATTTACGGGTGTGCCTCCCGTTTGTTTTGCAAAACTTGCCGATAGACTTGGCGTTACTGCTCTTGGTGTCAACTGTTCTCTGGGACCTGTTGAGCTCTACCCCATTGTCGAAGAACTTTCCAAGCACACTAATCTACCCTTAATAGTTAAGGCGAATGCCGGACTACCGGATCCCGTAACGGGAAAATACGATTTGACCAGTGAAGTCTTTGCAGATGCAATGAGTAAGCTGTCAAATCTTGGCGTAAAGTATTTTGGAGGATGCTGTGGCACTGATCCTGTTTATATTTCAGAGATGAAAAACGCGATTTCAGACCTTGTGTATACTCCCAATACCAATCCCGAGTTGCCGTTCTTCTCATCATCAACGAGGGGTGTTTTCGTCGATGATATCAGGATTGTAGGAGAGCGAATAAACCCTACGGGAAAAGCTGATATTCAAAATGCACTTAAGACTAAAGACCTTAGTTATATACTAAGGGAAGCCGCTCTACAGGCTGAAAGCGGAGCTTCTGTATTGGATGTAAACGCAGGTTTCCCGGACGTAGATGAAGCTGAGATGCTTCCAATGGCTATCAAAGAAATCCAGAGCATAACGGACTGTCCAATACAAATTGATTCGTCCAATTCAACTGCAATGGAAAAGGCACTTAGAGTCTATAATGGCTGCCCAATTATCAATTCAGTAAATGGTACGGAAAAATCCATGAATGAAATACTCCCTCTTGCTGCCAAGTATGGAGCCTCACTGGTAGTCTTGACTCTGGACGATGAAGGTATTCCAAAAACGGCTGAGAAGAGAGTGGAAATCGCGGAGAAGATTATCAAAAGAGCAGCTGATTTGGGAATTGGTACTGAGAGATTATTTGTAGATGCCCTAACTCTGACCGCAAGTGCCGAGCAAGAAGCCGTTACAGAAACTCTAAAGGCAATGAGGCTGCTTAAAGATAAATACGGAGTAAAACTGACTCTTGGAGTGTCTAATATCTCCTTTGGCTTACCCAATAGGGATTTGCTGAATAGTACTTTTATGACTTTAGCTCTTGCCAATGGTCTGGATCTACCCATTATAGATCCTCTAAAACCCGAAATGATGAACGCAATTAATGCGTTTAGAGTTTTGAGCGGACACGATAAGGGTTCCACTGATTTTATAGAAATCTATGCTGATTGTAAGAATTTAAAGCCGGAAGTATTAAACACTTCTGAGGACATTTTTTCTGCAATCTCCAAAGGTTTGAAAAGCGAAACGGAAGTACTTACACATGAACTACTAAAGACAAATTCTGAGATGGATATCATAGAAAAGTACTTAATTCCGGCACTGGATTTGGTTGGAGAAGACTACGAGAAGGGAGTTATCTATCTCCCTCAACTCATAAGATCGGCCAGCGCATCTCAAGTCGCTTTCGATATACTAAAAAAACAAATGCAAACTTCTGATAAAAACCCTATATCCAAAGGCAAGATACTGGTTGCAACCGTAAAGGGAGACATCCACGATATAGGTAAAAATATAGTTAAGGTCATCTTGGAAAATTACGGTTACGAATTGATAGATTTGGGCCGTGACGTCGATCCGGAAAGCATAGTTGAAGGAGTTTTATCATCGGATATTGAGCTTGTTGGTCTAAGTGCACTGATGACCACCTCCTTGGAGGCTATGAGGACGACTATTGAAAAGATTAAAAATGCTTCACCGAAAACCAAGGTGATGGTAGGCGGAGCTGTACTTACAGAAGATTATTCAGAGAAAATAGGTGCAGACTTCTATGCTGCCGATGCAAGAGCAGGCGTAGAAATCGCAAGAAAGGTTTTTAAATAGGTTGATAATATGAACAATGATTTATTGATATTTGACGGTGCCATGGGCACCTATTATAGAAATATAGCTAAAAATCCGCTTCCTGAATGTGAGATGGCAAATCTCTTCGACAGAGATACTGTGCTTAAAATCCACCAAGAATATGTAGCTGCCGGTGCAAACGCTATAAAAACCAATACTTTCGGAGCGAATTCCATTTCACTTTCTGCCATGCCGGATATCATCGAAAAGATAATTATTGCTGCCTGCGAACTTGCATTTCAGGTTGCAAAAGAAAATAATGTAAAGGTCTTTGCAGATATTGGTCCTATAGAAGGAGAAGACTCGGAGTCCATAATACAGGAATATAAGAGTATAATAGATATTTTTCTAGACCAGGGGATTGAGAACTTTTTATTTGAAACATTTTCTACGCCTGATTATCTTCATGAGCTTTCTGAGTATATAAGAAGCAAAACAGAGAATCCATTTATTATAGCTTCCTTTGCCATCGGTCCCGATGGATATACCAGATCCAGCTATAATGGCGAAAATCTAATTATGGAAATGGCTGAGCATTTTGATGCTGTGGGCTTTAACTGTGTCTCCGGTCCATATCATCTATTGGAATATGTAAAGAATATAAAACTTCCACTGACCAAGCTTTCAATTATGCCGAATGCGGGTTATCCTACAGTAGTCGGAAATAGAACTTACTATGCCGACAACTCATCGTACTTTGCCAATACTATGACCGAGTTTATGGATCTTGGTTTTGAAATATTGGGAGGATGCTGCGGAACCACTCCGGAACATATACAAAAACTGGCAGATACAGTCAAGAGCAGAGAAACCGAGGCTCCTGTCGTAGTACATTCCAGAAAAACTCAAAGGCTTCATACCGAACCAAGTGAAAATCTATTCTATAAAAAATTACAATCCGGTAAGAGAGTTATAGCCGTCGAATACGATCCTCCTGCCTCTTGTGATATTAAAGAATACATGAACAATGTCAGAAAGCTAAAATCAGTCGGTGTGGATGCGATAACTATAGCCGATTGTCCGGTTGGTCGTGCAAGATACGACAGTTCACTGATGGCTTTTAAAATAAAAAATGAAATAGATATAGATCCCATAGTCCACTTGACTTGTAGAGACAGGAATTTAAATGCCACTAAGGCACTGCTACTTGGACTGAATGTAGAGAATATTCTAAACCTGATTCTAGTTACGGGAGATCCTATTCCAAGTGCACAGAGAGATGAAATAAAGTCGGTATTTAATTTCAATTCCACGCTTTTGACCAAGTACATCAATGAACTCAATGAAAATCTGTTCACCAATAAAATGATAACTTCAGGTGCACTTAATATCAATGCACTTAACTTTGAACATGAACTTAGAAAAGCTAAGAAAAAAGAAGAAATGGGAACTAAAGTATTCTTCACTCAGCCGATATTGTCGCAAAGTGCCCTTGTGAATTTAAAGCTTTCAAAAGAAAATCTGGATGCTAAGTTAATGGGAGGCTTCATACCCATAGTAAGTCACAGGAATGCAGTCTTTATGAATGAGGAGATTGCCGGAATTACAGTCGACACAGATATAATTAAACTCTACGAGAATATAGATGCTGATGAGGCAACCAGGAAGGCTGTGGATTTAACACTTGAATTCATCCAAAAAGCCGAAGATTATTTAGATGGAATTTATTTGATTACCCCCTTTAACAGGGTAGATATTATCGAAAAAATAGTGGATAAATTATAAAATTCCAAGAGATAAAATATCACAAAAACGATGCATTTATCAATCAGTAAAATGCATCGTTTCATTTTGTTTTATGCAAAAGTCTTGATATACTCTTCAATCTTTTCGTCCTCTCCACTACTGTATTGTTTAATGTGTACTATCCGATTCGCATCCTCTATCCCTCTCATTTTGTCCATTTTTGAGGAGACTACCATGTCTACTTTTTCCATCGGTATATTTTCTAAAAACAGTTTTACAGTCGGCGGCATCCTGGAGCCCCATACCGGTGATACCAGTATAAATCTATCGAATTTATCTGTATCATGATAAGTAATTTCCATTTTCTTTTTTCCCTTAGCATATGATTGAAATTTAAAATATGCTTTAAAACCCGTCCAGTCGACATCGTCTTTAATTGGAAAAACTTCTAAATTTAACTTTTCTCCAATCTTCTCGGCAATTCTTTTGCAATTGCCCGTCCTAGTGAAATAATATATTCCTATTTTCATGATTTTACCTCTTTTCCTTTAATTCTTCACGTCTTCTCCTATATTCTATAATAGGTAAATCCCCTTGGACTAAGTTCTCTCCCATTTTTAGTTTAGTAGTCTTTGGTCTTTGAGTAATAACGACTCTTCTGTCCTGTCTTTCTACGATTAAGTTAAATAATTTAGAAGTCCATGCAATAAATCCGTCTATGACTTTTATCCCGGTAAGCCTGTTGTATAATCTGATAATGAGCATGGTATTTTCCTCATCCACAGGAACGAATAATGCAAGTATTTTAACCTTGTCAATAATGAAATTCACCCACATATTTGGGAAGATAAATTTTAAATATGTTCTACCCGGTTTAGTTTCACTCGGTTTTTTTGGTTTTTGTCCCCTATCCACTTCATTGTTCGGACTGAAAATAAGAGTATTATCGTCCTCCCAGTTAATACTTGGTCCATTTACCAGCGTCCTGTTTCCTCTTCCTATGGTATTGTGATGGACAAAGGGCAAGTGAATTACATCTAGCTGGTTTTCTATGACTCTTGAATAGTGAGTGGACCATGGATCGTATAGTTCTGCATCCGAATAATCCTTGTCTAAAAGCTCTTCAAAAAATCTTATTTCTCCCGGTTCATCTTCTCCCCACCATAGAAAAATAATTCCATATACTTCTTTTAATATCAATTTTTTTAGATTGAATCTTTCATAATCTTCATTAGAAGATCTTCCGTTTGCAGGAATAGTCTCACATATACCTTGAGGATTAAACTGGATACCGTGAAAAGGGCATTGTATACAGTCACCTACAATTTTACCCTTACTCAATTTGGCTCCTCTATGACTACACTGATCATAGAAACCGTGTACATTTCCGTCTTTATCTCGAAATAATACAATATCCATACTGAGTCTTTTAATGCCGACAGGTTTGTTTTTTACCTCTTTAGATGTAAGTATGGAATACCATTGATTCCTAATCATCAATTTCTCCTTCCATCAATTTCTTTCTTTAAATAGCATATTTTCAATAATCTTCTTATTAAGTTCCTTGTATACCTTCAGTTCTTCTTGAGTTAAGGAAGAATAGCACTCCTTTTCCCATTCATTCACTATTTTATGAAGCTGCGGAAGATGACCAATTGCACTTTCGGTAAGGTAAAGACCTTTAAATCTTCTATCCTCCTCGCATGTTCGCCTTACTATTAAATCCCTCTCCTCCATTGTAGTTATTAGATTGCTTACATTTGCCTTATCTGTTTGAAGGAATTTGACCACAAAATTCTGAGTTGCGCCGGGTTTTTCTTCTAGAACCATCAATACAACCATCTCTCTCCATATAAATCCGGCATTTTTTAAGCGTTCATCCAACAGAAGCTTACCCATGCGGTTAAGAATGCTGATATCACAGATTAACAAATTGATCCCTCCTTATAGTTGTATTATACAACTATTATGTTTTATGGTCAATGCTTTAGTGTGGTAAATTTAAAACCCTAGTTTTTACCTAGCTTATATTATATGATTCTTATAACTTATTTTTTTGCATAAAATATCCTCCGAGAAAAATCCCGGAGGAATATTAAAACTATTTTCTTTTCTTAATAAGTCTAATAAGTTTAAGACTTTATTAATCTATATTATCTATCCTAAATAATACGCAATCCCTATAAACATACTGGCTGATGCAGCAAGTATGAACAAATGCCAGATTGCATGGTTGAACTTGATATTTCTGTTTCTATAGAAGTAAACTCCTACTGAATATAGGATTCCTCCCAGGACGAGATACAGAAAGAAGCTCCATCCCAATTGTCTCACTATGCTTCCTGCAATTATCAAGGACATCCAGCCCATGGCTAGATATAGAAATATTGAGAATTTCTCTGCGCCTTTTAAATTGGTTTTTTTGAAGGACACTATTTTAATGATAATCCCAAGTATTGCGATCGTCCATACGATTCCCAGCATGATACTGCTGACTAAGCCTTTAAGACCAAGTAGGAGTATCGGAGTATAGGTTCCTGCGATGCATAGGAATATTGCACAGTGATCTACCAATCTTAGATGTTTCTTCGCCTTTACATTGGTTATCGAGTGATAAAGTGTAGAGGACAAGAACATAGCCGTTAAACAAATCATGTAAATGGTAAATGCCATTATTTTGGTAGAATTACCGACTTTTGCTGCATTTATCAAGATAGGGATTGTAAATCCGATGGTCAAGACCACTCCCAAACCATGAGTTATGGCATTCATAATTTCTTCTTTGATTGTATATAATTTATTGTTCATAATCATACCTCATTATTTGAGAAATCCTTAAGTATAATCCCCAGTTCACGCTTGGAATTGATGGCTTTTACCATGCTGTCCAGGGCTCTTCTATATCTTTTTTCCTCTTCTAAAATAGAATCTTCCGGTGAATTACCTTTATTTTTTATCGATTCACAAAAGATATGATAAAGTCTGTCTATGCCAATTTCTCTTTGCGATTTTGATATGAATACTCCGATATCTTTAATACTCATAATTGATTTCATTAGAGCAATCATCATAAGTGCCGCTATTTGATATCGATAGTATTTTTTCTTTTTAGGTTTTTCTATAACCTGAAGCTTCACATAGTTATTAATCATACTTGAGGTCATGTATTGATCAGTATCGTTTATTATTTCTGAATCATTGATAATTGTGAGTAATTGATCGCTATATATTCCAAAATCCGGAATATTTTCCCATTCATATACTTCAATTGGTTTATTCTCTAAAGCTAACTCGTTCATACATTCCTCCATTTAGTTTTGTTAACTAGATTGTATCAAGTTCTTAATCATATGTCAATATTTATTCTTCCAATACTGATTCTTTTCGTCTTATCTGTTCATAAAACCTGTTTATATACTCTTCTATGCTCTTAAAATTAGCTATTCTCTCTATTCTGTCTTCATCAGGAAAATAAAACTTGGATACTGCTCCCATACCGATACCGACAATGGTTTGAGCTTCTTCCATGCTGATGATATTGTAGATGCATTCAAATCCGTACTTTGAATATCCTATATTTTCAAAATTTCCCAAGATATTTTTCTGTCTGTAGAGATAGTATGGATAATAATCTGCATCTTCTGCATATTCCTGAGTAATGTCCAGCATATTTCTCACCATATCCGAATCTTCAAGGATTATGTCCGACTTTCTATTTAAATCGGATCCTTTCTTAATTGCCAATGTGTGTATGGTAAGATTTTCCGGGTCCATTTTTTCAAGTTTTTTCAGAGTATTTTTGACATCTTCCTGATTTTCACCGGGAAGTCCTATAATTAAATCCATGTTGATTATCTGCATTCCAAGTCGTCTGGAAAGATTGTATGCTTCAAAGACTTCTTTTTCAGTATGCTTTCTGCCTATTCTTTCTAGAGTGTCATCCACCAATGACTGTGGATTTATACTTATCCTATTGACTCCGTTTTCTACAAGCATTCTAATCAGTGGAGTTGTGATTGTATCGGCTCTTCCGCATTCGACTGTGAACTCGCCCGTCTTAGGTTCTCCAAAAACTTCTTTAATCTTTTGGATTATTCGCTGTAATTCTCTAACCGGTATGGAAGAAGGTGTGCCTCCGCCAATGTATACAGTACTAAGGCTCTTGCCTTCCATTAAGTCTTTGGTCAATTGGATTTCTTCAATCAATTTATCTACGTATTCACTTACGGTGTCTTTATACCTTTCATAGATAACTGTCGGGAATGAACAGTAGATGCATCTACTCGGGCAAAATGGGATATTTACATAGAGTGAAAAACTCTTTTCGTCAAATACCAGGTACTTGCTCTGCCTGTCTGCTATATCATACATCATCCCGGCATTCTTTTCGCTTATTCTAAAAAGTTCTGTAAGACATTTTATACCGTCTTCATGATTTATTCCCTTTTCAATCATACTATGCGCTACTTTTACAGGTCTTATTCCCGTCATTATCCCCCAAGGCAAGACCTTGCCGGTGTAAGCGGATAGGGCATCGTAGATTGCCGACTTAATCATTTTTACTTCCGGGTTCTTTAACAGTTTCAGGCAGGTGAACTGTTCCATGGATATCTCCGAACGAGCTATCTCTTCTTTTGATTCAGTCAGTAATGCTGTAGCCATTTGAGATTTTTCATCGTATATCGATTCTAAGAACAGACCGTGAAATGAACCTCTCTGTTCTCTTATTATATTGATTGGCATACCAGGAAAAAATACTCTTACGAGTTCAAATACATCGTGTTCGTAATGATGTCCAACAAGTCTAATATTAATCATTTAAATCACCGGTTAATCCATATTTTTCAGCGGCCCTCGCCCAATAAGATTCCGGAATAATATCACCTTCAATTCCTTCCGCTCTTGCAGCATTAAATGCATCTCTGAGTAGAAACATGGTGATTGGCTTTCCGGTTACAATATTTCTATATATGGCTCTGGTGAAGTATCCGCCTATTTCAAATAGATTGCTCTTTAAAAACTCCTTATACAATTTCATATAGTCATAAGGATAGCTTTTTAGTTCATATCTTATTTCACCATTTTTGTTTTCCATTATTGCATAATTGCCTTCTTTTCCCTTACCCAAAGCTATTCCGACTGATCCGGGGTTTATAATGGTCCTTCCGTGCTTCGTATAGATGCCTTGAACATGGGTATGACCGCCTATGATGTCTAAATCCGTTTTCAAAAGCCAATTATCAGTGTTTTCCCTGTTCCAGTGAAGTAGCTCGGTATTTTTCTCGGGAGATCCATGACAATAAATATGATTCTCATCGATTATGCTCAAAGGCATATCAATAAAGAATTCGACAAATTCCAAATCGGTATTATCATAGGTATACTTCAATGATCCTCTGCCGGAAGGCGAGCTCCAATCGGGTTTATTGTAGTAGTAATCAAGTAAATAATCCTCTCTATTTCCCCTAATAAATACAGAGTTGTATTCATCCTTAAGTGCTTTGATAATCTCAACGGTTTTCATAGGATAGGGGCAATCGGTCAAGTAGTCGCCTAAAAAAATTATATTATCTATATTCTCAGTCTTGAGCTCATAGTATAGTACTTCCAAGGATATATAATTACTGTGAATATCGCTTATTAAAGCTGTTCTTCCGCTATTTTTCATTTTTTACATCTTCGAAAAATCCAATCAGTGCATCCACTTCATCTTCTGTTGTGCCCCAAGATGTTACAAATCTTACAACTTTTTGTCCGTCCGGAAGAATCATTATTTCAAATAGAAAATCTCTTTTTAGCTTTTCTATAATCTCATCACTTGTCAGTATAAATATCTGATTGGAATAGTGTTTCTCATAGAGCTCAACGCCTGCACTTACAAGACCGTCTGCCAGTTTTTTTGCCATTTCATTGGCATGTCTACCGAGTTTATAGAATAGTCCGTTTTCAAATAGTGCTTCAAATTGACTTCCCATAAAGAATCCCTTGGCTAGCATGGCTCCTCTTTGTTTGTACATATATCTAAATCCGGGTTTTAAACTGTCATTGACAATGACAAGTGCTTCTCCGATTATTAGACCGTTTTTTGTTCCACCTATAAAAAATGCATCACAATAATTTGCGATATCTTTAAGGCTGATATCATTTGTCTCTGCAGTAAGTGCGACTGCAAGCCTTGCACCGTCAAGATAAAGTAGAAGTCCGTACTCTTTACATTTTTCACTTATCTCTTGCAGTTCTTTTAAGGTATATAAGGTGCCTGTCTCAGTAGCATTAGTAATATAGACCATCTTTGGCTGAGTTTTTGCTTCAGATCCATATGCTCTCATCACTTCATCGATTCTGGACGTAGGGAGTTTACCATTAACTCCTTTTACTTCTATAATCTTATGACCTGTGGCTTCTATGGCACCTGTCTCATTGTCCAGTATATGAGCTGTTTCAATTGCGATTATAGACTGGTATGGTTTTAAAAAAGCGGCTGCTGCAAGTAGATTGGTTTGAGTACCTCCCGAGATAAAGTGTATGTCTACATCAGATCTTCCCAGTTCATTTTCTATAAGATTATGAGCCTTCATGCAGTGCATATCAAGTCCATAGCCCGGGTTGACCTCATAGTTATTTTGTACTATTCTGTTTAGAATATCACCATGTGCCCCCTGGCTATAATCGTTTCTAAAATTATACATATTTTTCACCCTTAAATTAAAATTCCTCTATTTTAACTTCCTCAATTACGACATCCTCTAATGGTTTATCCATAGGGTCTCTTCTTACTCTACTTATACTGTCCACGACATCCATACCCTCGTACACTTGACCGAAAACAGTATGTCTAAAATCAAGCCAGTATGCACCACCCAGTTTCTCATAAGTTTCTATTATATCGTCATGGTAACCGCCATCAGCTCCAACGGCTCTCATCTGTTCTAAGCCGTCCTCAGGAACCGACTCCAATTGTACTATGAAGAACTGGCTGCCATTTGTATCAGGACCAGCATTTGCCATGCTCAATGCCCCTCTAAAGTTCCTGTAGTCTACATCAAATTCATCGTCAAATGGACGACCGTATATCGATTCTCCGCCTCTGCCGGTTCCGGTTGGATCTCCTCCCTGAATCATAAAGTCCGGAATTACCCTATGGAAGATAACTCCATTATAGTATCCTTCCTCACTTAGTCTTACGAAGTTATCAACTGTAAGTGGTGCTGCCTTTGGGAATAATCTTATTTTAATATCTCCCATATTTGTGATGATAGTTGCTACCTTATCTCCTTTTTGCGGTTCTCTTAATTGATCTAATGACATATTGTTCTCCTCTCAAATTTATAATATGAATTGTTTATAATATTTTGTCTTACTTATAATATATACCCATCTTGAGTAATAAATATGAAGATAATAAAAAAGAGCAATGCGAATTGCAATGCTCCAATTTGTCTGTTAAACGAGAATTTCAGTTAATCTTCTTCCTGTAGCTCCCTCTAATCCCAAGTCCATTGCTTTGGAAATGGTCGGAGCGATATCAACAAGATTTGCATTCTCTATAGTAATGTTTTTAAAATCAGGACCTATTGCAAAAAATACTGCAGAATAATTCGGTTTATCCGGACTATAACCATGAGTTGCCTTGTGATGAGGAAGTGAGTGGTCAACAATCTCTCCATTCATATCCTGAATGAAATAGTATCCCGCTTCAGCCTCGAGCATAAATGCACATTCAGGATCGGCTCCCATTGCTTCGGCTTCTTCTGAAGTGTAAATCTCCTCTATCCCTTCATACTTTTCTCTAAACTCTTCTAAATGAGCCCTAAGTTTATTTAGCGACTTATGATCCATATGCTTTGAATAGATATAAGCTGCTCCTCCGGCTTCATGCATTATAGCATCGAACTTATTTATTTTACCGCCTTTTAGTTTAAAGTAACCCTTTTCATTTAAAAACGAGTTGACTCTCAGTCCCGTCTTCAAATCTATTTGGGAATGATCACTTAATACTATTAGATTCGTGTTTGCGAGTTCATTTCTGGATTCCAGTAGTTCTACTACATTTCTTATTCTTTCATCATATGTTAATATCGCATCTTTTACTTCCTGAGCGTGAATTCCATGATTGTGTTTCATTTCATCAACTGCAATAAAATGAGCCATTATAACATCCGGACCGTAAGTCTTTATGAGATCTAAAAAACATGCTTCTATAAAATTATCGAGTTCAGGTTGCGATAATCCTTTTCTCAAATGTCCAAATTTTTTATCGAGCTTGTATACAAGCATCGGATTACTGTTTAGAAGTGATACAATTACCTGATTATGCCAAGGTCTATGTGGTATTATCTCGGCAATATTATAGTCTATATTGCCCTTGGCTGATACCGGCCATAGTACAGCTGCTGTTTTAAGTCCTTTTCTTCTTGCCGCCCTAAACAGAGTATCTCCCTGTATATTTTTTTCATACCAATACCAATCCATTTTGTCTTTGGACGGTTGTAATAGCAGATTGTTAATAATCCCATGTTCCCTCGGATATCTACCCGTACTTATACTGGCATGACAAGCATAAGTCAGAGTTGGATATACTGACTTTACCTTTTTTATATATGCTCCATTATCTATAAGATATCTAAATCCCGGAAGTTTTTCAAAGACCTCCGAGTCAATATCACCCAATGCATCGAAAGACATTACAATTAATTTCTTCTTCATTTTTCCACCAATAATCAGTCTTGATCTGTTAGTATGATTGGACCGTCTTTTGTTATAGCTATTGTATGTTCAAATTGGCATGACATCGATCCGTCAATGGTTCTAGCCGTCCATCCGTTATCGTCAAGCTTTGATTTCCAGTGACCTGCATTGATCATTGGCTCTATTGTAAATACCATACCTTCTGTTATTCTAGGTCCTCTTACAGGTGTTCTGTAGTGAAGCACTTGAGGATCTTCGTGTATATTCGTTCCTATACCATGACCTACAAATTCTCTTACAACTGAATACCCTGCGCCTTTTGCAACTTCTTCAATTGCTCTGCCTATATCTCCTATCCTGTTTCCGATTACAGCCACTTCAATTCCCTTGTATAGGCATTCCTTAGTCGTATTGTAAAGGTCGATAACTTCTTGGCTCGCCTCTCCGACTATATAACTCCATGCAGAATCTGCAAGATAGCCGTCCAGATTGACTACCATGTCTACGGTAATCAAGTCTCCTTCTTTTAAGACTATATCTTCACGCGGGAATCCATGACAGATTTCGTCATTTACTGAAGTACAGGTTGCAAAAGGATAACCTTTATAACCTTTTTGTTCAGCAGTGGCTCCTGCAGCTTCTATTATTTCATCTGCTACTTCATCTATATATTTTGTTGTAATCCCCGGTTTTATAATTTCTTTTAATCTCTTATGAACGCCGGCAAGTATCTTGCCGGCAGCTCTCATTTTTTCAATTTCTTCCGGAGTTTTAATAATTATCATAAATATCTCCTCGTCTTATATGGTAGTCTCTCCAACATAATAGTATTCTTCACTTACTTCTTCTACATTTATATCCCATTTAGGATGTAATCCTATTGTCTTGGCAAGTTCATTATAGTAGTAAATAACTATACCGATGTCCACAAAATCATTTAAGCCCTTTGGATCTGCAATATATAATTTCACACTATTGTCATCAATCACGAATCTCCAAGGCTGTTTATTATATGAAGACGGTGCCATTCTTAAATAGTAGAATAAATCATCCATGCCCATGCTCTCAAGTTCACCAATGGTCATTTTAGTGTTTAAATCACCTTTACAAACATAGTCTTCTACTCCAATTCTACTACTGTAAGTCGCCTTTCCAATATTTAAATCTCTTGGAGGATAACCAACTGCAAGTATATATCTTACATAACCTACGGTGTAACCGAATATTGATTTTAGTTCACTTTCCTCGACATCCAATAGAGTAACCCAGCAGGATCCAAGTCCAAGTGCTTTTAATTGCGTAATCAGTCTTTCGAGATTATATGCACCTTCGATATATGCAATAGGTTCTTCTACTAGTGTTTGCATGGCAATATAAGCAGGAGCTTTAATCATAACACCGGCATAACCCGCTTTTCCTTCCAAGCGCTCAGATATTTCATCGCCATTTAAAAATAATTTATATTCAGTATGTTCTTCGGCAGTATTTATATCGGTAATGATTTTCTCTACTTCCTCAATGGATCTCTTATCAAGCTTTTTGTTTTTAAAAGTTCTAACAGACTTTCTGGTTAGTAAAAAATCGGACATTAACATAACATCGCCTCCATATATAATTTATAAAAAATTAGTCACCTCTATTTTACTACATCTAGAGTATTTTCTCAATAAAGGTATATTCTACGGATGGATAATTAAAAAGATAAAATAAAACTCAAAATCCTAATTATTAACATGATTTATCTAAACAAAAAATACCGATTTAATCAGTATCTACTGTTCAAATCGGTATAATAGATTATAAACTCCTATATCACTTACCATCTAAATGTAAAAGTAGTTTCAGAGTCCTTACTCTCCACATCTATTTTTATAATGTGATGATTGGCAATCTCTTTGGCTATTGTTAGTCCTAGCCCCGTTCCTTCGACTTTTTTATCTTTCGCTCTGTAAAAAGGTTCAAAGATAAGGTCTTTTATCTCTACAGGTATTTCACTGCCTATATTGGTAATTGAAACGAGATTTTGATTATTTTCTTTTGTTTGCCTGATTAAAATCCTGGAATTCTCTAAAGAATATTTAATCGCATTATTAATCACAATGATAAACATCTGCCTTAGTTTTGTGTAATCTCCTACGATCGGCAGCACGGTATCCAATACTTCTTTTTCTATCTTAATATTTTTTTCACTTGCGATGAGAGCTTGGCTGCGTACTGAATCATTCAAGACTTCTACTAGATTTATATCCTCTTTTTTTAATTCATACTTTTTATTACGTAAAATATTTAAATCGGTCAAATCGGAAATCAGTTTTTCCAGTGTTATGCTCTCTTTGAACAAAATCTCATGATATTCCTTAACAGAATCCGGATCGTCCACAACTCCTGTATTTAATGCTTCCAAAGACGATTTGATAACTGTTACAGGTGTTTTTAATTCATGGGACATACTCGAAATAAAATCATCCTTAAGCTGATTTAAGTTTTCAGATTCACTGCGTGCTTCTTCCAGTCTCTTCGCCAGTGTTTCGATATTACTAGCGAGTGCACCAATTTCGTCATTTTGCTCTACTCCTGAATCGATATCATAATCTCCTATAATCATCTTTTGAGTAGAGCTGTTAATCGCATTGATGGGGCTGATAAATCTGTTGGCAAAGAATATGGCAAGTATGGTCATAAGTATTATCCCAATAATCATAGAGATTAAAAATAGATTGGTCGCTGATTTTACAAACTGAGGTAGTGTATCCAGATTATCCTCCAATAGCAGCACTGCTGTGATATTATCGTCTTCATCTTTTATTGGAGTTGCCACCAGTACCTTTGTCATGTTCTTAAAAAAGGAGCTGGTGCTAAAGGCCTTACTCTCTCCTTTAGACGCCGCTTTAACTACTTCTCTTTCCTTTTCATTTAGTTCTTCAAAGGATACCGGCTTTTTGTCCAGACCTACTTCAATTAACTCTTGTTTTAAATCCACTATTCGTATATCTGCCAGTAATAGATCATTTAACCATTTTATAAGAGGCCTTCCGGGCGTATTGTTTCTTCTGGGTCCCATCATCCTTCCAGATTCAGCATGCATTGGGCTTTGATTGTTTCTTCCTCTTCCCTTCATTTCTTTTAATTCCATACCGTTTTCTGATTCCGGATCAGCTGTATCGGGATTCTGGTTACCCTGTCCCATAATCTCATTATCGGAGAGCAGACTCTGTATGGATTTCGAAAGACGTTCTGCTCTATCAATAGTGTAGTTTATGGACATCTTTTCAATATTTCTTTGTCCTGCATAAATATATATTATTCCCGTGACAACCGAAAAAAGTACAATTACTATTAAAAAATATATTATTAATCGAAGAGTAATTTTACTATTCATTTCAAAACCTCAAATTTATAGCCGACCCCACGTATTGTGGCAATTTCCCAAGATTCATTTTTCCCTAGTTTGCTGCGTAGACGCTTTATATGCGAATCTACAGTTCTAGGGTCTCCAAAATAATCATCGCCCCAAAGAGTATCGAGCAGATTGTCCCTAGTGAATACTTTTTCACTATTTTCGACTAAGAGCCATAGTATTTCAAATTCTTTTTTGGTAAGGGATATCTTTTCACCTTCGATTTCACATTCATATTTATCCATATCCAATCTAAGGTTTTCTATTTCAATAATTCGCTTTTTTTGATTTTTAGTTTCGACTCTACGTAGTATTGCTCGAACACGTGCCATGACTTCTGCTACCGAGAAAGGCTTTACGATATAATCGTCTGCACCATAATCAAGTCCCATAATCCTCTCGTAGTCTTCGCCTTTTGCGGTTATTAAGATTACCGGAATCATCGATTCACTTCGGATTCTCTTTAATAGTTCATACCCGTTGAGTTCAGGCATCATGATATCCAGTAGAATGATATCGTATTTATTCGCTTTAAATTTCTCCCATGCCTCAGAACCATCATATGCAACATCCACTTCCATTCCTTCTTTTATGGCAAAAGCCTTGAGTACTTCAGTTATCTGCACATTGTCATCGACGATTAATGAACGAACCATTCCTTCCTCCTCCTTTGAATCAAGAACTAATTAAATAAGAGTACAAGTTATCATCTTGCACTCTTATTTATTATATCACTTTAATACAATACATCAAAATCTAAGCTTTATTCTGGTTTACTTATTTTACTCTGTTTTGCCTAGTCTCGCGGTTGAACTCTCCGGTACAATTTAATCCTCTATTTCCTCTATCATTAAATCGTCTAAACTGTCTTGAGTTTTGTAAATCCTCACTGTTTTCATTATTCAGCCATCTGTTTTGTCTTTCAACTCCACCGGAACAGTTCTCATTACAGTTTTCGTTTCTGTTCATTCTCCTGTTCTCACCACTAAATCTATGGTTTATAATGCCATCTTCTTCGAAGTCTTCGATGGCTCTCTCTAGAGATGCGGCATGTCGTTTTGATCCTTCTCTTAGACGTTCATAGGTAGCCTTCTCGATATCATTTTCTGCATTTTTTATCTTGCTTTCATAAGCTGCTACATCGTCATTCTCGAATTTTAGAGCTTCTTTTAATGCAGTCAACTCATCATCGCTTGTTACAACATCGATTTCTTTCTCTTCTGCTTCATAGCCCAGCTTTGCCATCGCCCTTGCTACTAAATTTGCATGATTCGACTCAGCTTTGACTAGCCTTGAATAATACGAATCATTATCGAATTTCTCTACCAATTGTTCATACATTTTCTTAGCGTATATTTCGCCATCGTATTCCTCTTGTAAACTTGCTTTTACATCATTTGCAGCAAATGTTTTTGGAACCATTACAGACAATGCAGTAAGTACAACGGCTCCTGTTATTATGATTTTCTTAAAACTTTTCATTATATCCCTCCATGTTTTTATTACAAAGCATCTCTTTGTTTCAATTGCATTATAGCAAGATACTTTGACTTTCATGTGATAGTTATATGTCTTTTATATGTCTTTTTATTTATTTTGTATTTTTCTCTTTATAATTAAATTCTCTCACTTATATGTTAAAATACTATATGGAGGTATTTTATGAACTTAACTAAAGCTCAAGAAGAAGCGTCAATGCACTATAAAGGCCCTGCTCTCGTACTCGCAGTACCCGGCGCCGGCAAAACTACCGTGCTTCTTAAAAGAATCGAAAATTTAATAAAAATATACGGAATAAATCCTCATAATATACTGTCGATTACCTTCAGTAAGTCTCAGGCTGTGGATATGGAGTCAAGATATGAATCGGCCATTAAGTCCATCAATCCTAAGACCAGTCCTCATTTTTCTACTATACATGCCTTTGCCTATAGCATTTTAAGAGCGTATAGTAAAGAAAATAATAAAAGTCTTAAGCTGATTGAAGGTGTTTCGGATTATAATAAGTTCTCTCTTATTAAAAGACTATACTATAATTTGAACAATTCTTTTATAGCAGATGACACTTTAGAGGAGTTTTTTACATCTCTTACTTTTATTAAAAACAGTATGATAAATCCTGAAGAATACGTAGCCTCTCATAGACCGCAGATTAAGAATTTTATAAAGCTCTACAAGCTCTATGAGGATACCAAGTCAGAAAACAATATGATTGACTTTGACGATATGCTCACCAATGCGCATCGGATACTCATGTCGGATGAAAAAATACTTAGAAGAATCAGAAATAGATATAAATATATACAAGTCGATGAAGCGCAAGATACTTCTAAGATTCAGCTTGAGATGATAAAACTAATCTCCAAACCATATGACAATCTTTTCATGGTGGCTGATGACGACCAGTCCATCTATGGCTTCAGAGGTTCAGCTCCTGATGAATTATTGGCTTTTAGGGAAACCTATCCCGATGGAAAGCTGTTTTTTATGGAGGAGAATCATAGATCTTCCAAGGATATTGTGCTGGTTTCGAACAGGTTTATAAATGATAATGTCAACAGATATAAAAAGGTCATTTCTACTTCTAAAGATAAGTATAAGCCTATAAAACTCGTCACTTGTAAAAATATCCATGTCGAGCACAAATACTTAATTGACAGCATAAAAGAAGAGAGGTTAAATTATCCGGACTCCAATATTGCTGTTTTGTACAGAAATAATATTTCAGGTCTTACTCTGATAGACAATTTTGAAAAAGCGGGAATACCCTTTAGTATTAAAGATAAGAGGACGTATTTGGACCATTATGTAATTGAGGACATTTTAAATATCTTGAAATTTTCTTTAGATACGACAGATGTAAGTTTGTATGAACAGATTTACTATAAACTAAATGCTTATCTTAGGAAGGACTACTTAAATCATTTGAGCTATATGGATTCTTCAATGACTGTTTTTGATTCACTTCTGGAGATACCATATCTAAAGGAGTATCAGATAGACAGAATATTTCAATTGAAACACTCTTTTAAGAGATTGAGCAAGCTTCCACTTGATAGGGCGATAGAATACATTGAGAATACCATAGGTTATTCTGATTACTTAAAAGAAAAGATAAAAAGGTCCGGAACGGCAGGATTTTCAACTGAACTCATACTTGAAAGTCTAAAACTGCTCGCCAAGGGCTTAGAGTCTCCTTATGAATTGGAAGAGAAACTTATGAGGATTAAGAATCTCAGGACTTTCAAAGTGCCGGGTTCTGTAAGCCTGTCGACAATCCACTCTTCAAAGGGTTTGGAATATGATTCGGTATATGTGGTGGATTTAGTGGAAGGAGAGTTTCCTTCAGATAAATCCGTAGACATCGATCCTAGGGGGATAGATTTAAGTTTAGAGGAGGAAAGGCGGATTTTCTACGTAGCTATTACCAGAGCTAAAAAACAGCTAACTCTACTGAGTTTAAAGAGCAGAAATAATGAACCTGTAGCCCCTTCCTCATTTTTTACCAAACTTAAAAAAATAAAATAAGTAATAGTTATTCCAAAATAACCATAAGCTCAAAAGGACCTGCCCAAATGATAGGTCCTTTTTTATCGTAATAAATTAGGTCATAAAACTAATGGGATTAGACTTGTGAAATTAATATTTTGTATAAATATAACTATGTTTCTGAAAAAAATAATTATTTATACAAGAAATCTGGAATATAAAATAATATTTGCATGAAATTACAACAAAAAAAAACAATGCTAGTAGTTTGACAAAAAAGTATTTAGTGTAAATAAGCATGCGTATATACACCCAAACATATACATATATAATACATCAAAGGTGATTTTATACTAGGATTTAATGGATATTTATACGGAAAAGTCAATTATGTCAAGCCTCTTTCTGAGATAGAAAAAAAGAAGGTAATGAATCAGGATGTTTTAGGTTCTGACTCATTACCTTTTTCATTTTTGGTTTTTGGGATTTATTCACCCATTTCCAAATCTTCTACACATTGTCTTACTTTTTCTTGATTCATCTCTTTTTGTTTTACAGCTACATGTCTTTCTTTTTGAATCAGTTCCCAATGAATAATCAAGGTTAGAAATATCCTTATAATTATCAATGCTCCTACTTCGATTATCTGCGAAGTGGATCTGACTATAAGAGTTTTTAGTATTTCTGCAGCCAAAAGAATCTCAAGAGCTGTTGATAATCCGGAGCTTACGAGTGCGTCTGCGCCGGCTTCTCTAAAGTTGAATTTTCTGATTACAGCTAATTGATAAAAACCCCTTATTACTGCTACTATGACAATAACTACTCCAAGGAATTCTATAATCATTGCTGCGTATTTTATTATTTCTCCAAATAGATCTTGAATTAGTATGTCAATCACCTACATTTATTATTTAAAAGGGTTCCCGCATTCAGGGCAGAATTTAGGCGCCTCTGCACCTGCAGGTGGTGTGTAGCCACAGTTTCTACAGGAATTGTTAAGGTTCTCCGGTTTTTTATGTCCGCAGTTTGTACAGAAGTTGCCTTGATTTGCTGTACCGCATTCAGGACAGAACCATCCTCCGGCAGGTTTTTGAGCTGCTCCTTGTGCCTCTTGAGCTTTTTTTAGCTTCTTCAGCTTTCATCTGCTCGATATTTGATGTAGAAAAATTGCCCATTACATTTCCTGCTGCTCCCATTCCGAATCCCATACCCATATAGGATTGAGTTGCTCCACCTTCATTTGATCCGGCAGCCTCAAGTCCTCTGGCTATTGAGCCTTGTACATAACCTTCTCTTACTCTAGCATCGCCTAGCATTGCACCTTGGTTTCTCATATTTATGAGTTTTTGAGATTCTTCATCATAGGATATACTTGCCAAACCTACGTTTTGAACTTCCATTCCTCTTTGTGTTTTCCAGTTGTCATCAAGTACATCTCTCATTTTATTGCTCAGTTCCATGCTCTTGGATACAACATGAGAAATTCTCTCGCCATCGACACTCAGCATATTGATTGAGGTCTGTAATGCCTCTAAGAACTCGGATAGGTATTGTTCGTTTACTTCGTCTATTTCCAGTTTACTGGCATTTCTGGGTACAACTTCTCTAAAGAATAAGATAGGATCTGTTATTCTTATCGAATAATTACCATGAGCTCTAAGGAAAAGTTCTGAATTATAGAAATTGTCAAAATAGTTTATGGCATTTCTGGTTCCAAATTTAATTCCTTTTATCTCTTGAGTATTGATGTAGTATACTTCTTGCTTTGTCGGAGGCATTCCACCAAATTTTATTCTGTTGAATGACTCTCTGATTGCATCTCCAAAGTTTCCGTTAAACATGGAAGGAGCAGACTTATTATCGACTTTAAAATACCCCGGCTCAGCAGTATAATCAATAATTTTTCCACCATCTACTAAAATCATAAATTGGTTTTGATTTACATGAATTACCGAACCGTCAGTTACTAAATTGGACGTTCCCTTGACATTGGCTCCTCTTTTAGAGTCTCGTCTAACCTGTACTCCTGAGGTAAAAACCGTTTGTGCTCCCATGTCATCAGCTTCAATAACCTCCAACCATTGATCGGCTAGAGCTCCACCTATAGCATCTGTTGCAGCTTTAATTAATCCCATATCACACCTCTTCTTATATGTTTTTGATAATAGCTTTCCTACTATATTTACCCAATTATGAAGATTTATAATCTAAGACCACTATCTTCTTTTTCTAACGATATATCCATGCTTCCCGATCTGAAACCTTCGAGGTCCAGGCTTATATAATTAAAACCGCATTCTTTAATCAGTTCTATAATCTGTTTTCTCTTTTCTACCGCCTCTACTAGGTCTTCCTCATCCAGTTCAAGTCTTATTAATTCATCATGCGCCCTGGCTCTGATATTCTTAAATCCCATCTCCTGTAGACCATTTTCTATTTTTTCAAGTGCTTTAAACAGTTTCATACTCAAGGTCTTTTCATATGGGATTCTGGTAGCCATGCATGGAGATGACGGCTTTGAATGCGTGGATATTCCGAGTTCTGCCGCCAGTTTTCTGACCTCGTCTTTTGTAATCCCAAGTTCCATAAGCGGGCTTTTAATTCCAAGTTCTTTAAGTGCTTTTATTCCGGGTCTATAGACCTTTATATCGTCTGCATTTGTTCCGTCTACGATGTATTTAAAGCCCTGTTTAACTCTCTCGGCATGGATTGTATTAAAGATATGTTTCTTGCATAGGTAGCATCTGTCAATCGGATTTTCCTTGATTTCATCCGGAATATCCGTTTCACTGCGTATTATGTGTTCTATACCGTACGATTTGCATAGTTTTGACGCTTCCTCTATTTCACGTGTTTTCATTAGTGGGTTTTCGAAAGTAAAGGCAATTGTTTTATTCGGGTTAATCGATGCGAGTACATGCAGTAATAATGCAGAGTCCACTCCTCCCGAAAAAGCAAGAATCACTCCATCTTCTACAAGTTCTTCAAGTCTTTTCTTAAGTTTTTCAAAGTTTTTTTCCATATATTCTCCATGCTTAAATTTATAAAAAAGTGCAGTCAATGACTGCACTATTTTAAATATTCTGCTCTACCTATTTCGTATAGATTTTCACCTTTTGAGTCAATTGTGACTGTTACAGGGAAGTCTTCTACATAGAGCTTTCTAACTGCTTCAGCACCTAAATCTTCATAGCAGATAATTTCTGCCGATTTGATTGTGCTTTTGATTAGTGCAGCTGCTCCACCGATAGCGGTAAAGTAAACAGCACCATGTTCAACTATCTTATCTATTACTTCTGGACTTCTCTTACCTTTCCCAATCATACCCATAAGACCTTCGTCTAATAATTGAGGCGTGTAAGCATCCATTCTATAACTTGTAGTCGGTCCCGCTGATCCTATAGGTTGTCCTTCAGGAGCAGGCGTCGGTCCAACATAGTAAATAACTTGTCCCTTTACATCAATTGGAAGTGGTTCACCTTTTTCAAGTAGTTCTACCAGTCTTTTATGAGCTGCATCTCTTCCTGTATAGATATATCCTGTGATATATACTACATCTCCTGCTTTTAAATCTTTAAGGTCTTCTCTGGAGAATGGTGTTTGTAATTTAATCATATTCCCCTCCTAAAGTTCTATTTCTTTATGTCTGGTTGCATGACAGTTGATATTGACTGCCACAGGCAATCCCGCTATATGAGTTGGATAGCTCTTTATAAGCACTCTTAAGCAGGTACTCTTACCACCGTAACCTTGAGGTCCTATACCTGATTTGTTAATCATCTCCAGTAGTTCTTCTTCAAGAGCTTTGTATTCAGGTTTTGGATTCTCAGAGTCCATATCACGCATCAATGCTTCTTTGGCAAGTATGGTTGCCTTATCCATAGTTCCACCAATTCCAACCCCTACCACTATAGGTGGACATGGGTTTGGTCCGGCAAGTTCTACGGTTTCCATTACGAAGTCTTTTACTCCTTCAACTCCGTCTGATGGTTTAAGCATTTTTAATCTAGACATATTTTCAGAACCGAATCCCTTTGCAGCTATCATTATATTCAGTTTGTCTCCGGGAACTATGTCATAGTGAATTACTGCAGGTGTGTTGTCTTTAGTGTTTATTCTGTCATATAGAGGGTCTTCGACTACAGATTTTCTAAGAAGTCCTTCCACATAACCAAGTCTAACACCTTCATTAATAGCATCGGTAATATATCCGTCTACTATTTCAACTTCTTGGCCTATTTTAACAAATACTACTGCCATTCCCGTATCTTGACACATTGGAACTCTGTCATTTTCAGCAATATCAGCATTCTTTATTATCTGGTCAAGTGTTGATTTTGCAAGATCCCAGTCTTCTTCCGCTCTTAACTCTTCAAGTCTTTTTCTAACATCGGCAGGAAGAAAGTGACTCGCATCTATTACAAGTTTTTTAACCTCTTCAGTTATAAGTTTGGAACTAATCTGTCTCATTTTCTACCTTTCTATTTTCTACTGTTTGCAAGTGCTACAACTCTGTTCATTTCGTTGTTAACTATCATGTAACCTTCATCAACACCCATTCCAGGTTTTGCAAGCTGTTGGTCAGCTCCTGTTGCTAATGAACAGTTTACTAGAACTTCAGCTGATCTTGAAGTTTCGTTACATGTACCGCCACAATAAGAAAGTACGCCCAATTCTTTACATCTTAGAACTGCTTCGATAGTATTGTTGATTCCACCTAAGTCAGGAGTTTTTATTTGAATCATATGTCCTGCTTTAACTTTTGCAAAGTCAACAACATCTTCTAATGTATTACACCATTCGTCAGCTACCAATTCAACATTAATGTTCTCTTTATCAAGGCTTGCTGTTAATTCTGCAAGAACTCTAATTTGATCTTCTTTATTGCCCATGTCCATAGGTCCTTCGATTCTCAAATGGAATGGTTTAGCAGCTTCTTCTAATGTCTTAAGGTATTTAGTCATCCACTCTACATCATTTCCTGTAAAATCTCCGATAGTTCCATATACGTCTATGTGGAATATAGGATTATAGTCTTCAGATGGTCTTTTTGAAAGAACTCTGTCTCTTAACCACTCTACATACTCAAGTAGTTTTTCTCCGTTTTTACCTGTTTTTTCTTCAACATTGTTGAATAGTCCGTGAGGTAGTACGGGTACTTCTTTAATAATCATCTTGTCTGCATTTAGGTATCTATCGTCACCGGTTTGTGCAAAGATTGGAATTCTCTTAATTTCTACACCTGTATTGTATTCTTCAACTATAACTTCAGCCATAGTTTTTTTCTTAGTTTTAGCTACTCCGTCAAGGATCGCTTGAGTTACACCATATCTGATTGCAGTATGAAGTCTTGCTCCATCTACTAGGAAATGATCCATCTCTTCAGCTAATTCTTTGAAATTGTTTAATTCTTTTCCAACTAGATGTTCTTTAATTGGTCCTTCGATTACAGGAATAAAGTCTGCTGCCAAGAATAGGGGATCTCTTCCACCTGCTCCTGAGTATTGAACAGCTGCACAGTCTCCATGCGCTACTTGTCCATCGTCTAAAACAAGCATAACGGAAATGCTCTCTCCGGCTTGTCTTATAGCAGTAAACCCAGGTGTTACAGGCTCTCCAATGTAGAACATTCCGTCATGTCCTGCTCCCATTTTGATAGCCTTTTGATCGTCAAAATAAAATCCTGTTGTTCCCGGTGCACAAATGATATCTACAATTTTCATACTATTTACCCTCCACTCTTCCTATTAGTCTTCCTTTTCCTACTGCAAATACATCATCTACAGTCATTTGGAAATCTACTTTTCTGTTTTCGTATTTTGCTCTTTCTTCCAGTTTTGCCCTGTTGAAATCCAATAAGTCTTTAGTAAACGGAATATTACCGGTCATAAGATATCTTATAGAACCTTCGTTGTCTCTTGCAGGCATCATTTTACCGGCATTGTATTTAGAAGGACCGAATGGAATATCTATGATTCCGGCTTCAAATCCTTTAATGGTTCCGGCAATTAAATCGCCATTTCCTAGTTCAAACATCTTGTCAACCATACATTTTGTTTCCGCTTTGATTATCTCGATCTCGTGAGATAAACTTTGGCTACTTGGCATTCTTTGGCCTTCAAGAAGGTTTAATACCATCTTAGTTGCCTTGATACCTGAAGCATTTGCTTCTTTTGTCGGAATACCGAATGCTTCGTGAGGTGTTTTAACGATTACTTTTGTTGCGCCTGCAAGTGCTGCAGCAGTAGATCCAAGTGCAATAACACCGAATGCTCTTGCTTCATCAGCAGGGAAACCACCCATCCATTGGTGGAATACAGTGGTAACTACACAATCATTATAGCCATATTTGTGAAGGTATTCTTCAGTTTGCTCTTCCAGTGCTCTGATTGCCGCAACGTCTTGGACTAAGTTTCCACATTGTCCATATCCAACAGTTATACTCTTAACTCCTTGTTCAGCAGCAAGTAATGCTTCGATTATAGCTACTGCATTTGAAGTTGAAGGCGGTACCAATGTTCCTGTTAATGGTCCAAATGGTTCTCTGTTTATACTGATTCCATTGTCCTCATAGAATCCAACCAATCTGTCACAATACTGCCAATATTCAAGTGTTTTTTCGATTGATACGGCTTTTGCATAAGGGATGTTATAGCTTATTCCGCCACCCTCATTTGAAGTGTATCCACCTGCATGGATTATCTCAGCAAGAAGTCTTGCATCAGGTGTACCATGTCTTGCTTGAAGTGGAAGTTTAACTGATTCAACAACATGTCTTACATTATGAACCCCATGGTTAACAGCCGGGAATCCGTTCATTAAGGATCTGCCTGCTTTTTGAGATTCAATTATTCCTTGCTCTCCTTCTTCGTATCTGTTTTGTCTAGTGTAAGCATCTATCGTACTTGGAAGTAAGTCACATCCACCTTCATCTTGTAAGTACTGAAGTAATTCGATATGTTCGTCTAATAGTGGAACTCCGGCTCTTGGCTGCGCCAATGTTCTACCTTCTTTTTTAGCTACTTCAAGTTTTTTAGCGAAGTTTCTCTCATCGGGAATCTTCTTCAAATAATCTATTGCATCTTGTAGATCAACATCTTTACCTGTTGGCCATGTTGCAAGAACTTCTTTTCTTACATCCATAAATTCGCCTTCAGGAATCTTTTTATTCTTCCATCTCACTATGATTACCTACCTTCTTTATATATTTTTTCATTACTCTAACAGCCATATCTTCATCAATCATTGCAAGAAGTCCCATACTGCTTAAAATATAATCCGCATCCAAATAGAATTGTGGATTCCTTGGTTTAAGTGACTGGGGTTCTTCCATGGTAAAGGTCGATGCTTTGAGTATCTCTTCAGGATGCTCGGTATATGCAAGAATTCCTCCTGTACCAATTACTGCAGGCAGATCCATAAGATCCTTACCGGTTTGTTGATACATTGGTCCGGTTGGAGAGTATACTTGCTCAACTTCTCCTGCATGTCTCAGCATTGAAATTCTACTGCATACTTTTGCTATGGCATAATCGAAATTCATATCTCTATCATTAGTAGATATAAATCCAGGGCTATTGTGTCTTTTTTCTACCTCTTCAACAACATCGTATTCATATTCGCTTCCAAGATAAGATCTAAGCATTCTCTTACCTGCTACTTCGACAACGGAAGGAATCGAATACCTCATACCAAGGTCACCTTCTACAGTTCTCTTTGCATATGGTTCTTCCAATCCCCTTATAAAAACCGATGGTTTGCTTGGTGCACCTTCAGCTATAGAGTGGACGTCGGTGGTCGCTCCACCAATATCGATTACCACTAAATCTCCTAGTCCGTCTTCATCCTCTGTTCCTCTTGAAAGAACTTCGGCAGCTTTTAAAACGGCTGCAGGAGTTGGCATTACGATGTCACTTATGACTTCTTTTACATGCGTCATACCCTTAGCTTTTGTTATATTTTCCATAAATATAGATCGAATTGTTTCTCTACTGCTTTCGACATTCAATTGATTTAGCTTCGGCATTACATTTTCAGCGATGTAGTATTCTACTCTATCTCTAAAAATGTCTTCTATGTCGTCTATGCAGGACTTATTGCCTGCCACTACGACGGGAACTCTAACACCAAAATCCCTAAGCATTCTAGCATTGTGAATTATGCATTCCGAGTTTCCTCCATCGGTACCGCCGGCAAGTAAAATCATATCGGCATTTGACTCTATGATTTCTTTGGCTTCAGATTTATTGATATTGTGGCTATAAGTGCCTACTATTTTAGCACCGGCACCCAGTGCAGCTCTCTTTGCAGCTTCACTCGTCAGTTCCGGGACAAGTCCCAGTGCGACGATCTTAAGTCCCCCCGCTGCAGATGAACATGCTATTTTTTGTACAATATCGTAATCGGTTCCGACTTTGTCTTCGAGCATCTTCATGGCATTGCGATAGCCATCCATAACATCTGTTTCCACAGTTGTATATGCCCTTGCAGTAGCAACAATTATCTCTTCTTCAATATCAACTAGAGTTACTTTAGTATTTGTACTACCAAAGTCTACAAACAAATATGCTTTCATACATTCTCCCAATTAATCCGGAAAATCTTCTTTTAAATCCCTCAATGTAGTATCGATAGATGTTCCAGGTGGATATACCCTATCGAATCCCATTTTTTCGAATCTAACTTTTACCTCATCAAAGTTCTGTTTTCCAACTACGATATTACCACCTACATAAAGTTTGATTCCTTTAAGTCCGGCTTCATCGCATTTCTCTCTAAGTCCTCTACAGTCCAATTCTCCCTGGCCATACAGTGAAGATACTAAAATTGCATCTGCATTTGTTTCTACAGCAGCATTTATAAAGTCTTCTTGAGGTGATAATACCCCAATATTGATTACCTCATAACCGGCATCGGTTAATGAATAATCCAGTATCTTGTTTCCAACTGCATGACAATCAGATCCGATAACTCCCAATACCAACTTAATCTTCCTTGACATGTCTTTTCTACCTCCATTTATATAATTTATCAAACGTTTTCACAATTATCATATCAGTTATACTACATTTACCTACAATTACCTACAATTTGTAGTATGCTAATTTGATATATTTTATTCTTTTTCTTAAGTTTCACATGATATTTTTTAAAATTAGGTAAATAATCACTTAGTATTTTAGAACCATAAGTTTTAAATATTTTTTCTTTTGCTTATTAATAGAAAAGGACGGAAAAATTCTCCGTCCATTTACATTCCGTCTTTAGCCAGAGAATTGACACCTTCAATAAATTTTCGAATCTGTATACTACCTCTTTCGGTAGATTTCCCCGATAAGTAATTCATCTGTTTTCTGAGTTCATAAAAATCAAAAAGTGCAGCGGCATATCTGTCAAAGACCAAACTATTATAGTCTTCGAGACCGATAAGAGCCACATAGTCCATCGCCCTCTGGGCAGATCTTCTAATTTTCTGCTCAATGGTTTTAGGCTTTTCATTTATTCTATAGCTTATTTTATTGTATAATTCCGATAATAAATAGTCGTTTTTCCCTAAATTTTCCCTGTCACTTAATAGTAGTATTAGGTCTTTAAGTTCTTCAAAACCGCCCGTTCCTTGTAGCCCTAAGCTTATCAGTATCCTGTCAACTTCTTTTTCATAAGATGATATGCTCTTAACATCGTCCTCTTTGGCTGTCAAGTCTTCAGTTACTATTAATTCTCTGATCTTGGAAGTCATAGCTTCCAAGCGTTTTAGTTTCAATGTCTGCTCTATTATATGGATTGTTTCATTGATATTAATAGGTTTTCTAATAAAATAGCTCACGCCGTTTCTATAAGCTTTGGATACGACCTCAGGATCCGTAACTGCGGATATCATTATAAATTTACCTTCATATCCTTTGTTTTTAGACCTCCTGATTACCTCATTTCCGTCTATTCCTATAAGCGAATAGTCGGTGATGACTAAATCGGGATTAAGTGTTGAGATTATTTCAATCGCTTTGTCGCCATACTCGACTTCATCTATTACTTCACCTAATTGTTTTTGTTCTATTATAAAGCTCAGTATTTTTAGAGTTTCTATATTTTCGTCACATAATAAAATTCTATTCATAATCTCACCATCGCCTAAGGATTTTTATACTTATATTATATCCTATAAATGCCGGTATCTCAAAGTTTAGCTTTTAGATAAAAAAAGACCACCTCGAGTGAAGTGGTCGATAAGATTATCCCATTAAGTGGTATTCTAAGATTTGCTCTACGTCAAATCCTTCTAATCTTAGGTAGTATCTTAAATTGTTTAGTAGGTAGTCAAGTTTTACAGGTCCAACCAGTTCTGACCCTGTTACTGTTACTCCGTAGCTTTCAGCTTCTCTCTTAACGAATTCGAATGCTCTGTAAATTGGAGTTTCTGCACAGTTGAATAGGTTCATTGAAACTACAACTCCGTCTCTTTCAGGGAACTTGATTCCAACTGATCTGATTGTTGAGAATCCGCCTGATGGTCCTCTAAGTGCTTTAGAGATTTTCTTAGCAATTGATACATCTTCTGTATCAAGGAAGATATTGTATGCAGTCAGTCCCTCATAGTCAGCAGAAACGATGGTAGCACCGTACTGATCACTTAGTTTTCCGTCAACTGATAAATCAGGTTTTCTAGCTTCATAATCCGGATTTGAAGAGTCTTCCAGAAGTGCTTTAAGACCTTCATATTGTCCTTTTCTTATATAAGAGATGGACTTCTTGTCTTCAGTTCTTGCATTTTCTCCTGAGAAGAAAATTGGTACTTGATATTTATCAAATAGTTCTTGTCCGATTTCTTCAGCAAGTGCTTTAACTTCATCAAGTTCAATATTGTGAAGTGGGAATAGAGGAATTGTATCCTGAGAACCGATTCTTGGATGAGTACCTTCCTGCTCTCTCATGTCGACATTTTCGTAAGTAGTCTTTGCCATCTCAAGTAGTGCTTCTTTTAGTGGCTCAGGCTCACCGATAATGGTTAAAACCGTTCTGTTAAAGTCGTATTCAGGTTCACAAGTAACTAATTTGACTCCTTCTTTGTTTCTAATCGTATTTGCAACCTTCTCAATAACGTCTTCTCTTCTACCTTCACTAAAATTTGGTACCGCTAAAATAAATTTTTTTTTCATTTTATACCTCCAAGTATTTTAATCTTTTTTTATCTAAAAATGATATGCATAAACAATGCTGCAAGCGGCATTGCTATAATAGTTCTCTGTAAGAATACAATCATCAGTTCTCTAAACTTCATAGGGATTCCAGTGTTCATTATTACAACTACAGACTCTGCTAAGAAGATAATTTGTAGCATCGAAACTACAGTTACAAAGAATCTGGTCTTAACATGTAAGTTTGCTGCTTGGTCTGCTATTGTCAGAACCGGAATAAACATCTCTGTAACACCTGTCGGGATAGCTGCTGCAGCTTCCATTGCATCAGGTACACCTAGAACTTTTGTAAGTGGCAGGAATAGATATCCTATCCACTGAAAAATCGGCGTGTACTTAGCTGCAATCATTCCAAGTATTCCAAATGCACATAAGAGAGTGATAACTTTTGGCAGTACCGGGAAAGCATCTACGATACTTGCAACTATTCTTCTTGGCATTGATCCTGAAACATAAGCTCTTTTAGCTCCCCTATTTATACCGGTTTTAAACATTGCAGGTCCGTATTTCATGGTTGCTTCTTTTTTCTCTTCAGCAGTTTGCTCTCTACCATTACTGAAAATGTCCTGTTTTAATGATACGGGCGGTATTCTGGCAATGATTGCCGCTATTACAAAAGCTAAGAAGAAAGATACGAAATAAGTAATAACAAAGTGTTCAGAAATCTGTGCAGCTTCCATAACTACATATGCATAACCTACGGATACGGCACTGAAGCAAGTTGCTACTATACAAGCTTCCTTTGCTGAATAGTTGTTTGATCTGTACATCCTACCTGTTATTATAATTCCCATAGTAGTAGATCCTACAAATGATGCAGTCGCGTCAACTGCTGATTTTCCAGGAACCTTGAATACAGGTCTCATAATCGGTTCAAGTATAACTCCTATAAAGTCTATCAGGCCATAATCTGTAAGGAATGGTATAAAGAATGCACCTACAGGAATTATGGCAGCAACCCCTATTACTACTCCCGGGATTACCATACCTGCAGTTGCCGGTCCTACAATTACTTCACTAGCATGATAAACTCCTATTTGATCTAAGAAATACATAAGTATAAAGAAACCGCCAATCATATAAAAGATTGGATGAACTATTGAATCGGCTTCAAAGTACTTGTATACCTTGCTCTCCTTTTTCGCGAAATACTTACCATATACACTCAAAATTCCAGTCAAACAGAGAATTATTGTACATATGAGGAGAGATCCAACTTTTACTCCATTGATAGTTACCAACATATCTACAAGACTGATAAGTTTATTGTAGATAACACCGAACAGTATGCTGCCATCGCTTAAAGGTATGAAGAATACAAAAATTGCTATCGCTGAAATAATTGCAACTTTAAGACATTGATTCCCCAGTCGGTTTTATCTAATTCAAAATAATCCAAGCTCTTAGGATCATTTAAGTCGACTCTGGATAAGTCGTACTTACTGCTTTTTAAACCATTACTCATGATACACCCCTTATGATATAATTAAATTAGTATTCATATCTCATCTATTATGAATATAATCCATTAGTACATACCGCAATAAGTATGCCATAACCATAAGTGAATCAGCATTATTTTAGATATTTAAATCTATCAATCGTTTTATTACATCTTTTATAAATATTCGTTTAATCCTATCAAAGTTTGCTTTTCACAAAACAATGTTTATGTTACAATGTAAACAAATCTTTTAAATCAATTGAACATTTGTTAATATTTATCCATCTTTTGCTTACTCGAATTTTTTATTAATCAGAACCAGGAAATTTTTTCTTGTGCAATTATTTAATATCCATGTAGCACATTAAATAATCAAACACTTACAAATACAAGGAATTATTTTCCTATTCTTGTTAGTTTATAAGTTATATTTTTTTAATTTATTTCTGATAGTTCTATCTGTTATTCCAAGTATTTCAGCTGCTCTAGCTTGATTATTATCCATTTTTTTTAAGGTCGCTATAATAACTTTTTTCTCTATTTCATCAAGATTTTCTCCAATAAATACGGGAATTAATTCACCTTTTATCCCATATGGCTTATCTTTATTTTTTGTAATTCCACCAATATCTATTGCTCTAAGTTCATCACTTTCATTCAACGCTATCGCTCTTTCAATAATATTTTCTAACTCTCTAATGTTTCCTCTCAGTTCCATCCCTAAAATCGCTTCAAAAAAGTCTTCATTCACCCTATGAATTGGTTTATCTAGAAGCAAGGAGTATTTATCAATAAAGTATTTGGCTAAATAAGGTATATCTTCTTTTCTTTCTCGCAACGAGGGGATTAAGATGTTAATTACATTTAATCTATAATATAAATCTTCTCTAAACTTTCCTTCTTCAATTAATTTCTTTAAGTCTTTATTAGTAGCAGTAATTATCCTAACATCCACATCTTCAGAGACTTCTGCACCAAGTGGAGTTACCTTCTTTTCCTGGATAACCTGAAGCAGTTTCCCTTGTAGGTTTAAATCGAGATCCCCGATTTCATCTAAAAAGAGTGTTCCTTTATCCGCCAATTGAAAGAATCCTTTCTTATCGGCATTGGCTCCTGTAAACGCACCTCTTTTGTAACCGAATAATTCACTTTCTAGTAGATTTTGAGGTATTGCAGCACAATTGATACTATAAAATGGATGCTCTTTTCTATGCCCAATTCGATGAATTACACTAGCAATAAGACTCTTACCTGTTCCACTTTCACCTGTTATAAGTATTATCGAGTCTATATCTTTAATCTTATTCACAGTTTGCATTATAGTTTTCATCTTGCTAGAGTATGCTATAATTCCGTGATTTTCTAAATTCCGCAACTTATCATCTTCAGCATGTTTTACCCTTCTGTGAAGTTTATCCATTTCCACTGCTCTTGATAATGAAAACCTTAAATCATCTAAATCTATTGGCTTAGTTAAATATTGAAATATCCCAGACTTAATGGCTTCTACAGAGGATTCTATAGTTCCAAAGGCAGTAATAATAATTACTACTACATCAGGGTTAATTTCTCGTAGCTTATGATAAAGATCCATGCCATTTTCATTGCCTAACTTTAGATCTAGCACAATTGCAGATATTTCATTTTCTTGGTATATTTTTAACGCTTCTGATATATTGGTAGCGAAATATAGATCATAGTCCTTCCTAAGAGCAAATCTCAACGATTCAGCTATCGCTATATCGTCATCTATTATTAGAATTTTGTCTTCCAATTTACTCATCCACCCTTTCAAAAATAAGTGATATGCTTATTTTATCACTCATTTGAACAACTTTAATCTCACCACCATTTTCCTTAACTAACTGATAAGTTATAAATAATCCCAAACCTGTTCCTTGGGGTTTTGTAGTGTAAAATGGGTCAAACAGTTTATCTTTGTCAATCTTTACATCATTAGAAACATCATTTATAATTGATATTACGCAATAATTTATCTTTCTTTTTACTTTTATTTTTATTGTTCCACCAGCAGGCACCGCTTGTACTGCATTCAATAGTAGATTTATTAATATCTGTTTTATGTGATTCTTGTCACAGTCTAGATAGATACCTTCATCTATATCATATTTAATCTTTACATCCATAGAATTTGTTGTTTTGATTATAGATTTGATAATTAGATCTTTCAGAATCTCACTTACAATAAATTTTGTTTTATCCGCTTTTGCTGGTCTTGAGTACTCCAAAAGATTTGATAACATTTCATCAATTTGTTTTATTTGATTTGGTACATGATAAAACAAAGATTGTCTAAATTCAGGATCATCATACTCAGTAGGTAATAACTCAATAAAATTCTTAATACTTGTTAAAGGATTCCTTATTTCATGAGCTATTTTTAGAAGTAAGAATCCAAGTGATTCCATTTTATCTTTTTCAGCTAGCATTTCTCCTAATCGTTTTTTTTCGGTCACATCAATCAAAGTTACTATAACACCAATTGTTTTATGTTCTGTATCAGCCATTCTATTATAGTGAATCTCAAGCTGTTTTTGCTCAGAGTTTAGTTCAATATTTAAAGACTTATGTAACGTTTCACTACGTCCATCAAGAATCTCTTGAAGCATGTATGGATCAAATAAATTGGCTTGATTTGTTTCATAGAAGTTTCGATATAGAATATCTTTTTCCTTTATTGATAATATCCTCTCCGCATTATTATTTACAGCTTTGACTTTCCCAAGTGCGTCTATATATATTACACCACTGTTCATTTGACTTAACAATTCGTAACCTAGACTAGCGGACCTATCA
Organism: Peptoniphilaceae bacterium AMB_02; assembly: GCA_036321625.1. Lineage (NCBI taxonomy): Bacteria > Bacillati > Bacillota > Tissierellia > Tissierellales > Peptoniphilaceae > Microaceticoccus > Microaceticoccus formicicus. The sequence continues at coordinate 2,249,732 of CP143259.1, forward strand.
ACAAACCATTTTTCATATATTTCTTCATAGACACCATTATTTTTAATAGTTTCTATTCCTTTATTTATCTTCGCAATTAACTCCGGTTTTTTACGACTACAAGCCATACAGTATTTCGTCATATTTAGCGGCTTACCAACTAATTTAATCTTATCACCATATCCAATATTACTTACCATATAGCTAATGGTTTGTCTATTACCAATAATCACATCAACCTCTTTATTAACCAATGCTTCAAGAGCTTCTCCTTGATTTTTGGTTACAATTAATTCTTTGTAACCCCCAATATTCGTATTCATCATAACATGAGCTGCATCATACTCCTGAACAGCAATTTTATATCTTGAACTATCTTCAAAATCAACTATATCTTCTCTCTCAGTTAATTTAAAAACAGAATGAAAGGTAGTTAAAATAGGGAGAGAAAACAAATACCTATCCGCTCTACTTTTTTGTTTTGATATAAATTGAACTATGTCATATTCACCTTCGGCAAACAATTCTAATGCTTTAGACCAATCTAACAAAGTTATATCAGCATCTACATTGATTTCATTAGCAATCGCTACGCTTAATTCATATGCAAATCCATTACATTTTCCGTCTTCATCTAAATACTCATATGGTGGATGAGCTTTATCTCCACAAAATTTTATTTTTTCCATTTTTCCCCCATTTAATAATAAATATATTTGATAACAACTAGATTTGTTAATATCAATGAGCATATCATTAAATTTATCCATTAACTATAATCTCTGAAGCTATTTAATAATTAAAATTCTATTATTTGATATTTAAATTATATCGTATCTTTAGTTATTGTGCTGTTCTATTATAAGTTAATATAAACATAATATTAAAGACTGATACACCCTTTTTAAAAACCTAAATCCTTACCTCGCATTTATTATTTTTAAAGCACTCAGATTAAGTTAAATTGAACCATCACTAATAACCTAGGGAGTAGTTTGAGTGAAGTCTAAAATACTTTTTAATCGTAGTGATGGTTCAATAATATAGAATATACTGTTTTAGTTAATAATCATATTTTAATTCTGTTATTCTTTTCGTATATAAATCTTTTACCATCCTGGGAATGGATAAACTGGGTCAGCATCTTTAAAATTAGCAGGCCATACACAATGCCAGTCTCTGTCTGTTCCAACTGCTTCATCTATGTTAGGTGGGATATATTGCCCTACACCCCAGCGGAAATCAGATCCATTACCACCACTTGAGTTCATTTGATACGGGTAAGCTGCTAAAGTAAACTCATTATTAGTTAATGTTTCAATTAGTTTATCTTTTTCAATAGATCCTGCTTTATTTGCAGCTTTAGCAGCTAACTCAACTGCCATAAATCCTGTCAAATGGTCATTACCTGGTACATGATCATATTTTTCTTTAATTACTTTAGCTAAGTAGTCTTTTGTATCTGACTCATATTTATCTTTATATACAGAATATGAGAAAAATCCTTTTTGTGCAACTTCTGGTGCAAGTCCTCCTAGTTCAGGTCTAGTCCATGAAAGTGTATCCCATCCCATACCTTCTATAATCATATAATCTGCAGAGTAGTCTAATTCTTTTGCTTTCTCTACAAATCTTACACTATCTTCGAAATAATGCGGAACGAAAACTATATCTGGTTTTAGCTCTTTAAGTTTAGAGATTACTGGTGCCCAGTCACTATGTCCAGGCTCGAATAATTCATTATATACAATATCGAATCCATTCTCTTTCCAGTATGGTATTACAGAATCTGCGATTTCTTGACCATATGATATATTTAAGTTACATACTGCAATCGTCTTTGGCTTCTCTAATCCCTTTGTATTCCACTCATCAAAGTTTACAAAAAATTCTGCAACGTCATGCCACCATTGTCCACCTCTCCACTTATCATCCATTTGAATATTTACTATGTTTTGTCCAAATGAATCATTGGCTACGTAACTATCAGCAGCAATACAGAACATCATCTTATCGTGTTTAGCAACAACAGGAGCTGCAGCTAAAAATGGGGATGTATACGGTGAAACCAATAAATCAACTTTGTCTTGAGTAATTAACCTTTCATAAAGCATTGGTATCTTACTCTCATCGAACTCATCATCATAGTACTTTAGCTCAACCGGTCTACCGTTTATTCCACCTAATTCTTCGTTTACGTACTTAATAGCTGCTTCTGCACCCTCTAATGCCATCTTTCCAGCGTGTGAAACTGGTCCACTTACTGTAAATGTACCTCCTATTACAATTGGATCTCCATTTGAAGCTGTTTCACTACTTGTCTTAGACTCAGAGTCTCCAGATTGCTTTGGCTCTCCACTATCACATGCGACTAGTGAAAATACCATAAGTAAAACTAACATGATTTTTAGAAACGATTTAAACTTAACTTTCATTTTTTCCTCCTAATAAAATATATTTAGATCAATGACTCCACTCATCGATACCCAAAAATTATTGTGTCTGACATACTCACCATTATGGAATATCATTCGTTGTCTTTACACATTTTGCCCCAATTAAATCACGAGTAAATTTAATATATTGTTAATTCGCTAAATTCCTAAGTAACTTCTTTTTACTTCTTCATCATTTATTAAATCTTTAGACAGCCCACTCATAACAATTTCACCTTGAGACATACAGTATGCTCTACTTGAAAAAGTAAGTGCAATTTCAACAATTTGTTCAATTACAAGTGTTGGTATCTTTAACTCTGAGGTTAATTCTTTAAGCATGTCATATAAATCGTAAACAACTTTGGGAGCCAAACCCATAGATATATCATCTAATAATAATAACTTTGGATTAGCCATAATTGCTTTGCCTACAGATAACATTTTTCTTTGTCCACCACTTAAACTATCCGCTCTATCTTTCCTTTTTTGAACTAATGGTGGAAAGAATTTATACACCAACTCTTTATTCTTTTCTAGTGAGCTAGGATCTAAACAGGCAATATTTAAGTTCTCCTCTATTGATAGACTTTTAAAAGTACCACCATCCTCTGGAACATGGACTATTCCCATTCTAACGATTTCATGTGGTTTCATCCCAACTGTACTCACATCATTGTATAATACGTCACCAGTTTTAGGTGTAATTAAACCTGAAATTGTTTTTACCAAAGTACTTTTACCTGCACCATTAGCCCCTATTATCGAAACAGACTCATTTTCTTCTAAATTAATAGTTATATTCTTTAAAACATCTATTTCTTTATCGTATCCGACAGTAATATTCTTAACTTCTAAGCAACTCATAGCGACCCCTTCCCTAAATAAGCATCAATAACTTTTTCATCTTGCCCGACTTCTTCAGGGGTTCCTTCAGCAATCAATGAGCCTGCGTGTAAAACTCCAACACGATCACATATTTGCTTTATAAACAACATAATGTGTTCTACTACCACAATTGTTATTCCTCTTTTAGAAAGTTCCCTGATTAAGTTCATTCGGTCTACTATTTCTTCTCCAGATAATCCACTTGCCATCTCATCAAAAAGAATTAGTTTTGGATTGGTGGCTAATGCTCTTGCTATTTCAACATTCTTCTTATCTGGTAATGTTAATTGACTAGTTAATACATCTCTTTTACTTTCGAGATTTGTCATCTTTAGAATTTCCTCAATGCTCATCTCTTCTTCCTTTGGTACTTTTCTAGCATGAGCTCTTGCTACTTTAATATTTTCATAAGGAGTCATACTTTTGAAAGGAAGAACAGTTTGAAAACATCTTCCTATTCCTTCTTTAGCAACTTGATAAGGTTTCAATCCCGTTATATCTTTATTATTAAAAATTATTCTTCCACTATCTGCTTTAAGAATTCCAGAAACAATATTAAATATGGTTGTTTTTCCTGCTCCATTTGTTCCAATCAAACCATATACTTCATTCTCTTTGATACTGATATTTATATCTGAGAATATCGTATTCCCACCAAAACTTATTTTTAAATTCTCAATGTCTAATATTCCCATGTTTCACCTCTCTGATACTGCTTTTTCACGTTTTGATTTAATCGCCTTTAAAATTGTAGGATAGATTCCTTCTCTAGCAAGCAACATTACCAAAACTAATACGATGCCTATTACCAAATGGTGTCCACCGGAAATAGGTACATATGCCCTAGAAAGTTCTTGAATAATTATTACTAAAGCACCACCAATAACTGGTCCCAAAACAGTTCCAGCTCCTCCAATATACGCTCCCAAGAGAATTGCTAAACTTGTGTCAACACTAAAACTTGTTATAGGATGAACAAAGCTACTATAAAGTGCATATAATGCCCCAGCCATACCACCATATGCAGCTCCGATAACAAGTGCTTTACGCTTTACTTTGAATATATTAATACCGACCATTGATGCAGCAATGTCCGCATCCCTTACTGCTTTAAAGCTAAGGCCTGTATCTTGATTAACCAACCATTCAGTGAAAACCACAATCCCTACTGTAATAATAACAATCATGGGATACAAAATATATTTGTTAACGGGAGGAACAAAGATTCCTCTAGTAGCAAATAATGCAGGTGTAGAAATAAATACTTTTTCTAACACTATTCCTAATCCATAAGTTCCGATTAAAAACGGAAAACCTTTTATCCGTAAAAGTGGGTACGATATTATATACGCAAATAATGCAGCAACTGCTGGCGCTAAAAGAACCGTAACCCAAATTGGGATACCTAGTTTATATCCTATAGGTAACCCTACAGTATAAGATCCTAATCCAAAAAATATAGCATGTCCAAAAGAAATCTCACCTATGTAACCACCTAACAAGTTCCATCCTTGACCAGCAATCAAGAATAAGCAAATGAACGTTATAAAGTTCATGATAAACCCTGCTTTAGTTAAGAACATAGTAGCTATAAAGATCCCTAATATGATAACTCCAATTAGCAAATCTTTTTTTAATTTTTTTATATTATCCATAATTTACCCCTTTTCTATTTTTTAGCCATTAATCCGGCAGGTTTAACAACTAAAAATATTAGAAGACCAATAAATAGTACTGCATCCTTGTATGCTGGTATCCAAAAATAGCTACTTAATGATTCAACTAATCCAACTAATAAACCAGCAACTACTATACCACTAATACTTCCCATTCCTCCAACAATAACTGCAACCCAACCTTTTAGAGTCAAATCCATGCCCAAAGATGGAGTTAATGCAAAACTCAGTGCATAAAATAACCCAGCGACTACAGAAATCACTGCTGATATTCCAAATGAAACATTACTAATTTTATTGTAATCTATACCAGTTAACATCGCAGTAGTTCTATCATCTGAACAAGCTCTAAGAGAAATTCCATACCTTGTTTTATCCAAAATATAGTTTAAAATTAATACAAGACAAATCAAGGCTACAAATGACATCAGATGGACAATTGATAACTTTAGTGATCCAAGATTTATTGCACTATTTCTATATGGGACACCTAGAGTCCTATATGTACCTGTCCATACCATAAATTCTAAAGCCATTATAATCATCGCTGTTCCTTGCGTCACCATTACTTGACCTTGATATCTACCTTTCCAGACATCCAAACTCATAAAAGGTCTTAATAACCCAAGCTGTATTATATATCCTAAAAAATAAAAAATTGGTAATAGTGCGATTGTGACTATAAATAAGTTAATACCCGCATTTGTATAAAAAAAATAAATCAGATATGCAGCTAATATCGCCAAGTCACCGTGCAAAACTGATGCTATATTTAATCTCCCGAATATCAATGCAAACGATAACCCTAGTAGCGCATAAATAGCACCAACACCAATTCCTCCAAATATACTCTGTATAGTACCAGTTAAACTCATAAAATCCTCCTTATTTGAATAAATAGTAGGTATGATATAGTATATTTATATACCTATATCATACCCCTATTATTACATTTTATTTCTCAATTAGCGCAACAGCTCTGATAGGAGATCCGCTACCTGCTCTAATTCTAAGAGGTAATCCCATGTATATGAATCTAGTTCCAGCTACTTTATCCAAGTTCATAAGATTTTCAGTATTTGTAATACCATACTCTCCACACACTAAGTGTCCTGAATAGTCTAAATCGTCTGGAGTAAGATCTATTGCAGGTGCGTCACAACCAATATTAACTACACCTTGCTCAGCAAGCCATTTAGCAGACTCATACGATACTCCTGAGTGTCTACTTTCAAGTCCACCATAATTTAATGGATCCACCATATCGTCATCTGAATGAAGCGTAGGGTGAGTTCTTTCATAATGTCCTGTGTACATTAAGAACACATCGCCTTTTTTAATCTCAAGATTTGCTTTCTCAAGTGCCTCTTCGATATCTTTAATTTCGATATAGTCAGGATATCTAATATGAGTAAAGTCTAAACAAATAGCATCACCATAAAATAATTTTAAATCCATTTTATCTATAGTTGGCCCAGATGGTAGAAACTCCCAAACCGCATCACTATGAGTTGGTCCATGCTCACTAATTAAGATATTTCTAGCTGAAAAACCAAGCGTTGGTGATCCTGTATTTTTCATGTTTTGTTCATGAGTTTGGTTAACCATGATAAATGTTTTCTGATGCATACCAAATACTGGCATTCCTTGATAAATTTCTTGTGTTAAATCTATTAATTCATATTTCTGATTCCAATTCATAATATACCTCTTTCTCTTGTTTAAATTAATTTATCTTCTCTATTGATGGTAATACACGATAATTTTCAACGTCTATAACACCTTTATCTGTAATCTTCCATTTTGGACTTGTTGCTAATGACAAGAATGCCAAGTGCATGAATGGTGCAGGTATATCGCATCCTAGTTCAGTTTTAACAGTCTCATGAAGTTCGATAGTTTTATCTACTAGTTCAGGACCTGTTAATTCATCTGTCATTAACCCACAAATTCTTAATGGCATTTCACCTATAATTTCACCATTTTTAGCAATCGCAACTCCACCTTGCATTTCAATTACTCTGTTAGCTGCTGCAGCCATATCTTCGTAATTTGTACCAATAACAATTAAGTTATGAGTATCATGTGAAACAGTTTCTGCAAATGCTCCCTCTTTAATGTTGAATCCTTTAATAAATGATTTACCAATATCAGGTTGACCATGTCTACCTATAACAGCAACTGGTAGTAAGTCATCTTCATTGGATTTCACAAAACCATCAACAACTGGTAATTTTACCCTATATTTTTCAGATAAATTTTGAAGAACTATCAAACCTACACAGTTTGCCATAACTTCTTTTTCTTCTGATGGTATCATTAAATCTTCAGCAGATACTTTATCTCTCAAGACTGTAGACTTAACTGCATCTGGATATTTATATGGTGTTAATTCAATTAGCAATTCTCCATCTTCAGCAATATGATCACCTTTTAGATATACGCTGGTAACGTTCATATCTTTTAGTTCGCCACTTATAACGTTTATATCAGCATATTTACCTGGAGCCAGTACACCAATATCATATAAATTTGACCAAGTAGCAGCATTTATAGTTACCATTTGAATAGCTTCTACAGGATCAACCCCATGTTCAATTGTTCTTCTGACTATATCATTCATATGTCCTTTTTTGATAATATCTTCTGCTAACATATCATCGGTTGCTAATAGTGCTCTTCTAGAATCAAGCCCATCTTCTGTAATCGCTCTAATACACTCTGGCATGTTGTTTTGAGTAGATCCCTCTCTCATAAGTACCCAAACTCCATATCTGAGCTTCTCAACACACTCTTCTTTAGAAGTTGTCTCATGACAAGAAATGTCTGTTCCACCACTTATAATATGAGCAGCTAGGTCTGCTCCAAAAATTTCTGCTGCATTTCCGTCAACGACTTTTCCGGTTGCTCTTGCATACGATGTAGCTGCAATAGTATCTTTAACCACTTCGTATTTATTATCGTACACAAACCTCATACAAGTAACGCCTTGTATCTCTCCTATACCAGTTACAGTTGGATACTCAAGCATTTCAGGAATATCCTTAGACGTTAGTTCTCTGCCTGCCGTTTCTAGTCCAGGACAATCTGGTGTAAGTGCTGGCACTCTCAAGTAAACATGATGTGGTAAAGTAGCACATTCCTCTGCCATAGCTTTAATTGCTGTTTTCCCAAGTACATTTCCTACTTCATGTGGGTCAGAAATTAAACAAGTAGTTCCTGTAGGTAATGAAAGTCTAGAAAATTCTGTAGCAGTTAACATCGCTGATTCAAAGTGCATATGAGAATCAATGAATCCTGGAGTTATATATTTACCACTAACATCAATAACTTCAGTTTTGTCCCCAATCAAATCACTACAATCTCCAACCATAAGAATGTACTCACCAGCAATTGCTACATCTGCAACATAAACCTCTCTGGTAATAACATTGACAACATTTCCACCTTTTAATACTTTGTCTGCAAATACAGTATCACTTAGAAGTGCGTCCACACAGTGTAATCTGTCTGCAACAGTTTTTAAAGTTTTTGAATCTAACAATTTAGTTCCTCCTTTAAATTAATATAATAAATAATATTTTGTACAATGTTCTTTGTATCTTCCAATACTAATCAGTGCAAGTTCAATGCCAAATATATTGATAAAAAATTTTTATAACTATGCATTCGATAAATTAGAGACTTGTATAAGAAAACATTTTCATTTACTTTTATTATTAATTCATTAAGAAATCATTGTGTAATTATTTTAAAATATATATTAATAATAAAGGAAATAATTTCTGGTTTTTAACTTCAAAAACAGATTCTATGCAGATATTTTACACACTTTTTACAAAACACTACTTTCCCGGAACTATTTTCCTGCCAGGAATATTTTTCCTGATTTTGTCAAACTTTGCTTTAAAAGTTGTATTTATCTAGTTTTGAACATGATATTAATTAGATACAAAAAACTTACATTAGAATAGTTTCTTTTGAGTCAAGTCCAAATTAGTGTGTAAATTGTTTTATCTTACCTTTTGATTAGCAGTTTCATTTTTTTGATTTGTTGTAGATTTGGAGCCTGAGGTATTACATCAGCCACCCGAAGGGCTTGGCCTTATGGCAAGTACTTAAAAAATGGTACACTAAAAAAACGAAGGATAATTACACCATTTTGTTGTGAGTTTATCGCCTTCGGTGGTTAACACTTACCGTTTTTTAAGTTCTTGGTGCAAGGCTGGCGGTGCATTAGCTTAAACTCAGACTTATGCAACTACCTTTGTAGGTTCAACTTGTTGAAGCTCGGCTTGATCTTGTTTGGATTCATGGTATTCATGCATATCCAACCATATTCTCCCGCTACTCCATTTCTCATCTAAATCAATTAATATTGCCCCAATTAAACGGTTCATGGATTCATCGTTTGGGAATATTCGTATTACTCGTTCTCTACGACGAATCTCTTGATTTAGACGTTCAATGATATTTGATGTCCTTAATCTTTTTCGATACTTTATTGGAATATTTAATACTTGGGTTATGTCGTCAAAACCAGCATCTAGTAATTCCATAGCCTTTGGTGCAGTATTTGAGTATTCATCAAGGATATCATTTAATACTGTTCTGGCAACTTCTGTAGTTGGCGCATCATAAAGCTCTCTTAATCGATTTTTTATCTCAGGCTGTAGTCTAGTAGGACATACATCAAGTATGTTTCTACTAAAATGTGTTTGACACCTCTGCCATGAGCTGCCTTGAAACTCTTTAAGGATTGCAGATTTTAAGCCTTTATGTGAATCACTAACAACTATATCAACATTTGATAATCCTCTATCCTTTAATGATGAAAAGAAGTTTCTCCATCCTAGTTCAGTCTCACTATCACCACACATAAAACCAAGAATTTCACGGATACCGTCAGAGCGAACTCTACTCAATCATTAGAGCTTTGCTTCTAACTTTTCCTGCATCTCTTGATTTTAAATACATAGCATCAACTACGATAAAAGGATATTGTGACTCTAATGGTCTGTTTCGAAACTCATCAACTAAAGGATCCAAGTTTGAACAGAGGTTTGATATTGTTGATTTTGAAAATGATGTTCCACATAATTCTTCGGTGATTTTTGTTACTTTTCTTGTGGAGACACCCTGGATTACCATCTCCATCATAGCCAGTACAAAAGCTTGTTCATTTCGTTGATATCGATTGAATAAATCAGGAGAAAACTCACCACCCCTAACTCTTGGTACTAGCAATTCTAACGTTCCTACACGAGTTTTAATTTGTCTAACTCTAGAACCGTTCCTGTAACATGTACGTTCTTCAGTACGTTCATAAGGCTTAGCTCCGATTGCCTCAGTAACTTGAGCCTCTAAAACTTGGTTTAAAATTGATTCTAAGAGTTTTGCAATAGCATTTTCTTTAGCTGAAGCTGAAAATAAACCTTTAATTATTTCTGAATCTAGTGTAAAATATAGCCAGACCATCTCTTTTACCTCCTGGTTAGTTTTGTGGTGAAACTATTATACCAAAAGGTTGGGGATGGTTCATATTTTTTTGTAAAACTAATTTACACCATTATATAGACTTTATCTTCTTTTGTTTTATAATTATTAGACTAACATATTGATGATTCTGAATTATTACAAAGAGAATATAAAATTTATGATTAAAAAGATGTCATATGATTAAGTAGTCACAAAGCACTAAGTTAGCAAGTAATATAGGCTCTATAATTTATAGTGTTGGTGAAGAAATATTGGTTTCTTTGCTGGCACTATTTTCTTTTTAAAAAATAAAGACATAGTGACCAATTTCCTTTATAATTTAATCACTACAACAAAAAAATAAGGAGGCCACTATGTCTACAAATAATTATATCTTAAATTTATTAGATTTAAAAGATGAAAATATTGAGATTTTTGAAAAGGTTGAGAAGATTAAAAAGAAGAATATCTCTTACAATTTGATTTTTGGCCGGCTTACCTATAATGCTTCTGTTTGTCCCGTTTGTGGTAACGTGCATAGCCCAAGCATTATTAAACACGGCACTAAGTCTTCTGATATTAAACTTCTTCCTTTTAATGGCGAACCTACTTTCTTGAGACTTAAAAAGCAGAGATTTTTATGTAAGGAGTGTAATTCTACTTTTATAGCTGAAACTGATATTGTTAAAAAGAATTGTTTTATTTCTAATAGAGTAAAAGCTCATATTACAACTAATTTGACCATGAAAGTAAGTGAAAAAGATATTGCTAATTTACATTATGTTTCTCATTCTACGGTGTCTAAATGTGTAGATCAAGCTTTTGAACAGTTTAAGCCTAATTATCAGTTTTTACCAGAACATTTATGTTTTGATGAGTTTAAATCCACAAAAACTGCTAAAGGATCTATGAGCTTTATTTTCTGTGATGCTATTACTCATGATATTATCGATATTGTTGAAAACAGGCAATTACACTATCTTAAGCGCTATTTTTCTAGGTTTAGTGAATGTGCTAGAGAATCGGTTAAAAGTATATGTATAGATATGTATCAGCCATACATTAGTCTAATTTCTGATCTTTTCCCTAATGCTAAGATAGTATTTGATAAGTTCCATATAGTTAACCACTTATCTAGAGCATTGAACAAAACAAGAATAGAAGTTATGAATGGTTTTTCTAAGTATTCTATGGAATACAAAAGGTTAAAAAGGTATTGGAAGCTGATACAAAAGCCTTATTTAAAGCTTAATTCTACAGGTTTTAGAAAGTGGATACATTTTGAAAGATGGAAAAGTGCTAGAGATGTGGTTATGGATAGTATTAGTGTCAACAAAACACTTCTAAATACTTATGATTGTTATCAGATTCTTTTAAAGGATGTAGAAAACGGAGATATTGCCTCCTTAAAGGCACATTTAGAATATTATTCAGATGAGGTATCAGATGCTATGAAAACTAGTATTAACACGCTTTTAAAGGACTTTGAGTACGTAAAAAATTGCTTAGAAGTCAATGTTACAAATGGATGTTTAGAAGGTATTAATAATTTTATTAAGTGTTTAAAAAGAGCTCTTTTCGGATACAGGTCGTACTATCATTTTAGGAATCGAATATTAATTTGCAAGAAAATGATCGTACCAAAAGACACTGTAAGCGTAATCGAGTAGAGGCTAACTAGTAGCCCCTCGAGACTGCGAAAAAAAGTCTGTAAATATTGAATAGCTTCCTATGATTAGTTAAAATAAAAATAACATAGGAGGCTTTTTAAAATGGCAAGAAGAAAAAAATTAAGTGAAGGAAAAAAAGAAATCATATCTTATCTAATCAATGAGTATGAAATTGAGTCGGCAAAGGACATACATGATGCTATTAAGGATTTACTAGGAGATACTATAGAAAGCATGTTAGAAGCCGAAATGGAGCACCATTTAGGATATGAAACAAACCAAAGAAGTGACAATGAAAACTCTAGAAATGGATACAAAACTAAAAGAATACGATCAAGTATGGGTGAATCTGAAATATCAGTACCTCAAGATAGAGACTCAAGCTTTGAACCTCAAATTGTAAAAAAGAGACAAAAAGACATATCTGAGATAGAAAATAAGGTAATAGGAATGTATGCAAGAGGTTTGAGTACTAGACAAATATCTGAACAAATCTATGATATCTATGGATTTGAAGTTAGTGATGGACTGGTTTCAGACATAACCGACAAAATTCTGCCGGAAATAGAAGACTGGCAAAAAAGACCACTGTCAGAGACTTATCCTGTAGTGTTCATTGATGCTATTCACTTTTCTGTTAAAGAAGAGGGTTTAATATCAAAGAAAGCAGCATATATAATACTCGGAATAAACGAAGATGGGCTTAAAGAAGTATTAGGAATATATGTAGGACAAAACGAAAGTAGTAAATACTGGTTAGGAGTCCTAAATAGCCTAAAAAACAGAGGAGTAAAAGATATCTACATTATCTGTTCAGATGGACTAATAGGTATAGAAGAGTCCATATCAGCGGCATATCCAAAAGCTGAGTGGCAAACCTGTATAGTTCACATGGTAAGAAACACATTAAAATACGTATCGTACAAAGATAGAAAACAATTTGCAAATGATTTAAAAACAATATATCACGCACCTGACGAAGAAGTAGCAAATAAGAATCGTTTGAAAGTAGCTGAAGCATGGGATAAAAAATATCCAGGATCAATGGATAGATGGGAAAGGGAGTGGAATTCAATAACGCCAATCTTTAAGTATTCTAAGGAAGTTAGAAAAATAATATATACTACGAATGCTATAGAGAGTTTAAATAGCTCATACAGACGGTTAAACCGTAATAGATCAGTATTCCCAAGTGCTACGTCACTGATGAAAGCACTATACTTAGCTACAAATATAATTGCAAAGAAATGGAATATTCCATTAAAAAGTTGGGGATCAATAGTAGGAGAATTAAGAATAATGCATGTTTTAGAGAACTAACACACTCCGCCACCATTGACAAAGAACCTAAAAAATGGTGCAAGGTAAATACCGAAGGCGAAGCAAAGACTGATAAGTATGTATTTTGCCTTCGTCGGCTTAGTGTACCATTTTTTAGAACCCTTATCAATGGTCCCCTTCGGTGGCTCCTCTTATTATTTACCTCAGGCTCTGCAAAGAAAAAATTGACAATATATCAAGCTTGATATATAAATAAATAATGAGGGCAGTAAAATCCACCCTCATAAACATTAACTAATTATAGGAAATAAATAATTTACAGAGATTATTTCGCACCGCCTAGCCCCTCTCACACCACCTAGCATGCCGTTCGGCACTAGGCGGTTCAATTAATTCTAACAATTTCTCATGTAGTAGTCATAAGGGTCTACTAATCCTCGTCGGATTAGTAGCTCTTTTGTTATTGCTCTAACTACACATGTTTTAGTACATACAAAGTAGTACCTATCACCTACATATGAGCTTAATCTCGCTAGATCTTTTCCTATTCCTAGCTTTTGTAGTCCCCATTGTCTTTTACTTGGTACTTTCCACATTTTCCAGATAATCATTCTAAGTCTGGTTCTTAATCTCTCACTAATCTCATTCATTGCTGATTTCATAGACCCTATTTTGAAGTAGTTTATCCATCCACGTATGACGTCATTTAGTTTTGATAGCCTGAGTGAAAAGTCTACAGACCTTCTTCTCTTTGTTAACGTTTTAATCGTGTCCTTAAATTTCCTTATGGAGTCTTGATGTGGTCTTGCTTTCCATCTTTGTGTTTTCTTGTCTTTCCAAAATCCAAATCCCAAATATTTTAGATTTATTGGTTTTGTTATTTTGCTCTTTGTGGCATTCACTTTTAGACTTAGTTTCTTTTCTATCCAGTTTGTTATGCTTCTCATAACTCTTTTGGCAGAATTCTCACTTTTGACTAGTATCACACAGTCATCTGCGTATCTAGTGAATCTTAATTCTCTTTTTTCTAGTTCTTTGTCTAGTTGATTTAACATAATGTTGCTTAGTAGTGGTGATAGGTTTCCTCCTTGAGGTGTTCCTTTCTTTGTTTCTTCGTATTGACCTTTGTTCATTACTCCTGCTTTTAGGTATTTCCTAATCAGTGATTCTGTATCAGGGTCTTTTATTATGTTGTGCAGATAACTCATCAGTTTATCTTGTGGCACTTCATCGAAAAATTTCTCTAAGTCTATATCAACTATCCATTCATATCCTTCATTTAGGTAGTATAGTATTTGTTCTATTGCCATTTGTGTACTTCTACCTGGTCTAAAACCGTAGCTATATTCTGAGAATTCTTTTTCACATATTGGGCTTATTACTTGGACTATTGCTTGTTGTATTATTCTGTCCATTACTGTTGGGTTACCTAGTTTCCTAACTCCACCATTTGGTTTTGGGATTTCTACTCTCAATACTGGTTGTGGTTTGTATGTTCTTTCTCTTATTGACTTTTCTATTTCTTTCCAGTTTTCTCTAATGTATGCCTCTATCTCCAATACGGTTATTCCATCTATTCCGCATGTTCCTTTGTTTGATACTACTTGTTTTAGGGCTGCATACATATTTTCCCTGTCTAGAATTTCGTCAATTAGCTTTCTTTCCATTGCTGCACTTTGCTCCTTTCCGCAGGATTAGTATATTTTATCTTTCAAGCCTTGAACCACGTATACGTTATGGTTTGTACTTTGTCAAATTTTCCTAATCCACATACATTTTACTTGGTGCGATTAATTGTTCAGTCCTTCCCGTTCACACGGTACTATGACCTCTGCTGACTTCTCATAGTTCGTTGTTACTACTTTTTCGTCTATGAGACCTCACGGGATAAGTCTCAGTACTTTCATCGTTTACTTGCAGGATTTACGCTTTGGGTTTACGGTTATCTTTCGGGACTTTGTTGCCTTTGGCCAACTTGCCCACCTTTTACGCCTCATATCCTGTTCCTGTCCGTCAAGCCACGATTTCGCTATTGCTTCTTCTCCCCCACATCTCACGATATGAAGCTTGCAAGTCGCTATCAGATTCGTCGATAACTACGCTCTTTAGGGAATTTCACCCCAGCATTGAGACATGCCCGTCATACCAAAAACATCAGGCAGCTAACGCTGCCTGACATTAATATTTTGTGATTAATTTATATACCAACACTATTTGACAAAGAACCTTTTTCTACAAATTGCTCTATTCTATTTAAATCTTAACTTAAGAATATCTTATAAATACTAAATATTAAAGAGGATATTAAAATTAACACAAGAAAATAACTTCTTGTTTTAATTGCATCACCTATTTCTATTAATTGACCAATTACCATAACAATAGACCCCACAACCAAAAATATTAATCCTGATAATAAAAATATTGTAAAGAGTATATTCGGAGAAGAAAGTTTAAAAATCAAAATTAATATCATCAGGATGGCACCTATTGTTCCGAGGTAGCTCCCAAATTTTGTGGTTTTATTCATCTATAGTACCAGTTCTACTCTCCCATAACATTGTAAAGCGAGTAAAAATACCCTTTCCTATGAATTAAATCATCGAAACTACCATGCTCTACGAGTCGGGCATGGTTCATGACCAGTATTTCGTCATACATCCTTAGAATTTTTCTATTTAATCTATGGGTTACTACTATTTTAGTAATATCATCAAGCTGGATTACAGCGCTTTCGACTTCCTCAGCAGTTTTATTGTCTAGAGCAGCTGTAGACTCATCCATAAGTAGGAATGGAGTTTTACGGATAAGACTCCTGGCAATTGCAACTCTTTGTTTTTCTCCACCAGATAGATTTTTCCCGTTTTCACCACAAGGATAATCCAATCCTTTGTTCTCTATAAGTTTTTCCAATCCCGAGTTTTTAACCGCATCCCAAAATATCACATCATCAACATCTTGGAACATGGTTATATTGTTTTTAATACTGCTGTTGAAAAGAAATACTTCTTGCTGTATAACCGATAAGTGCTCAAATAAACTATCCAATTGGATATTTCTTAGCTCAAGTGAATCTATCTTTATTGAACCGGTATATCCTCTGAAATATCCCAACATCAATTTTAGAACGGTTGATTTTCCACTTCCACTACCGCCTGCAATTGCATATCTTTTTCCCTTTTCGAAGAAAAAATTAAAGTCATGTACAGCTTCATCTTCCTCGGAATACTTAAATCCTACTTCCTTGAAGTGTATTCCCTCATTTATTCCAAGCAATTTGTCTTCATCACTACGGTCAATTCCATCGCCTTCAATCTCTCTGGCGATCTTTTCTACCAATTTAATGGCAGCTTTACGATTACTTATAAGAGGTGCCAGTTTTCTGACGGGATCGTATAAGTAGAATCCTAATTGGACAAATGCAATAACTGCTCCTATGGTCATCTCTCCATTTATCGCGTATAGGAATCCTCCTCCGATGATAATACCATTGACCAAAAAGGTGGATATATTGCTGTAAAGGCTGATTGTATCGGAAGTTACACGTCTTTTTCTCTTGACTGATTCCAGTTCTAAATTGTCATGCTGAAATAAATCCAGCGCTTCTTTTTCCGCTCTAAAGCTTTTTATTACGATAAATCCACTCACCAAATCATTGACTTGAGCTACGAATTCGCGATTGCTGTCAGAGGTTTGCGTCTCTTTTTCTATCAAGGCTTCGCCATATTTAATGGATAGTATTATACAAATAATCGATGTGATTATCGTCGGAAGTCCTAATTTCCAATTAAAATATATCATGGCTGCGGAAGCTATAAAAAAGCTTACTACGACATCAAAGAGTTGTATACTCCCTGCGAGATAATTTTGCTCTATGCTGTTTAAATCATTCGAGAAGGCAGAAATAAACCTCGCCCCGACTCATGCCTGAATTCAGATATGGACTTATCGAGTAATTTTCTAAATACATAGTCCTTAAATTGTGAAAGTGCCTTCATAAGATATCTGTTCTTGTATTTTCTAAGTAAGATACTGATGACAAAGAAAGCAGCAATCGCAACCATCGTTATGGTTACCGCTCTTTTCAGTATATTTTCGTCTGAATGTTCAATCGACTCAATAAAATACTTAAATACGACTGCCATCCCAACCCACATCAAGGTTGTGAGCACCACGCAAATCAAAGTTATTATCCGGTTTTTTTGATTATTTCTATAAAATTGATCAAAACATTCTTCTCTTTTCCTCTTCATACTTCACCCTTCTAAATGCCTATAATTATATCTTAAATACTCAATTATTTTTTATATTACATCAAGTATATCATGATTGTAACTTATTGTTCAAAGTTTATTATATTATGCATTACAATATGGTATTGTGTTTTTAATATATAATTTATGCTTTTATGACAATAAAAAACACGCTAATCATCAAAATTAATAGTTAGCGTGTTATGTTTAATTTAAATAAACCATGGTTAGAAAAATCGTCTTGATTGTGCTTATTTATATGGCACCCCCAACCGGATTCGAACCAGTGACTGACCCTTAGGAGGGGTCTGTTATATCCTACTTAACTATGGGGGCGTGTACATTTAATATTACTTTATTTTTATACAGGTGTCAATAATTACAAGGCTTGCATTATAAACGCAAGCCTTGTAATTCAAATTTTAACTATTGTCTAATCATGGTGGCAATAGTTCTAAAAGTATTTTCTATGGCTCTTATAATCCTGGTAAACAGGTTTGCTTGTTCAACATCGTGTTTAACTATTAGATCAACTGTTATGATGTCTTCACCTTCGGATGACAATGTCATCGTACCGACTTTTTCACCCACTGAAATAGGCGCTTTCAAGCCATCGTTAATTTCAGATTTATAGACATATCTCTTGGCTTTTGGAGTCAATATTCTATATGATTCCGTTGGATAAAGCGGCACTCTAGGATTTACTGCAGAGTTTATAGTAACTTCACTATAAGGAGCTTTATCATCTATTATCGTCCTCATACCATAGTTTTCCAAACCATAATTTATTAAGAATTTAGACAACTCACTTCTTTCCGAGATATCCGCAGTCCCCATTACAATTGTTATAAGTCTAAACTCCCCTGATTGAGGACTTTTTCTCGCATCAATTGTCGAAACTAAACAGTAGCCGGCTTCTTCTGTAAAACCGGTTTTCAAACCGTCTACACCGGGAATCTCACCTACAAGAGGAATTGTCGACTCACCGGTAAAATTTCTCTTAGGCATATTCAAGATTTTAATTTTTGAATATTCCAGCACTTCCGGATACTTTTCAATTATATGTCTGGACAGTTTAAATATATCCTCTGTAGACATGGTATTTTGATTGGCACCTTCCTGAAGTCCGGAGGAATTGTAGAATTTGGATGATTTAAGCTCAAGTTCCTGTGCTTTTGCATTCATCAAATCCGTAAATGCCTTCTCACTTCCGGCTGTTTTGACTGCAAGGGCATATGCAGCATCATTTCCGCTTACTACCATAAGACCGGCCAATAACTCGTCAACGGTAAGTACTTCACCTTCTAATAGGTTTAAGCTGGATCCGCCGACCGCTTCTATTTCCAGAGTTACGGTGACTCTATCATTTAGATTTAATTTTCCTTCTTTTACGGCATCTTTAACTACTAAATAGGTCATAAGTTTTGATACGGAGGCTGCTTGAAGTGGTTTATCTATATTATACGACTCTAAGACTCTTCCGGAATCAAAATCACCTATTAGATAGCTCTGAACACGATCTTCGATGCCAAGATCAGCGCTTGCGTTAATCGTTATAATAAGTATAGCTATCGTTAAAAATAATAATGACTTAATTCTTCTTTTCAAAAAAACACCTCAGCGCACCTAGGAGCAGTGCAATATATTTGTGAATATCCAGGTAGGATATTCACAATATTATATTACATTACTTTCACTTATTTATCAATCTTTTCTACTCCCATATACTTAACCAATACATCGGGTATTGTGATACTTCCATCTTCGTTTTGGTAATTTTCAAGCACAGCTGCTGTGGTTCTACCAACTGCAAGTCCTGATCCGTTTAGAGTATGCACAAATTCTATTTTTCCTTCTTCATTTCTGTATCTTACATTGGCTCTTCTGGCTTGGAAAGCCTCAAAGTTACTACAGCTTGAGATTTCAACATATCTATTATAGCTTGGCATCCAAACTTCAATATCATAGGTTTTTGCTGATGAGAATCCCAAGTCTCCGGTACATAGCATTACAACTCTATAAGGTATTTTTAGTTGTTTTAGGATTTCTTCTGCATTATTTGTAAGTTTTTCCAATTCTTCATAGCTAGTCTTGGAATCGGTGAATTTTACCAATTCTACTTTATCGAATTGGTGATTTCTTATTAATCCTCTGGTATCTCTACCTGCAGAACCTGCTTCTTGTCTAAAGCATGGAGTGTATGCAGTATAAAGAACCGGTAGTTTATCAAATTCCAGCACTTCTCCAGCCAATAGATTCGTTACAGGAACTTCAGCTGTAGGTACTAGGAAGAAATCCTTGCTCGGTACATGGAACATATCCTGCTCGAACTTTGGAAGCTGTCCGGTTCCTATCATGGCATTTCTGTTTACCAGTACAGGTGGCAGTATTTCAGTATATCCATGCTCTGTAGTGTGAAGATCCAGCATAAAGTTGATGATGGCTCTTTCAAGTCTCGCTCCCAGACCTTTGAATACGGTAAATCTGGTTCCGGAAATTTTGGTTGCTCTTTCAAAGTCAAGTATGTCCAGATCGGTTCCAAGATCCCAGTGGGCTTTTGGCTCAAAGTCAAATGCAGTCGGTTCGCCAACTACTCTTACCTCGACATTATCCTCATCTGTTTCTCCAACAGCTACATCTTCGTTTGGTGTGTTGGGGATTCCGAGTAGGATGCTCTTTATCTCTTCATCTACTTCTTTTACTTTTTTGTCAAGTTCTGTTACATCATCTGACAATACCTTCATCTCTTCAAGTATTGCAGATATGTCTTCACCCTTTTTCTTTAAGATTGGGATTTCCTTGGATACTTGGTTTTGTTTAGCTTTTTTTGCTTCAACATCTACAAGTATCTTTCTTCTCTTCTCGTCAAGCTCGACAATTTTGTCTATTGGATATTCTCCACCTCTTCTTGCCAATGCTTTTTTTACGCCTTCCAAATCATTTCTAATTCTTCTTAAATCTAACATAAATACCTCCTGTTTAATAAAAAAACTCCCATCCCAAAGGGACGAGAGTATTTCCCGCGTTGCCACCCAATTTAACTAAGAGTTCACTTTAACACACAGGCTCGTGAGTGGATTCAGATATTTATTCTTACGGTTTACACCAACCACCGCTTCTCTTTGCGAACTCAATACCCTACTATTCTCAGGTCATGGCCTTTTTTTATTTTAATATATTATAGCATAAAGGTTCTAATTTTACAAATTATCAGATGACCTCACTAAACTAAAAGATTACTTGTTTCCCCAGTATTCTATCTATGGCTTTTTTCGGAATACTGATTGATTCGACGACTACATCATTACATATTAGAGGATTTTTTGCAATCCCCTCTTTCATCAACTGAAATGTGACTACTTTTTTGGGATTTACACAAATTCCCATAATCTTTCCGGTATTTGCATCCAGTCCGGATGGGATGTCAACGGATAAGATGTCTACACCGCAGTGGTTCATCATATCGATTACGTATTCCTGTATACCTCTGACTTGAGCAGTTAATCCAGTTCCAAAAATGGCATCCACTACCAAGTCCATCTTAGAAATGGTAGCTTCGAAGTTTTCCAGATCTTCTATGGTGTGAATGGTTTCGAATCGAACTCCAAGATTTAGGAGGATATTGTAATAGGTCATGTAATCTGCATTTTCTCGATTAATCTCACCAATGATGTAAATCTTGACATTATGATCTAGATTGATTAGATGCCTTGCCAGCGCAAGTCCATCAGCTCCATTATTTCCGGTACCACAAACTATCGCTATATCGGTATTCATAACGATGTCAATATTCTTCAGTAGTTTAAGTGCTGCATTCTCCATTAACAGGATACCGGGAATCTCCAATCCTCTAATACAATACCTGTCTATTGCAGCCATTTCATCTCCGGTTACTCTTCTCATTCAATCACCCTTTCTATATTCCGGAAAACTTTTTGATTCTCAAATCGTCACCAAATACATTAAACACTTCATACTCACCCAGTATTCGGGAAAATATACGATCATCGTAATCATCTCTGATGTTTTCCAAATTTAGATTTGTCGATATAATCGTTGCTTTTTCTTTAATAATTCTATCATTTATAAGTTCAAATAGGTGAGTCGTGTTAATGCTCGTCGATATCTCGGTTCCCAAATCATCAATTATCAATAAATCACAATCCCTCAGAAGTTCGTATCTAGATATTAATATACCCTTGTCTTCAGCTCTTGAAAAGGTATAGTCCGAAATAAAGTTCATAAGTTTTGTAGCCGTTTGATAAACAACCAAATAACCGTTGTCGAGCAATCCTTTGGCAATACAATTACATAAATAAGTCTTTCCGGTACCGACGGGTCCGTAGTATATTCTGTTCTTGTTTTTATTGTTCGGAAAATTGTTAACATAGCTCAGAGCATCATCCAGATAGATTTTCATCATTTCTCTGGGACTTAAGGCCTCAGATTGATTTCTGTTTGCTCTAAATAATTTTAAATCAAATTTTTTAAAGTTTTCTACTTGGATGACTTTATCTATTCCACTTATGGAATAGAGTTCTTCTGTTATCATCCTCTTTTTGCAGTTGCAATAAGAAGTCTCTACAACTCCCGTGTCTTTACATTTACTACAATTATAGATGGGATCTAAATAATTCACGGGATAACCATTTGACAGTAATAATTTATCCTTCTCGCTGTCGAGCGCTTTGGATTCAGTTTCGAGTTCTCCTAAGATATCTTTGGAATGAATAACTGCTTTTACAAGTTTGTAGCCAATGGTCTTCTTCTGATTTACAATCTCTTCGACTCTGGGGATAGCACTGTAGACTTCTCTTAATCTATTTTGGTGAATAAGCTCATTGTTTCGCCTAATCTCCTCAAGTCTTTTATTCACTTTTCTATTTATCTTCAATGTCTCCTCCCATAGCCTTCTCAACATCAGCTCGCAGTTTTCTGTCTAAAATACTTTTAAGCTCTTCGCTGGAAAGTCTGTCATCGGTTCTTCCCTGTTTTTTCTTGGTGCTTCTCTTTTTCTTAGGACTTTTGGTCTCTTTACGTTTTTCGTTTTCTGCTTCAAACTTTTCAAAATCAGCCATGGTAAATATTCCATCAATTGCCCAGTTTCTTATAATAGAAAGCACGTAGTTGACATTTCTCTTTCCCGTAGTCTTTTCACTATAAGTGAAGCCGTGCACTATGAGATTTCTATCTTGTCTGAATTCTTTTTTCAAATCCAGAATTTTTTCAATTTCATTGGGTGTAAGGACGGTACCAAGCACCTCTTCTATTTCAGCGAACATTTCCCGATTTGTCATAGTGGCATCCCCATCATTTGATAGTATTTCGCTATCCTCGATGGGTTTTGCCGGTTCTCTGACGCCTAGGAAAAGTTCTCTAAGACTGATGAAATGGTAAGATTTTGAATCTCCTTCTTCTTCAATGCTGATTAAACCTTGATCTTGCCAGTAATTGAATGCGTCCAAAAGTCTTTCGGTGTCCATTCCAAGCTCACTTGCAAGTTCTTCTTCAGAAGGCATCTCATTGACCTTGCCCTCATATGCAAGTTTATAGGCATATAAATACACCTTGACATCATCACCGTCGGCAATCTGCAGGTAATTATTAATAAATATATTTTCAATAGGCGTTGTACCTAAATCAATTTTTAAATCTTTTATTTTATATTTCAAAATATCACCTATATCACTTTGGTCAATACATTTTTGACTCATAGTTAATTCTGTCGAGTCTCATTCTTAGAATTCTACTTAGGAGTTTTCCATCAGAAAACAGAAAATATTCGGTATCATTTATTATATCGTAGTCTTTCAACTCTTCCGGTTCCACCTCAAATTCAACTAAGAATTCCCCTTCATTTCTAAAGCCCGCTTTTTTATAAAGAGCTATCGCCCTTTCGTTAAATGCATTTACCTCTAAGAACATGGTTTTCATATTAAGGTCATTAAAAAAGTGTTTTAATAGCACTTTTAATGAATCTGTCCCATAACCATTCTCCAAATAATTGGGATCGAATGCAATTCCGAGGAGCGCTGTCCTTTTAAGTATATTTATATCCTTTAGCCCGATATAACCTACCATCACATCTTCATTATTGTAGACAGCGAAATAACTCGTTCTAATGGTTTTCTTTCTATATGAATACCATATACTTAATTGTTCGAGGCTGAGTTCCGATATATTATAGTCCAAAAAAAGCTTATTTTTATGAATACCCCACTGTTTAATATTGACTAAATGCTCAGGTAACAAGGGAGTAAGTCTCGTCTTCTCTCCTATTAATTTCGGTATTTTATCTCTATCAATTGTTAACATCAAAACTCCTGGTCAAATCTGCAAATTTTGTATACTCTTTATGATAAAACAGCTCTACTGTTCCCGTAGCTCCATTTCTGTGTTTAGCGATAATTACGTCTCCGGTATTCGGTCTTTCACTATCCTCATTGTAATAATCATCCCTATAGAGCATCATTACGACATCGGCATCCTGCTCTATAGCTCCTGATTCTCTAAGGTCGGAAAGTATCGGTCTTTTATTTGTTCTAAGTTCAGGTGCACGTGATAGCTGCGCCAAAGCCAGCACCGGACATCTAAGTTCTTTCGCCAGTGCTTTTAACCCTCTGGATATGGCTGATATTTCAAGCTGCCTATTTTCAGCCGGCCCACCTGTAGTCATAAGCTGCAAATAATCTATTACTATTAGATCAAGACCTTCTTCTGCTTTCAATCTCCTACATTTTGCTCTAAGTTCGGTCAAAGAAATACTTGCAGTATCATCGATGTATAGATTAAGCTTTTCAATAACTCCAACTGCCTGAGAGATCATACCCCAGTCATTTATATTTCCCGCAATAATATCGCCCAAATTTATCAGTGAAAGTGAACTCATGATTCTTTGAACAAGCTGAGTTTTACTCATCTCGAGCGAGAACACGGCAACTACATGACCTTTTAGGGCTGCATTTACAGCTATATTGATGCCCAATGCAGTCTTTCCCATGGACGGTCTCGCAGCCAGAAGTACCAAATCTGATTTCTGCAAACCCGAAAGATGTGCATCCAAATCTACCAAACCGGTTGTCACTCCTGTAAGTCCACCTTCATTTGCAGCCATTTTCTCCATAATATCTATGGTTTCAATTAGCGAGTCTTTAATCTTTGTAAGTCCGTCAGTATGACTTTTTTGAGTGATATCAAATATACTTTTTTCAGCCAGTTCCACAATCTCCGAAGTTTTTTCCTTATCTTCGTATGCGGTAGCCATGATATTGTCGCTGACTTTTATCAAATCTCTAAGAGTGGATTTATCAGATACAATTTTACAATAAGATCTGATATTTGAAACAAGACCTACATTCTCGGTAAGATTTAAAAGATAGTCTATTCCTCCAATATTGTCTAATTGGCCTCTTTTTTTCAAATCATTAGATATCAAGAGTATGTCGGGATTTTCTCCCATATTGGACAAATTGGTTATGGCTTTGAATATCTCGAGGTTTTTTGGATTGTAGAAATCGGATGCAGTAAGCATCTCTTCAGCAACTCCAATAGCCGATCTATCTATCATCATAGACCCGAGGACGGATCTTTCTGCATCCTCGTCATGTGGTAGAGTTCTGATAGCGGTATCCATATTTTACTCCTTATCTACCAAAACCTTTAATGAAGCTGTAAGCTCAGGATAAACTCTAACTTGCACTACATGTGCCCCTATCTCTTTAATATTGTCTTTAAGTTCTATTTTCTTTTTATCAATGTCTATGCCATTAGATTTTTGAAGGGCTTCTGCAACATCGCCTGCAGTAATCGAACCGAATATTCTGTCTCCTTTACCGCCTTTTGCTGAAATTTTCAGTTCTATACTCTCAAGTTTTTCTTTTAGCGCTTCAGCCTCTGCTTTTTCTTCTGCTCTTTTTTGTTTTAGTTCTTCCTGTTCTTCTTCCCATTTTGCCAGATTTTCAGGAGTGGCTTCTACAGCCAGTTTCCTTGGAAACAAAAAGTTTCTTGCATAACCTATTTTAGCATCTACCAATTCTCCTGCTTTTCCCAATCCTTTTACATCACTATTTAGTATTACTTTCATCTGCATTATCCTCCAATATATAATCTTTAATCGCTCTTTTGAGTATTGCTTCGGCACTATTTATACTGACGCCTTTAAGCTGTACTCCGGCGGAAGTTTGATGTCCTCCTCCGCCTATTTTCTCTAATATCAGCTGAACAGAGAGTTTTCCTACACTTCTACCGCTGATATGAATTTTATCCTCATAATGGGTTAGCACAAAGGAAGCCTCTACTCCACGCATATCCAACATACCGTCTGCAGCCTGAGCTGCTATTAATACTGCATTATCCATCTGATTGTCAAATCTGGAAATAGCTACTACATCCATGTATATTTCTGCTTCAGAGATTACTTCAGATCTGTATTTAACAGTGTCTGCCGGTTCTCTAAACAGCTTCTTAACGCTTATGCTGTCAGCTCCATATCTCTTAAGAACCGAGGCAGCTTCAAAGGTTCTAACTCCCGTCTGGAATGAAAACGACTTAGTATCTACAGTTATCCCGGCTAAAAGTGCATCTGCAACTATCTTAGGTATTTCTATGTCAACTTCATTATACTGTATCAACTCAGTTACCAATTCGGCTGTAGATGAAGCGTAAGGCTCTAGATAGGTTAGAGTAGGATCTTCTATATAGTTAGCGCCCCTTCTATGATGGTCTATCAACACCACTTGATCGGAGATGTCTAATAATCCCGGAGCTTCAGTTGAATTTTTTCTGTGATTGTCCAGCACTATAATCAATGAGTTTGTATTTGCTTCTTCCAATGCTTGTTCAGGAGTGATTATATCTCCCAATACTTCAGGCATATGTAAAGCAACTTGATTATAAAGGCTTTGGATAGGCGCAGTAACTTCTTTTAGCACTATCCTGCAACTGCCTCCTATCTGTTTTATAAAGGCATATACTCCCAGACAAGATCCGAATGAATCCATATCGGGGTTTTTATGTCCCATTATATATACTCCTTTTGACTGCTCTACCAACTGATTTAAGGCAAGCGATATAACTCTGGATTTAACCTTGTTGTGTTTTTCAATCGCCTTTTTCTTACCACCGTAAAACCTCAAGTTTTCACCGTCATTTACGACTATCTGGTCTCCGCCTCTTCCGAGTGCAACGTCAACTGAAAGTCTGGCTGTTTTATAAATTTCCAGCGGATTATCAGGATTTGCTCCTACTCCTATGGAAAGGGTAGGTGGTATACTGCTGTAGACTTCAATTTCTTTTACTTTTTCGACTATCGGGAATTTATCTTCCATCATCTTTGTAAAGTCCGCTTTTCTAAAAATACAAAGGTATTTGTCACTCTCGTATTTTCTTGCAAATCCGTTATAATTTATCGCAAAGGTATTGATTTCCTTGTCTACTTCAGCGAATACTATCGGTCTATTATTTTCATCGGTAACACCGGCAAGCTCTTCAAAATTGTCTATTTGAATCACCATGATGACTAGTGCCTCATCTTGATAGGCCTTATTGATAAGTGCATTCTCAGAGTTGTCAACCGCATATATTAGAACCAGATTATTATTATCCTGTTCATATGTATCCGCTAAATTAAAGTAAAGCTGATAGTTTTTACCATCAACTTCCACTTCCTTTTTCCCGACTTCTTTACTTACAATTTCTTTAATATCAATTTTAGGTACTAATTTATCTATTTTTTCGCCAAGTAATTCTCTTTCTTTAAACAGTGTTTTAAATCTGGTATTATACCAGTTTATCTCCCCGTTTTCTGTAAGTATGGCAATTGGAAAGGGCATACTGAATACAGCACATCTGGTGACATCGCTGAAATGCTCATCCAATAATTCGATATCGTCGATGTACTGCTGATTTTTCTTTTTTACGTAACTATTCAATGTGTATGCCAGGTAAGCACTCGAAACAAATGCAATTGCACCCAAGGGTTTATTGTATATGAAAACTATCATTGATAAGATAAATAATACAATTATTGCACCGATTAATTCTAGACCGCTGAGAAAAGATTTTTTATTATTTATCACTACCATCCCTCCTGATAATTAAGCTCGATTTAAAAGCAGAGTAAATTGCACCAATTATTACATAAGCTATCCTTACATTCAGTATTAAGGTCACGATTATTATCACATTTAAGAGAACAGGATTAATCTTGTTCCTTAAAAATTTAATCGTCACTGCTACCCCTTGCAGCAAAAAGAGAAAAGAAAATGCCAGCGTAAGATTAAGCGAGAGTTCCGTGCTGTATTGAAAACCTGTCTTGCTAAGTATAAATGTACCAACCATGGTAATAAATACGCCTACTACTATGTCTGAAGGTAACTTGAAGTTACGAAACTTAGGTACATCTATTATACCAAAGCCGATTCTCCTCAACATAGATGTTGAAAGATAGTAGTTCAGCATGGAGATGAGCATGGTCATAATAAATAGTAGCGAAGGAATAATCGCCATCATGATTGCAATGCTGGAGTTCATAGCTCCATCGACTTCATCCATTTTTATAATGTTCATATCGTTCATTATTACAAGCTGCTCGTTTATACTTCTCGTTACTGCTGCTTCAAGACTCTTAACTATGTCTATACCGTTCATTTGTGAAACCAATGCAGATAACAGAAATACAAATACCACTCCTATCCCCGTCGCAACAGTAATGGTAGTAAATGCAGTATAACTTTTTCTGATGCAGAATATCATGGGTATTGCCACAAGTACTCCAATACCTGCCATAAGTAATGCTCCGCTGAATCCCTCAAACAGATAAATTACTACACTTGTAAAGAGAATCGATAGTATCGTATGCTGCATACCCCTTTTTATCCCCAGTACAATATAAGGTGTGGGGAAAATAAAGAATGCAAAGGGGATAAAGTAAACACTTGTCAGATATATAAATAAGGCACATAGTGAGGCAATGAACAGCTCCCTTAAACTATGCTTATTGTATTTTTCAATCATATTACCTCCAAAATGAAAGCCTAAAAAAATAATTTTCGGTTTGTTACATAAAACCTGTACCTTATATTATACAACAAAATTGTAATTTTATAAAATAAGTCATTTTCTCTAATAAAAGTAAGATATCTATAAATTTTTAATTGCAAAACAAATAAAAAAACCACGGCTCAACCGTGGTCGTTTATTAGTCTGCAGAGTATGGTAATAATACTACTTGTCTTGCTTTTTTGATTTCAGCAGTCACTTGTCTTTGATGTTTAGCACAGTTTCCTGTAACTCTTCTAGGTAATATCTTACCTCTTTCACTAATGTATTTTTTTAGTGTATTAACATTTTTATAGTCAATGACTTTCTTTTTATCGGCACAAAATGCACAGACTCTTCTTCTTGGTCTATATCTTCTTTGCACTTTATATTCTCCTTTCTACTAGAACGGAATCTTTGAATCGTCGTCAAATGGTATGAAATCATCTTGACCGTCATCAAAGCCACCTTCATTACTACTTTGTGATCCTTGTCCGTAATTCGGAACATTGTTTACAGGTTCACTGTATGGGCTATTGTAACCCGATTGGTTTTGTGTTCTGTTTGGTTCTCCCCATTCCAGAAATTTAACTCTTTCTGCAACTACATCGGTTGTATAAACTCTTTGTCCTTGCTGATTCATATAAGATCCGGTTTGAATCCTACCTGTTATTGCAGTCATCTTTCCTTTAGAAAGGTAATTCCCGCATAATTCAGCTGTTTTCCCCCAAGTTACAATCCTGATAAAATCTGCAGTCGGCTGACCTTTAGACTCCATTTCCTGTCTTCTTTCTCTGGATAGGTTTCTGTCAACCGCCAAAGTAAATGTACACATTGCATTTGTAGTTTCAGGCATATATCTTACTTCTGGATCTCTGGTTAATCTTCCGATCAATACCACATTATTCATTTATTTCCTCCCGGCTTACGCCTCAACTCTGGTAATCATGAATCTAAGTATTTGGTCAGTAATTCTACATCTTCTGTCAACTTCTGCAACTATCTCAGGGGTTGCTTCTGAAGCTAACTACATAATAGAAACCCTCTTTTATATAGTCGATTTCGTAAGCAAGTTTTCTGTTACCCCATTCAGCAACTTCAGTAACACTACCACCATCTTTAATAATGTCAGTGATTCTTTCAAATAGTTGAACTCTAGTAGCTTCTTCAACATCAGGCTTGAATATAAAAACGCCTTCATATTTTTTCATTATTTCACCTCCCTATGGACTTTGGCTCCAATATAAATGGAGCAGAGATTTACCGAATAATCATATCATAAAACTATACTATTCGCAAATATTTTTAAAAATATCTGAAAAATGTTTATAGGCTTAAAGAATGTCTAAATAGAGCTATCTCCACCTATAAACTCTTTTTTTACCTATAATCTCCAATATTTTCCCTATACCTAATCATAATTTCAGCAAACATTTCCGCACTTGTAGGCGGCGTATATGTTATCGCATTTGCACCAGCATCAATCGTTGCAGTTATGAGGTCTTCCGTATTCCCTCCGGTAGCAATAATCGGAAACTCATCCCCAACGGACTTTCTTATCATCTTAACCAGCTCGACTGTGTTCTTTCCGCCAGAAACATTCAGAATGCTAGCGCCTGCATGTATTTTCCCTTTAAAGTCATCTTCAAATGAAACAACTGTGGCAATTAATGGAATGTCGATATTTTTAGTGATATCTTTGATTACATTATTTTGCATCGGTGCATTTACTACTACTCCATATGCACCCATCAACTCTGCTTGTAGTGCAAGGGTTACAGCCCTAACCCCGGTTGTAAGCCCTCCACCCACACCGGTAAATACCGGAACAGAAGCCGTTGTAATAATGGCTTGCATAATCGACAATTGAGGAGTAAAGGGGTATACTGCAATGATTGAATGTGCATTATGGTTCTTTAAAAGAGCTACATCAGTCGTAAATAGCAGAGACTTTATCCTAACTCCAAGCACCTTTATCCCACTGGCTTTATATACGGCCTCGGGGACTTTTATTATTTTATTTCTCAGATTCGATTTTATTTCAGGTATGAATTTCTCCGTCTTTATATCTTTTTCTTCAATACTGTCTATATTGACAACTACATCATCTATTGATCTATGCTCATTATTCGTCATCTTTCCTCCTTTTATCTATAGCCGCTTTTAGTCTTGTTAAAGCTTCTTCCAAGACATACTTCGGGCATCCTATATTTATTCTCTTGAATCCTTTTCCTTCATTTCCAAAGAACTTACCATCAGTTAAAAACAATTGTACTTCTTTTTCTAAAAACTCATCCAAATCGGGGTCTGACATTTTCATTCTTCTAAAGTCCAACCAAATCAAAAAAGTTCCCTCTATGTCATGAGCTATAACTTCCGGTATTTCCCTGTTAAAAAATTCGAGTACGTACTTTCTATTTTCGTCAAGGACTAAAAGCAGTTCGTTAAGCCACTCTTCGCCTTTTGTGTAGGCCAGCTCACATGCTCTTAAACCAAGTATATTTGCACCTTTTAAATGCCTTTTCTCCAAAGCGAATATAAAAGCCTCTCTAAGCTTCTGATTTTTAATTATATTGTTTGAAGTAAATAAGCCTGCTATATTAAATGTTTTGCTAGGAGATGATGAAACTATGATGTTTTGACTGATTTCTTCCGATAAATTACCAAAGGTATTGAACTTATGACCCGGCATTATTATATCGGCATGTATCTCATCGGAAATTATAATCACATCATTATCCAAACAGATCTGTCCCACTCTCTTTAGTTCTTCTACAGTCCAAACCCTGCCAACAGGATTGTGTGGATTACAGAAGAGTAATAGTTTATTCTTGGGATCTTTTGCCTTCCTTTCCAAATCTTCAAAGTCTATTTTGTAGCCATCGTCGTAAATTAACGGACTTCTTATTATCCTTCTTTCATTATCTGAAATAGCGGTGAAAAATGGACCATATACGGGCGCAAGCAGTATTACGCCGTCATCTACTTCCGTAAAAGCTTCGACTGCTGCATATAGTGCAGGTACTACACCTTGTGTCTCTACCATCCAATCCCCGTCGATATCCCAGTCGTATCTCTTTTTAAACCAACCCACCACTGCATCTTTGTACACGTCGGAAAGCACAGGATATCCTAAAACGGACTCTACTAAGTACTCTCTAAGACCTTCTAATATTTCCGGAGCTACATTAAACTCCATATCTGCAACGCTCAGCGGTATGATATCTTCATCTACACCAGGGTTTGCTTCCAGCATTCTGTTGTACTTAGCTGAACCAAGATCTCTCCTGTTTTTAAAACTCTTAAAATTATACACTATATCCTCCTATACAAACATCAATAGTTTAAGCACTTCCATAAAATCATTGGAGCTGTATTTTATAGTTCTTGAATCGGTTAGAATTGTTCCGGGATAGAAACTCGCTCTGTAGGCGTAGGAACTTCTTCTATATTCTATTTCGACTTCAAAAGCTTCTGGTAGAACTCCAACCATCGGTGATTCGTTATTCATTGCTCTTTGGGCTTCTTTGTATATCAACTGATTTACAAATTCAGGAGTATCAGAGATTACTGAAGCACCTATTTTTTCAACTGTGTATACGGTGTTAATGCCAGGATCCATGATTTCCACCATGTCGCATAATGACTTGTCTCCTGATACAAATTTTACCGGTACCCCAAAGTATAGGGAAGTATAATAAGAAATTAGGAACTCCGAAGCAACTCCTCCATTTATCTTCAGTTCCGTTATTTCACGATCTATTCTTCCAAGTATGCTGGTAGATCTGGTGTATGCTTCTCTATTGTATCCTATGAGCATTGTCATATCATAATTTTCATTAATGCCTTGCATCATCCCCATGGGTCCACCATCCCAGCCCCTTATAACCGATGTGTTGGCAGGAAGTCTCGCAATGTCAATGCCAGTTCCATTGCCAAAGGCATCTTTAATCGTGATTTCACTGGTACCGTCAATGTCATTTATTGCATTACATACTGTAATGAGTTCATCGTTCATAATCCTCAATTGATGAGTTAATTCACTCTCATTGAAATGCCATAATTCGTATCCTGTAGATCCGCAAGTTCCACCGATATCCACACTTATAAAAATCTTCATTTATATCCTCCTACTTATTGTATTTTTTCTATTCTCACTTTATCAATTTGCGCCCGTATTTCATCAATTGTTGCTATCCCATCAGTAAAAGTAGTTGCCGAAGCTGCTGCAGTTGCCACCTTGAAAGCTTCGAGTATATTTGAGGTTCTAAATAGAGTCCCGATAAAACCACCTATCATAGAGTCTCTTGCTCCCAGATAATCCCTACATTCTCCTTCAACTCCGTATACTCTGTATACCGAATCCTTTGTAAATAAAATCGATCCATCGAGTCCAAGTGAAATGATTGCATTTTTTGCTCCCATTTCAAGTAGTATCTTTCCATATGGAATAAGATCATCGTGGTCCATTATTTTATTTCCAAACATACTTTCAATATCCGTTAAATTGGGTTTGATAAGGAGCGGTTTATACTTTAATGCATCATACACAAGATCCAAATCTGTATCTATTACGAAATCAGCTTTATTGGCATTACAAATAGATACCACTCTTTCATAAATGTCCCTGTCCACCGTTGGAGGAATACTTCCACTGATAATCACTACATCTCCCTCTCTTACTCTGGACATATAGTACAGAAACTCCTGAACTTCAACCCTGGATACATTTGGTCCTCTTCCATTGATACTGGTTGATACATTGTCATCCGTGGTCAATAATTTGATATTAATTCTGGTTTCATCCATAATATCCGTGAAACCCACTTGAATATCTTCTTTCTTTAACCAATCGGTTATAAACTTCCCTGTAAATCCGCCTATAAAACCTGTCGCTACAGACGGTATTCCCAATTGTCTAAGTACTCTCGATACATTTATCCCCTTTCCTCCGGGAATTTTCTTATCTCTTTTCATTCTATTCTGTTCACCGAGTTTTAAATCTTCAATCCTAACCAGAAGATCGACCGATGGATTTAATGTTACTGTATAGATCATTTTGCTCCCCCGATTCACATTCATTTATATTCTTTTAAAAATTTAGATGCTATTAATTAATATTGGGTATCTTTATAATGTATACCCATTATTAATGTAGTTTAAAGTCTTTTTTTAAAATTGAGTTTTAATGTATAATGGTATTAACTTAATAAATTGAGATTTAGAAAATAGGAGTGAAATGATGACACAATTAACTATAAAATATATCTACCATAGTGGTTATTCCATATGTTCCGATGGAGAATGTCTGGTATTTGACTATTATGAGGGCAGCTTGCCGGACTTTAATAGAGACAAAAGCATAACTTTTTTTGTAACTCATTCTCATCATGACCATTATAATGAGAAAATTCTTGAACTGCCCGGAAGCAAAGATTATACTTATGTTTTTTCCAGCGATATTGCAGAACTGGAAAGAGTGGATAATATTATCTATCTGGGCGGAACCAGTAAATTGGTTGAAGATAAAAAGAAGATGTTTGCTCCGAATATAAACTATATGAAACCAAATGAATTACAAACTTTCGGAAATCTATCCGTACGTACATTTGGATCTACAGACTTAGGTGTGAGTTATTTAGTAAACTTTAACGGAGTCAATATTTTTCATGCAGGTGATTTAAATCTTTGGATATGGGACGAAGACACCGAAGAAGAAAGAGCTCAGATGAAGGAAGATTTTATGAAGGAGATTAATAAAATCAAACATTATGATGTCGATATTGCCTTTTTCCCACTTGATCCAAGACTTAAATCGAGATACGCTGATGGGGCAAAAATATTTATCGATGAAGTTTCTCCAAGCCTACTCTTCCCCATGCACTTCAAAGACGATGTAAGCTACAATCTGTCTTTTTTAACAGAATTCAGTGAATATAAGAGCATCTACAGACCCATTTTTAAAAAGAATCAGATATTTTTAATAAATTTTGAAGGTTAATCATCAAAAAAGGTAGTATATCGAAATAACTAAATTCCGATACACTACCTTTTCTATTTATTTTCTTCTTCGTCTTCTTCGTTTTTCAGCAGTTTTATAATTAACAACTGAAATATATATAGATTTAGTACGATTATACCTATAGCTCTCGGCAGTATCCTCTGTTTGGAAGCAAATATAATAAAAGCCATAAGCGGAGAGACTATCAAATCATACTTTGACTGTCTAAATATATTGCCCTCCCATACTCCGGTTCTGCTATAATGCTGAATGAAGGCTATAAATACTACATAGCCAAGTACCAAAGTCACTAAGATATAGTTTGATATGCCTGCATAAAATACGAGTAGAGAAGCATTTAACAAGAGTAAACTGACTAAATAAGTTATAATTATATGAACATTCTTTTTATCTTTAAACAAACTTTTCTCCCTACATACTGCTATATTTTATTATTTTCCTCTGCATTATCAACTATCTCAAACAGTGTTCCACCACTGCATACATCGATTAAGTCGATATCCTCTTCTCTGACATGGGCAACTACATTTACTCTTCTAGATAATTCCATATCCACTTTGGTAATATGAAACTCTCCCATATACCTGCCGTATTTATAGTTGTCAAGAGTAAGTGATCCTCTTGGTCTGCTTACGAGATACCTGTTAACTACATGTACATCCGATTTAAAGACCATATCTTCTGCTCTGATAACATATTCAGCTTCATCAATCCTGTTTTTATGAAGTCCTTTAACCAGTGGAAAGTACTCATAATCCAGGACATCAACATAGAATACCAATAATTTCCTTTCCATATAATTACTGAATTGATGAATGGTTTTATAATGGAGTGGAGAATCGCCTATTATTACGTTGTCGACCCCAATATCTTCCAGTAAATTGATACATGAATATAGAGGGTGTTTTCGTCTATGTTTCTCTAAGGTCAGATGGCCTACGAATACGCCTATATGATGATCGTCGCCGGGAGCGAATGCACATGTTTTTATATCCATGTTCTTCCAAAACCTGATACGAGTTTTCATATATTCTTCACTTAAGCCGATCTCTTCTCTATCATAATAATAGAACCAAGCTTCCAGATTATTAAACTCAGCTCCAAGATCATTTAATCTTCTTAAATCCTCGGAAGTAGTGTGGCTCGCACTAATGGCAACTCTCATATGCTCTGATAGCTCTGCTATTAATTTAGGATCTGGAGTATGAGTAACTCTGATTCCCGTAATTCCAATCTCTTTAAGAGAATTAACACTCATGTCCAATCCAACCTCTTCAATACTCTCCTCCGAAGTGCCCAGCATTAATTCCATATGATTCTTTTTACATTCTTCCCCAACTGCTTTAAGGTTCTCTAAATACCTTGATTTATCCTCTTCCGGCACAAATATCGTCGTAAAAACAGAGTTAAATCCCGCATTTTTCATGGTTCTTATATATTCTTTAATCATGCTGATTTCATCGTATAAGTTTACAGAAAAACCTATCATACCATCACTCCCTCCTTAGTAAATATCTATAATATATTAATTCTTTCTGGCAACTCCCGAATTTATTGCTGCTTCTGCAACTCTCTTCGCTACAGCCTCTCCAACTCTCTTATCAAAAGCTCTAGGAAGTATATATTCCGGAGTTAATTCTCCTTCGTCTATTAAGTCTGCTATTGCATATGCAGCAGCCAATTTCATTTCAGTGTTGATAACTCCTGCTTCTACATCAAGTGCTCCTCTGAATAAACCCGGGAATACAAGTACATTATTTACTTGATTCGGGAAGTCAGATCTTCCTGTACCTACAATTTTAGCCCCGCCTTTTAAAGCATCTTCCGGATAAATTTCAGGAACGGGATTTGCCATCGCAAGCACTATCGCGTCTTCTTTCATTCCCCTAACCATTTCTTCATTTACTATTCCGGGACCTGAAACCCCTATGAATACATCTGCGTTTCTCATTGCATCTGTTAATGAACCCTTTTCTTTATTAGGGTTGGTGTAGCTGGCTACATTTTTTCTTTCATCGTCTAGGCGCTCATCAGATGGATCGATGATTCCGTTTCTATTACATAGTATTATATTTTTTGCACCTGCTTCCATTAGCAGATTAGCTATGGCAATACCGGCTGCTCCCGCACCGCTAATGGCTACTTTTACATCGGCGATATTTTTCTTAACTAATTTTAATCCGTTTAAAACTGCAGCCAATACTACTACGGCAGTTCCATGTTGATCGTCGTGGAAAACAGGTATGTCCAGCTCTTCAGTCAATCTTCTTTCAATTTCAAAACAAGCCGGAGCCGCAATATCTTCAAGGTTTATCCCACCAAATGATGGGGATATCAACTTAACGGTTTTAATGATTTCTTCCGGATCTTGACTGCTGATGCAAATCGGAAAAGCATCTACATTACCGAACTCTTTAAATAAGACTGCCTTACCTTCCATTACCGGCATTCCCGCAAGAGCTCCGATATTTCCAAGACCGAGAACTGCAGATCCGTCTGTAACAACTGCAATCATATTACCCTTATTGGTATACTCATATGCCTTATGCGGTTCTTTTTCTATCTCCTTACAAGGCTCAGCAACTCCAGGTGTATAAGCCAAGCTTAAATCGTATCCGTCTCTTACCGGAACCTTGCTGATTACCTCAATTTTACCTTGGTGATCTCTGTGAAGTTTTAGTGCTTCCTCTCTAACATTTTTTACATCCATCTGAAAACCCTCCTTAAATGATATCTTCTCTTAACTATATAATAACATACAAATATAAGCGGTTCTACAATGATACATTTAGTTTCAATAACCCGGTCCACTTAAAGTGTTATCTCACTAGTCTATTGGTGCTATTTGTAAACCGATTTAAATAATTTATTTTACTATATGTATAATTTCGGCTTAATAATATAACTTTTGATTCACTTACAATATACTCAAAAGATATTTTTTAGTCAAGCCATCATTTAATAATCTAAGTTATTAATCAGTGCATTAAAAGTTAGATACTTTTAACTGGTTTTTAACGCTTATATGCTTGTAATTTACATACTTTCTAGATAATGAAATTAATTGAACTACTAATTACTATTTGTTTGTGTTATACTAAGTTTGAAGAATAATGTTACTAAAATATTTATTTTTGGAGGGTTTTAATGGTAGAATTTAGACTTGAAACTGATTCAATCGGAGAAAAGGAAGTTCCTCAGGACGCATATTATGGCGTTCAGTCTCTAAGAGGTAATGAAAACTTTCACATTACAGGTGAGCTACTTCATAAAAAGATGATTAAGGCGCTTGCAATCGTGAAAAAAGCATGTGCTATTTCAAACTTCAAAGCAAAAGTTATGGATAAAGAAGTTATGGAGGCAATCGTACAGGCTTGTGATGAAGTTATAGATGGTGAACTGGATCACGCTTTTATCGTTGATCCAATCCAAGGCGGAGCCGGAACTACTGCCAATATGAATGCCAATGAAGTTATTGCCAATAGAGCTAACCAAATTATGGGCGGTGGACTTGGAACATATGAATTTGTTCATCCTAATGATCATGTTAATATGGGACAATCAACCAATGACGTATATCCTACCGCAGGTAAAATCGGAACATTATTATTACTTCCTCGTCTATTAAAAGAAATGAATCTACTATACGAAGATTTAATGAAGAAGTCAAAAGAATTCGATTCAGTATTAAAAATGGGTCGTACACAATTACAAGATGCAGTACCTATAAGACTGGGTCAGGAGTTTCATGCATACGCATCAGTGATTAAGAGAGATATTGCAAGAATTGAGCATGCATCAAATGCTATAAAATCTATAAACATGGGAGCTTCTGCAATAGGAACAGGTATCAATGTAGATACTTACTACTTTAACATAATAGTACCTACGATTAATGATCTATCCGGTTTAGAACTAAATCAGTCTGAAGATTTGGTTGACGGTACTCATAACCTGGACGGATTGGTAGAAGTATCCAGCGCACTAAAAATATTGGCAGTAAATCTTTCAAAAATCAGTAATGATTTAAGATTAATGTCATCAGGACCAAAAACAATGGTTGGAGATATCAATCTTCCTCCTAGACAAAACGGTTCTTCAATAATGCCGGGTAAAGTAAATCCTGTTATCCCGGAGGTTGTTAGCCAAGTTGCCTTTAGAGTAATCGGAAATGATGTCACTATTACGATGGCTGCAGAAGGTGGCCAACTGGAACTCAATGCTTTTGAACCTGTTTTATTCTACAGTCTCTACCAGTCAATAGAGTTCTTAGAGCGTGCAATTAAGACCTTGAGAGTTAACTGTATAACCGGAATAACAGCGAATGAAGAAAAAATGCTTGCCGATGTTCATAACTCTACCGGAATAATAACCGCACTTGTTCCTCATATAGGTTATGCACATGCAGCCAGAATCGCAAAGAAAGCATTAAAAGACGGAATCCAAATAAGAACCTTAATTGAAGAAGAAAATCTATTAACAAAAGAAGAACTTGACGAGATACTAAACCCACTTGCAATGACAAGCCCGGGTATCCCTGCAAAACACCTTCTTGAAAACAAGAAATAGTATAAATCCTAATCCAAAACGGCCATCTATATGATGAGCCGTTTTTTTAACCTAAAAACCAAAGCCGCTCATCTTCATATTGCATCATAGAAAAAAATATCCTCAGAATAAAAAATGTAAATTGTGCAATAAGTAATTTCATAATGTTTAATAATGTGTTTGTATGCTATCGTATATTTTGTTTATACTTTTTGGGGTATACATATTGCAAGACATGGTCCAGTATATCACTAAAAAGTAATTTTTTATTACAATGGGCTGTTTAAATATACTTTAGTTTTTTATTGAAAACTATCATTTTATACGTGAAACTGATATTATAATATATAAAGATTGATATATTAAATTTTATTATGAAATAGATAAAAGTATGGGAGGTTTGTAAATGGACAAGATATTACTCGGCGGCGGTAAAGAGAAGGTGTATTTGTATACAAATATGCTAAACAGACATGGAATAATCGCAGGAGCAACCGGTACGGGTAAGACGGTCACACTGAAGGTAATTGCTGAACAGCTCTCTGATTTGGGAGTGCCTATCTTCCTGGCAGATGTTAAGGGCGACATAGCAGGAATTACTTCTCCTGGAGAAATGAACGATAAATTACTCGATAGAATTCAAAAAATCGGCATTGAAGATTTTGACTTTGACAGCTACCCGGTTGAGTTTTGGGATGTCTTTGAAGAGCAGGGCCTTCCTGTAAGAGCAACCATTTCTGAGATGGGTCCTGTAATGCTGTCAAGGCTTCTAGGTTTGAACGAAGTTCAGCAGGGAGTTATGAATATAGCTTTTAAAGTTGCAGATGAAAACGGACTTTTGCTACTGGATATGAAGGACCTTAAAGCCATACTTAATTACGTAAACGACCATTCGAAAGAGCTGCAAAGACAATACGGAAATATATCTTCAGCTTCTGTAGGGGCCATCTTAAGAAGTCTCTTGCTTTTAGAAAATGAAGGAGCCGATAATTTCTTTGCCGAGCCCGCACTTGATATTAAAGACTTTTTCAAAACTAAGGACGGAAAAGGAGTAATCAATATCCTGACAGCTGAAAAGCTATTTAACTCTCCTAAATTATATTCTACATTTTTACTATGGATGTTATCGGAAATTTACGAAGAACTTGATGAAGTTGGTGATTTATCAAAACCGAGATTTGTTTTCTTCTTTGATGAAGCTCATTTAATATTTGACGACTGTCCAAAGCCTCTATTGGAAAAGATTGAATTGATAGTTAGACTTATAAGATCAAAAGGCGTGGGTGTATTTTTCGTAACCCAGAATCCTACCGACATTCCCGATTCAGTAGCGGCTCAACTGGGTAACCGTGTTCAGCATGCACTGAGAGCGTATACTCCTAAGGAAATAAAAGTCGTTAAAGCAGTTTCCGATACTTTCAGACAAGCAGAAGGTGAGAATATCGAAAAGCAGATAATGGAATTATCCGTTGGAGAGGCTCTGGTGTCTACTTTGGATGAAAAGGGAATCCCCACATATGTACAAAGGGTGCTGATATGTCCGCCAAAATCATCATTTGGTACAATAGAAGCGTCCAAAAGGCTTTCAATTATCAATTCATCACCACATTATGCCAAGTATTCCGAGAGGATAGACTCCGAGTCGGCTTATGAACTACTCGAAATCTCAGCTAAGAGAAGTGAACTGCAAGCTGATGAAGCTTTAAAAGATGAAGAGCTAAGAAAGAAACAACTGGAGCTTGAGAAGAAAGAAAAAGAACTACTGGAAAAAGAACGTAAAAAAACAACTACTACGAGAAGGACGGATTCTAATTTTGACAGATTCACTAAAAATATGATGTCAACAGTGGGTAGAGAGTTTGGAAGGGTTATCTTCCGTGGAATTTTCGGAAATCTGAAGAAATAAAAAATAAACCGTAGATGGGTTAATAAAGGCTCTATAATTTATAGTGTTGGTGAAGAAATATTAGTTTCTTTGCTGGCACTATTTTCTTTTTAAAAAATAAAGACATAGTGACCAATTTCCTTTATAATTTAATCACCACAACAAAAAAATAAGGAGGCCACTATGTCTATTAGTAATTATATCTTAAATTTATTAGATTTAAAAGATGAAAATATTGAGATTTTTGAAAAGGTCGAGAAGATTAAAAAGAAGAATATCTCTTACAATTTGATTTTTGGCCGGCTTACCTATAATGCTTCTGTTTGTCCCGTTTGTGGTAACGTGCATAGCCCAAGCATTATTAAACACGGCACTAAGTCTTCTGATATTAAACTTCTTCCTTTTAATGGCGAACCTACTTTCTTGAGACTTAAAAAGCAGAGATTTTTATGTAAGGAGTGTAATTCTACTTTTATAGCTGAAACTGATATTGTTAAAAAGAATTGTTTTATTTCTAATAGAGTAAAAGCTCATATTACAACTAATTTGACCATGAAAGTAAGTGAAAAAGATGTTGCTAGTTTACATTATGTTTCTCATTCTACGGTTTCTAAATGTGTAGATCAAGCTTTTGAACAGTTTAAGCCTAATTATCAGTTTTTACCAGAACATCTATGTTTTGATGAGTTTAAATCCACAAAAACTGCTAAAGGATCTATGAGCTTTATTTTCTGTGATGCTATTACTCATGATATTATCGATATTGTTGAAAACAGGCAATTACACTATCTTAAGCGCTATTTTTCTAGGTTTAGTGAATGTGCTAGAGAATCGGTTAAAAGTATATGTATAGATATGTATCAGCCATACATTAGTCTAATTTCTGATCTTTTCCCTAATGCTAAGATAGTATTTGATAAGTTCCATATAGTTAACCACTTATCTAGAGCATTGAACAAAACAAGAATAGAAGTTATGAATGGTTTTTCTAAGTATTCTATGGAATACAAAAGGTTAAAAAGGTATTGGAAGCTGATACAAAAGCCTTATTTAAAGCTTAATTCTACACGTTTTAGAAAGTGGATACATTTTGAAAGATGGAAAAGTGCTAGAGATGTGGTTATGGATAGTATTAGTGTCAACAAAACACTTCTAAATACTTATGATTGTTATCAGATTCTTTTAAAGGATGTAGAAAACGGAGATATTGCCTCCTTAAAGGCACA
The DNA here is from genome assembly GCA_036321625.1 of Peptoniphilaceae bacterium AMB_02. Taxonomy (NCBI): domain Bacteria; kingdom Bacillati; phylum Bacillota; class Tissierellia; order Tissierellales; family Peptoniphilaceae; genus Microaceticoccus; species Microaceticoccus formicicus. The sequence goes on from CP143259.1 coordinate 2,292,110, forward strand.
TTTAGAATATTATTCAGATGAGGTATCAGATGCTATGAAAACTAGTATTAACACGCTTTTAAAGGACTTTGAGTACGTAAAAAATTGCTTAGAAGTGAATGTTACAAATGGATGTTTAGAAGGTATTAATAATTTTATTAAGTGTTTAAAAAGAGTTGCTTTCGGATACAGGTCGTACTATCATTTTAGGAATCGAATATTAATTTGCAAGAAAATGATAGTACCAAAAGACACTGTAAGTGTAAAAAAACGTCAGGCAGCTAACGCTGCCTGACATTAATAGTTTGTGATTAATTTATATACCAACACTATTTGACAAAGAACCTTAATAAAACCCATTTACGGTTTTTAAATATTTAGTAATGCTGATGCGATTTTGAAGTAAATAATAAGTGATCCGGCATCAACCAATGTAGTTATCAATGGACCTGCCATTATAGCGGGGTCTAGTTTCAGTTTTTTAGCAATTATAGGCAGTACTCCACCTACCAATTTTGCCATTAGTACAGTAAAAACCAAAGTAATAGAAACTACAAATGATATCGTCATATCCATTCTTTCTACAAGTATAAGTCTTAAGAAGTTAACGACTGCAAGTATTGAACCTACCAATAATGCAATTGCGGTTTCCTTCTTTATTACCTTGAAGAAATCCTTTATTTGAATATCTCCTATTGCCAATCCACGTATTATAAGTGTTGAACTCTGACTGCCGGCATTACCTCCCGTATCCATTAGCATCGGGACAAATACTACTAGCTGAGTTATCTTTGACAAGACATCTTGGTAGCCGTCCATAATTGCACCCGTGAAGGTAGCTGATATCATAAGTATTAGAAGCCATGTAATTCTGTGTTTTGCCAGTTTTATTACCGGCGTTTCCAGGTACTCTTCGTCAGATGGTGCCATCGCAGCCATCTTTTGGAAGTCTTCCGTAGCCTCTTCTTCAATTACATCCATGATATCGTCAACCGTAATAATACCTGTCAATCTATACTCATTATCGACTACCGGAATCGCCAAGAAGTCGTATTTCTTAAATACTTCAGCTACTTCCTCTTGGTCGTCAAGAGTGTTTACGGTAATTATTTCAGTATCCATTATATCCCCAATTTTTTTGGAGATATCTTCTGTAACCAATTTTCTTAAAGATACTATTCCAACTAGCTTTGAGGATCTACTAGTTACATAACAGGTATATACCGTCTCTTTGGTCATACCTATGTCCCTTATATGGTCTATGGCTTCTTGAACTGTCATCTCTTCTTTCAAAGCCACATATTCAATGGTCATTATAGATCCGGCAGAATCCTTAGGATAATTTAAGAATTCATTAATCAGCCTTCGCTCTGAATGTGGTGCATTTTTAAGTACATCCGATACAAACTCTGCAGGCATCTCTTCAAGTAAGTCGATCATGTCGTCAAAGTAGAGTTCATCTAAAATATACTTGAGCTCCGCATCGGTAATAAGCGATACCATCTCTTTTTGTTTATCCACATCAAAGTAACTAAATACTTCTACTCCAAGTTCTTTGGGAAGAAGTCTTAAAACCAAAAGCGAGTTCGCCTCGTCAAGCTCATCGACTATTTCAGCCAAATCAACCGGATTGAGCTGGGATATATATCCCTTTAGCTCGGGCAATTTCTTTTCTTCTATTAAATTAAGAATGTCTCTTTCCTGTATTAGCGTTCTATCATTCATATATTTCTCCTGTCCAAATTGACCAGCAATTCATTTGTAAATGATTTTGATTCCAGTACATCGTATTTTGAAATAATATAATCTGCATATTCTATAACCGAAGCAGCAGTAGGTTTTATAAATGCATCACTCGTATTCTTAATCATTATGAATAGATGAGGCTTTACATAATGCCTAAGAGAATTGGATTCACAGATGATTAAATCAGCATCTTTTGCTAATTTAAGAAACTCCTCATATGCTTGTAAGATGTATTCTTTATGAGTTCTAATCCAATAAACAGATGAACATCCTGCATCGAGCAATCGAACAGTGTCCTTGTCAGTTCCACTGCCCATCTCTTGTATTATATCATAATTTCCCTCTACACTGGTACAAACTCCACAACCTTCACCACCTCTTGGGCATAACATATCTCTTGACTCTATTGTTGTAATCTTTAGTCCTACGACATTTAAACCATCCTTGTAGTTTTTTATTATTTCACATGCCAGAGAAGTTTTTCCGCTGTTTCTCCCCGTTGCACCTATCATTATCATTCTGTTCTCAATAATCATAACGCACTCCTTTATCCTAATACATACATAAAATAAAACAAGTCCATAGGTTCATTATACCTCTATTCACTAAAATGTGATAGAATTAAAATAAATTAACAAAAATTAATTGTTTTTTAATATGGGTATTACATTTTGGAGGCAGTGTATGAAAAGAATAGATTTGGAAACAGGACTTAATTTAATAGATGAACATATCGGTTCTATTAAGGATACCGAAAAAATTGATATTATCGATGCACTTGGCAGAGTCCTTGCCGAGGATATTTACTCTCCCATCGATATCCCTCTATTTGACAGATCTCCACTCGATGGTTATGCGATTAGAGCTGAAGATTTGGTAAAAGGCGATTCTACAAGATTTAAAGTCATTGAAAAGATATATGCCGGAGATGTCCCTAAATATGAAATAGAGGAAGGTCTGGCTACCAGGATTATGACCGGTGCGATGATTCCAAAAGGAGCAAATACGATATTAAAACAGGAACTGGTTGATGTCTATGATGAGTACATAGAGACGAAAGCTCAACTTTCCCCTTTTGATAATTATATTCCAAAAGGAGAAGACTTAAAAATTGGCGATTTGATAACTTCTAAAAACAGAAGTTTAAATTCAATTTTAATCGGATTATTGGCAGGCATGGGCATTGCCGATGTAGAAGTTTTTAGGGAATTGAAAATAGGAGTTCTAAGTACCGGAAGTGAAGTTGTAGATTATAAATCCGATATAAGCGCAGGAAAGATTTACGATTCAAATAGTATGACCTTTATTCAAAGACTTAAGGAGTTGGGATTTAAGAATATCGTAACCGGTAGATGCGGAGATGATGTGGAGAGTTTGAAATCCGATTTTCTGAATCTCATTAAAAATACTGATTTTGTAATATCAACCGGTGGGGTCTCGGTTGGAGAAAAGGACTATATCCCATCTTCCTTACTAGAGATTGGTGCCAAACCGCTTTTTGAAAAGGTAAGAATCAAGCCCGGTTCACATATGGTAGTTTATAAATACGGTGATGTACCTATTCTTGGACTCTCCGGTAATCCTTTTGCGGCACTGGCAACCTTTGAAATTTTCGGCAGAAGAATCCTAGCTAAATTATCCAATGTTGAGAGTGTCTTTCCGAAAAAGATAAAATCAACTACGATTAATTCTTTTGACAAAGCTTCAAGAGTAAGGCGCCTGGTAAGGGCAAGTTACGAAAACGGAATGGTAAAGTTTTCCAATAAACACGATGCCGGAGTTATGTCCAGCATGATCAGTTGTAATTGCCTTGTTGACATCCCCGAAGGCTCTGAGCCTATAGCCGTAGGAGAAGAAGTTGAGCTCTACTTATTATAGTTTTAAATAAAAAACGGAACTATCACAAAAATGTGATATGTTCCGTTTTTAATGTTTATTTTATCTTAGTTCTCCGGTAAACTTGATGTCCAGTTCAACTTTGGAATTATCTCTTTGGACCATAACTCTTGCACCGTCTCCCAGATTGTATCCAAGCAGTACGGTTTTTAGCTGTGCCATGGATTTGATTTCTTTACCATCTATTCCTGTTATTATATCCATACTCTTAATACCGGCTTGGTCTGCAGGTGAACCCGGTACGACATCTATTACGATTATACCGTCTTTTGCATTTAGTTCTTCACCTTTCATATTTTTGTAGTAATCTACGTTTACAGCTCTTATCCCCATTACTACCGGTTCGAAGTTTTGAGTAGTCTTAATTTTATTAACTATGGCAGCAGCTGTATTGACCGGAATTGCAAAGCCCAATCCTTCACCGCCTGATGCTTTGGCAGTATTGATTCCAATCAGCTGTCCTTTAGCATTTAACAAGGCTCCACCACTATTACCTCTATTGATGGCTGCATCTGTCTGAATTAAACCATCCATTGAGGTTCCATTTTGCATGGTTATACTTCTGCCCAACCCGGAAATATATCCTGAAGTCAGGGTCGATTGAAGATCAAGACCCAACGGATTTCCGATAGCTATGGCTTTATCACCTACTTTGATAGAATCACTGTCACCAAGTTCTACAGGTGTTAAGCCAGTTTTTTCAACCTTTACAACTGCTAAATCCAGCGAAGGTTCATGCCAAACCAATTTTGCAGGTACACTTTCTTTGTCTGCAAATACAACTTTTATCTGATCAGTTTTGCCATCGTTGACTACATGGGAATTAGTCAATATATAGCCGTCTTCACTGACTATAACTCCGGATCCTACTCCTTCTCCGACTCCCGAAGAAAAAATATCATTTCCCGTTTGAATTCTTGTGGAGATACCAACTACTGATTTTCCTGCTTTTTCATTTACTGCAGATTCTATATTAACCGGATCAATCGCATTGATTTGTACGGCAGTACTTCCGTTACCTGTATTACTTACCGGTTGGTTTTTGTTAAAAAACGGTAGTGCTTGTGTATATAGCATTATCCCCATAACCGATCCGATTAAACCAAAGATAAGTGCTGATAAAATTCTACCAAAAGGTTTTTTCTTTCCTCTGGCCATTTCTTCTTTAACCAGTTTTCTGACTTGTTCTGAATTAACCCCATCTGTATTAGTTTGTGCCTCTTCTGCCCTGTGGCTTGTATTTTCATATTTGTAGTCATTATTAAAAATTGAATTATCATTCTCTGAATATTCATGGTAATGGGCATAAGAGTTAATTCTGTCTTGCCTATACTTTTCATCATCTAAAAAGCTTTCAGTGTCATATCTTCTTTCTCTGTCGATATTATTTCCGGATTCATTTGTATTGTAATCCGAATTAGGATTGTTTTTATTTTCATTCACTTTCATCACCTCTTATGAGCATAGTATAATTAAAAAATATGTAGAAATTATGTTTTACATAAATCGTTAATATTTTTTAATATTTTCAAAAATCCTATAATTAACCGTTCTTTATAGAATATACCCATATTCAGATTTTATAATATATCAAAATAGTAATATTATTGAAATTACATTATTTTTTATATATAATAACTAAGGGAGCAGAGATGCTCCTTAAAATATTGGAGGATATTATGTATCATAATAACAATAGGAGTCGCGTTAGACGTCCGATTAGAAAAACAAAAGTAAAGAAAACTAAATACATCTTGTTCTCTTCTACAATAATAGTGCTCTTGACCTTGGTTTTTATAAAATTCTTTCTTCCAGCATTGAATTCAAACCTAAAAAACAGCGCCAATGTCAGCAACGACTCAGGTAAAGCTGTTTGGGTTGAGAATAAAGAGGACACTATTAAAGCTAAGTCAAAGAAAGATAAAGAGAAAGTAGAAGATATTGAAGCCAAGGATGATTCTGATGCAGTAATCGAACCCGGTTCCCGTGCAGAGGAAGAAAAGCCTGAAGAGCAGGAAAGCGCCTCAAATGAGGACAAAAACAAAAAGAATGGCGAATACGATTTTAAAATGGATTCTGCTGTAGGTTCGCTAATTTATTATAATCAAATGGATAAAAGATGGGCTGAACAATTATATGGTCCTCAAGATCCAATCGGTACGCATGGCTGTGGTCCGACTGTAATGGCAACTGTCGTTTCGAGCTTGACAGATACTCAGATGAACCCCAAGGAGATGAGTGACTGGGCATATGAAAATGGATATTGTGCCGTGGGAAACGGTTCAAGCCACGCTCTCATACCTGAGACTGCCAAGGCTTTCGGTTTAAATGTAGAACCTCTATATCGTGCAAGTGCAGAAGATATCAGAACTGCTCTAAATAACGGAAAGATAGTAGTTGCACTTTCAGGGCACGGAATCTTCTCACCTGATGACGGTCACTTTTTTATAATCAGAGAAATAAAACCGAACGGTAAAGTTACCATTTCCGATTCGGTAAAACTGGAACATGTTTTTATGCAGTGGGACATAGATACAATTCTCTCACAGGCGTCACCGGTATCATCGGCAGGCGGTCCCTTCTGGGCAATCAGTAAATAAACTTCGGAATCTTTTCCGGAGTTTTTTTATTTATTATTAAATTGTTTCGCTTTTGTTGTAAATAATCAATAACCTTAAAATTTAACAAAAAACTTTACGTTTAATAACAGCTGAACAGTGGTATATAAATAGTAGGAACAAAAAGAAAGAGGTGTTTTTATGATTTACAAAGTTGAAATGTACGATTCTGAAAGTCCGGTCATCGATAGAATACTTGAATTAAAAGCTGAAGGTATCGTTGGCGATGACTTCTTTGTACTGGCAAAAAACAAAGAGCAAATCGCAAAATTAGTTGAATATAGACTTGCTCATACACATACCGACGACGAAAATACCTTCTGGAAGAGAATTAAAGCATTTTTCAGAGGAGAAGAAAGCATGATCGATAAATGGCATCGAATTGGTTTGTCCGATGAAGAAGCTAGAAGATATGAAGAGGCAGTAGCAAACGGCAATATCTTATTGATTATGGAGAGACCTGAAGTAATCATCGATGACGAATGGAAAGAGTATGTACCACAAGATGATCCTAGTTGGATGGAGAAAATGAGGGATGCTGAAAATTATCCATTCCTTACTAAGAGCGGAATTGAGGATATCTCTGACATCCCAAGTGACTTGATATCCGATGTCATTCCTACCGAAATTAGTAAGAATGTTGATACTGACGCAGATAACCCTATGAACGAAGTTCCACCTAATAAAACCACACTATGATAAAAATAAGCCCCCGATTTTCGGGGGCTTTTTCTATTTTACTCTCCAGATTTCTCTTGCGTAGTCCATTATCGTTCTATCCGATGAAAATTTTCCTGAGTTTGCGAGATTAATCAAGCATTTTTTCGCCCAACCCATTTTATCACGATATGCCTTATCGATTTCCATTTGAGCTTCCTTGTAAGCGTTGAAATCTTTTAATACGAGGTATTGATCCAGTTTTTCAGGATAATCTCTTAGTACAAGTGAGTTAAATATATTTAGAAACATGTATGAACCATTGTCGGAGAACTCCCCGCTGATAAGTGAATCCACGGCTCTTTTTATGTCATAATCACTTGCATAAAATTCAATAGGATTATAATTGTCGTATATCTCTCGAATTTCTTCAACTCTGGCACCGAATATAAAGTTGTTTTCGAATCCAGCTTCTCTTACTATTTCAACATTGGCTCCATCATAGGTTCCAAGAGTCGGAGTAGCATTCATCATGAACTTCATATTTCCAGTACCTGATGCTTCTTTACCTGCAGTTGAAATCTGTTCAGAGACATCTGTTGCAGGATATATCTTCTCTCCATAGGATACTCTAAAGTTTTGAACGAAGACAACTTTTAATTTATCGTTAACTCTCTTATCCATGTTTATAACTCTGGAGATCTCATTTATAAATTTGATTATTGCCTTGGCTCTAAAGTAACCGGGAGCTGCTTTGGCTCCAAATATAAAGGTTCTAGGAATGATATCCAAATCAGGATTTTCTCTTAATCTGAAGTATAAATCCACTATATGAAGTGCATTCATAAGCTGTCTTTTGTACTCATGAAGTCTCTTAACCTGAACATCAAAGATGGTATCAGGATTTATTGTTATGCCCTCTACCTCTTTAATATATTTTACCAGTCTAAGTTTATTATTATACTTAATCTCATTTAGTCTATTCAGTACAGCTTCATCGTCCGCAAATCTCTCAAGTTCCTTTAACATCTCTAAATTAGTAATCCAGTCCTGAGTACCTAGAAGCTCAGTTATTAAAGCCGCCAGTTCAGGATTGCTGTATACCAACCATCTCCTAGGTGTGACTCCATTGGTCATATTTATAAACTTTTCAGGATATAGTGCATACCACTGACTTAGAGTATCTGTTTTCAGTATTTCAGTATGAAGCTGAGCTACTCCATTTACTTTATGTGAACTGTAAAGTGCAAGAGAAGCCATATGAATATTATTATTTCTAACTATTCTCAGACAATTAATCTTGTCATAGCTATAGTTTTTGTCTTGCAATGATGCTATAAATTTCTTATCAATTTCCTTAATTATTTCTACGATTCTAGGACTTACCTCATCCATTATGCTCTCAAGCCAAACCTCCATCGCTTCTTGTAAAATGGTATGGTTTGTAAATGAGAACACCTCGGTAACAATCTCCCAGCTATCTTCCCAAGTCATATGTTCATGGTCTAGGAAAAGTCTCATAAGCTCAGGAATTGCTATAACGGGATGAGTGTCGTTTAATTGTATGGCGTGATACTTTGAAAAGTCCTTAAATTCAGTATCTCCCGGGAAATTTTCCTTATATTTTTTTATTATGTCTTTTAAAGATGCACTGACAAAGAAATACTGCTGCTTTAATCTTAATAATTTTCCTGCCCATTGAATATCATTTGGATATAAAACTCTTGTGATATCTTCTGCTCTTGATTGCTCTCTTACAGATTCGTCGTATTCAAAATTATTAAATTTAGTGAAATCAAATCTATTGATTGCTTCAGCTTGCCATAATCTCAAGGTATTGATACCCCCGTTTTTATAACCTATAACGGGCATATCATATGGGACTGCAACTACAGACTGATTCTTAAAATGTATTATCTGCTTATCTGACTCCATTCTGATTGACCATGGATACCCGTGTTTTATCCAAGCGTCTCCTTCTTCATGTTGGAAACCGTCCACAAATGACTGCTTAAAGAGTCCTTCCGAATACCTTACTCCATATCCATCAAGAGGTATATCCATTGTCGCTGCTGATTCCATAAAACATGCGGCTAGTCTTCCCAAACCACCGTTTCCAAGTGCTGCATCTTCTTCAAGTTCTTCAAGCTCATTAAGTTCGAGGCCTATCTCTTTGAGCAGTTCGTCTACATCTTCTTGAATGCCCAGGTTTAATATATTATTCCCCAGTGCTCTACCAACTAGAAATTCGGCAGAAAAGTAATACGCCTTTCTTTCTGTTTTCGATTTTTCCGTAGTTTCTATCCACTTATCAGATATCAATGACATTATAGCCGTAGCCAATGCATTGTATCTCTCCTCTTTAGTTGACGTTTCAATGGTCTTCCCGAATTTCACCTTAAGAGCATACTCAAAAAAGCTCTTAAGCTGGTCTAAGGGTAAGTTATTGCTTCTATCATCAGTCATTAATTCATCCTCCCATAAAGTCTGGTTATATAGCGTATTTTTGCTGCTAGTTCAGGATTCAATTTACTTTTAAGAACTCTCCATTTCCAGTTATTACCTAGGGTTGAAGGCTCATTTATTCTTGCCTCATCACCAAGGTTTAAATAATCATGCATCGGCACTACTGCAAGTCTGGAATGCGACATCATTGCCGATCTTATCATACCCCAATTGTATCCTTCTTCTTCTGTTAAATTAACATAGTCTTTTACAAACTTAAATTCACTTTCATTCAAGCCTTCCAGCCAACCTCTGATAGTCTGGTTGTCATGCGTCCCGGTATAAACTATGGTGTTTTCTTCCAAATTGTGAGGTATATAATCTGCATCCTCAAATGGGAAGAAACCGAATTGCAGGACGGCCATTCCTGGATATCCTACTTTTTTCTTAAGTTTAAATACCTCTTCAGACTGAACACCAAGATCTTCAACTATTATTGGCAATTCTCCTAATCTTTGCTCCAATTTCTCAAAGAACTCATATCCCGGTCCAGGTCTACGAACGCCATATTTGGCCGTTTCATCGCCATATGGGATGGACCAAAAACTGGAAAATCCAATAAAATGATCGAGTCTTAAGATATCATAATACTTTAAGTTTATCTCTATTCTCTTAATCCACCATTCATATCCCGTTTCTTTTTGATAATCCCAGTCGTATACGGGATTGCCCCATAGTTGTCCGTCATCAGAAAAACCGTCAGGTGGGCATCCACCTACTTCCAGTGGCTTAAGTGTTTTTTTATCAAGCATTAAGATATCTGAATATGCCCAAGCATCCGCGCTGTCCATAGCAATATATATTGGTATATCACCTATAATTTCAATACCATGTCTCTTGGAATACTCTCTTAGAATCGTCCATTGCTTATGGAAAAGGTATTGAAGGAAAATGTAAAAATCTACTTCATCTTTTAAATCAGTCATATATTTTTTTATTGCTTTAGGTTTTCTCAGTTTTATATCTTCAGGCCAATCTATCCACGAAGCATCCATAAAATGTTTTTTAACAGCCATAAATAGTGCATAATCATCTATCCAATAACTGTTTTGAGTCCTGAATTTTTTAACTTCTTCTTTTAAACTTTCCTTACCTCTTTTATAGGCTAGCTCAAGCACTTTAAATCTGTAGAGGTACATAAGTGAGTAGTCAACATACTCAGGATTGTCTCCAAAGTTAACATTTTCAAATTCCTCATATTCCAATAACCCGTCTTCAACTAATAATTCCAAGTCGATTAAGTACGGATTTCCTGCAAACGAAGAAAAGGACTGATATGGTGAATCCCCATAACTGGTCGGACCGATAGGCAGTATCTGCCAATATTTTTGCCCGCTGTCAGCCAGAAATTTTATAAAATCATAGGCTGCCTTCCCCACTGTTCCTATCCCATAAGGTGAAGGAAGTGATGTAATGGGAAGTATGATGCAGCTCGCTCTTCTGGATTGTCTCGTATCAACTTCGCTTCTATCGTCATCAATTCTATCTACATCGACTTCAGCTATTGAATTATTACCAATTTCATTAATATTTTTGTCACTGTCCATTTCAATCTCCATTAAGCCAGTAATTCGCTATATTCTTTATTCTTTTCAAAATACTTTACGACATAGCTACATATTGGTTTAATTTTAAACTCATTCTCAACTGCATAATTTATAAGTTCCATAACCAATTTAGCTGCGACACCCTGTCCTCTAAGTGAAGCGTCTACGAAAGTACTATTGACATAAAGAATACCGTCTTTATTTTTGAAACTTAAAAATGCATCGGGATTCTGTTTTTCTCCAACATAAAATCTTTCGTTATCTCTAACTATATCCATATTAATTCCTCCATTCACATTTTGCCATCAGAACAACTCAATTTATGTGATTCTTAAAATATAACCTATATAATATCTACTACTTATTATTTTACCCTTTTTTATAATTATATCACTTTTAGAGCATAGAATTGGGTAAAGTATATGATTAAGCAATATGAATATTATGTAATAATACTTTAGTTATATAAATAATTCAAGCCTTTCTATTGAATACTTACCCAATTGTACCATTGATTTATACTAATATTTATGATAGGATAATCATCAGTAAAAGGAGGTTTATCATGCTTGACAATATATATGTCCTCTGTGGAGGAATAAGTGCTGAACACGAAATATCGCTGATGAGCGCTATGAATATAATAAATAATTTAGATAAAAGTAAATACAATATCTATCCCGTTTACATAGATAAAAAAGGTGCATGGGTAGAACATGATAAAATTGAAAAAAGAATAGAAAAACCCGAAGAGCTTATAAGCAAAACCGAAATGAAACCTGCCGAATCCATCGGTAAATTTCTATATGGCAATTACAGAGTCGACGAAAATAATTTATTTATACCGTCAATACACGGAACATATGGAGAAGACGGTATCATCCAGGGTTTCCTGGAAGTTCTGGACGTACCATATGTCGGAAGTGGAGTTTTAGCTTCCGCAGCATGTATGGACAAGGTGTTTACTAACCAGATTTTGGAACAAAGCGGGATGGCTCAAGCTAAGTATATGGGTATCATCCAGCAAGATTATCTCGTTAAAAGCGATGAAATCATCCAAAAAATAGAAGCAAAAATAGATTATCCTATGTTTGTCAAACCTGCAAATGCAGGATCATCTGTTGGAGTAACAAAAGCAGATAATAAAGAAGAGCTATTAAAATCAATAGATACAGCCTTTAGATTCGACAAAAAAATACTTGTCGAAGAAGCTATAATCGGAAGAGAACTTGAAGTATCGGTTATCGGTAATGATTTTCCTGTAGCTTCCCTACCCGGAGAACATGTTGTAGATGGTCATGAGTTTTTCGACTACGAATCCAAGTACTTCGATAGGACTACAGTAATCAAAGCTCCAACTGAAGTTACACCGGAGCAGGAAGATGAGGTCAGAAGAACCGCTGTTAAAGCATACGAGTTGATGGGCTGTAAAGGTATTGCAAGAGTTGATATCTTTATGAGAGATTCAGACAAAAAAATGCTAGTCAACGAAATCAATACCTTCCCCGGAATGACGGGAACGAGTCTGGCACCTTTATTATGGAAACCTACAGATGATACAGACTTTTCTTCACTGCTTGAAAAATTAATTGCTTTTGCACTGGAAGAATATAAAGAAAAGAAGAAAACTCAGAGGTCAGTTGATTAAAATGATTGTAAAAGAACTACAAAATGTTTGCGAAATGGCAGGCGGTAAATTAACAAACAAACCGGATACAGAAATAATTATCAGCGGTGTTTCCAAAGATACCAGAACACTTGAAAAAGGCAATCTATATATCCCTATAATAGGAGAACAGTTTGACGGGCATGCTTTCATTAAAAATGCCGCTGAAAAAGGCGCTTCAGCATCACTTTGGCAAAGCTCTCATGAGATTCCGGATGTTGATATCCCTCTCATTATAGTAGATAACTGTCTGGAAGCTTTCCATACTCTGGCAATGAATTATAGACTTTCACTTGATGTCAAAATAATTGCCATAACAGGATCAAATGGAAAGACGACAACCAAGGACATGCTTGCCAGTGTACTCTCGAAAAAGTATAAAACCGCATTCAATAAGGGGAATGAAAATAATGAAATAGGAGTTCCGCTGACACTATTAAACTTATCTGAAGATACTGAAGTTGCAATAGTTGAAATGGGTACTGAAAGATTTGGGGAAATAATAGTCCTTACAAAGATGGCGAAACCCAATGTAGCAATAATAACAAATATTGGAGATTCGCATCTGGAAGAATTGTTCACAAAAGAAAATGTAGCCCTAGAAAAATTCGATATTGTCAAAGGCTTACCTGATGACGGCATATTTTTATACAATGGCGATGATGAAATACTAAGAAATGAAGTAAAGAAACACGATATTCCACAAAAGATATTAAATTACGGATATAAAGATTTTAATGCTTATATGATTGATAATGCACAGAGTAGTGCAGAAGGCACAGACTTTACAGTAAATGGAGTAGTATATCATTTGCCGATATTAGGCTCTTACCAAGTATACAATGCAGCTGCATGTATTGGAGTATCAGAACTTTTCGGTATAAATGTCGAACAGATCCAGGACGGTTTCAATCATATTTCAAAGACCGGGATGCGTAACGAACTAATAGCATTAAATGATTTTGATATCTTGGACGACAGTTATAAATCCAATCCTCAAAATCTTATGTCTGCACTGGAAACCCTGTATACACTGGATAAACACAGCAAAAAAATTGCAGTTCTCGGTGATATGCTCGGACTTGGTAAGGACTCGGATAAACTTCATAGAGAGATCGGTGAAAACCTGAATCCCAACCAGCTTGAATTAGTGTATTTTTACGGTGAAAGCATGAAATCAGCAGCAGAAGCAGCATCCTTCAACTTTGATGCTTCCAGAGTAAAACATTTTAATTCCAAGCTTGAACTTTTTGAAGATTTAAAAGAAAATGTAATCGATGCTTTTGTCCTCGTTAAAGGCTCAAGGGCGATGAAAATGGAAGATATCATTGAAATGCTAAAAGACTTTAGTGAAAGTAAAAAATAACGACTTATTTTATGTGATGACCACTAGTAGCTAATTATTAAAAGGAATGTGATAGATTTGAAAAATAAAAAAGATGATTCTATAACCGTTCTCGAATTCCAAAAAGTTAAAAACTATCCTGCATTTGCCCGGATTGCAATATTTTTGGGAATTCTAATCGGTGTAACCATTTACTTGTTAACTAAGAAGATTTGGCCTATCTTTTTGTTTTCTGTTCTTGGAGCTGCTATATATTCATATTTATCATATAATTATAGATGCCCTGACTGTAGGAGCTTTTTATGGTTTTTAAAAGATAAGCATAAATTAAGAAGATGCCCGAAATGCCAAGCTAAACTTAGAGACGAAAAAAGTCGCCGGAGATAAGACCCAGGCGACTTATTTTTATCTCAATCTTACTGCTGTTCCGGATATTGTAACCATTAACATGGATCCGGCTTGCCCCAATACTTCGTAGTCCATCTTACATCCTATAACTGCATCTGCATTTAATGCCGCAGCTCTTTGCATCATTTCTTGGATAGCTTCATTTCTGGCATTTATAAGCTCTTCTTCATAGCCTTGAGCTCTACCGCCAAAAATATCTCTTAGACCCGCTCCAAAATCCTTAATAAAATTTACCCCGGTGATTACTTCACCGAAAACAATTCCTAAATAGGAATCAACTTCTCTGTTTCCAACTTGATTTGTAGTTGTTACTATCATTTTTGTCACTCCTTCATAATTATAATTTAATTATTTCCTCAGCTTTGTACTGAACCCCACTATGCGTAAAATGAGAAGAGTAGAGTATCAAACTCTCAACGCTTTGAATCCTCTTAATAACCTTAATCTCATCGATTTCTCTAGCACTCTGTTTGAAACTTGTCCTCCTCGCTATAGTTACATGTGGTTTAAATTCCCGAGATTCAATCTTAAAACCTTCAAAGCTTAGAGTTTGATCAATCGTCTTTTTTAAATTCGATAAACCGTCATCTGCTTTAAATCCGAGCCAAACAAGATATTCTCGAGCTCTTTTAAATACGCCCAATCTCGTTGTTTCAAGTATAATACCGGAATTATACTTTGAGATATTTTTTAATAATTTCTTTATTTTTTCTAAATCCTCATCAGCTGTGTCTCCAAAAAAATGCAAAGTAAGATGAATATTGTCTAAAACTGTAATAGAAGACTTTTTCGTAATCTCAGACAGTGCATTTTGGTAATTTTTTATATCTTTTTTAATTTCGTCGGATATATCGATCGCAAGAAATAATCTTTTCATATCATACCTCTACTGAGCCGCATAATTAAAAATATTCGGTATTGAGTTACAAACTTAGACTAAAAAATCCATAACTTTCTAATTTTTATACCCGAAAATATAAAATAAAATCAATAAGAGTACAATTACAAAAGCTTTTAAATATATCCCTAAAAAAAGCAGCACTAATGACGATAGGATTGAAAACAAATAAAGTCTAGGCATATTGAAAAAATATGCCAGATTCATAAATTGAATACATTCGGTAATTGCAAACACAGGTATTAAAATTGAGGGATTTTCCATTATTAGAAAGGCCCCAACTAAAATAAATGCATTTCTCATAACTGATATATGGTTTATCTTAGAGTTCAAATCGTGGTCATCAGTCAGCTCACTACCCAAACTCCATCTCCAAACGGGAAAATGAATTGAGTACAATAGTACAGTCAAGATAGAACTAAAAAGTATGGGCATCTTGACTAGGCTTATAATAAAAATCAATCCCCAAATTGTAACAGTAGCTCTTGCATAAGATTTAATTACACCGGACATTTAAGCTCTACTTCCTTTCCTATTTTCAGACTTTGCTAAAGAGTACTTACAGCCGCAGTAGTCCTGTCTATACAATTCGTGTTCCTTAGCTATTTCTATGGATTTTAAAAAACCACCCTTCTTTTTAAAATCAGCAGGTAGGTATGAAACTCCATATTTTTCTTCCAATTCAAATCCCAAAACATTTATTAACTGGGCATTTTTATGTGGACTTACCGATAGGGTAGTAGTAAAGTAATCATATCCGTGATTTGATGCATAAAAGGCCGTCTTTTCAAGCCTTTGTTTAATGCATTCACCACATCTGAGTCCACCTTCTCTTTCATCTTCAAAGCCCATGGCAATAGAATTAAAAACATCAGGCTCGTATTCACTGTCTAAGAAACCGAGTTTGTTTTTAGTTTCAAGCTCCTCTATAAGCCTTATTTGCTCATTTTTCCTGTGTACATACTCGTCTTCCGGGTAGATATTGGGATTATAGTAAATTACATCCAGGTGGAAATAATCAGCAAGATAGCTTATTACATATGAACTACAAGGCCCACAACATGAGTGTAGGAGTAGTCTGGGTGTATCACCACTTTTTTCAATCCTATCCAAATGCTCTTCCATTTTTATCTGATAATTTATCTTCATCATATCAACTCACTATTATAATTTTCTTAAACTAATTATAACATAAAGAAAGGACGTTAAAAAAACTCCTTTCCAGGAGTTTCAGACTGTTGACAAAGCATAGCTAAAAAAAATTTCTAGCTGTGCTTTTTTTGTTCTAAAAATGCCATATTATGTGTAATTTAAGCCGTTTTGGGTATATATAACACTAAGAGAGAAGTGTTAATATGCTATTTAAAAATTCTAAAAACAAAGTTGATCAAGTTCAAATGATTTCAATAGATCAAATGGTTCCCGAAGATCATATACTTAGAAAAATAGATAAATACATTAAATTTGATTTCATATATGAATTAGTTGAAGATTTGTACTGTCTTGATAACGGACGACCTAGTATAGATCCCGTTGTTTTGCTTAAGATTACCTTAATCCAATACCTTTTCAACATAAAAAGCATGAGACAAACAATTAAAGATATTGAAGTAAATCTTGCTTACAGATGGTTTTTAGGTTTTGATTTTTACGATAAAATACCTCATTTCACAACTTTTAGTCAAAACTACAGAAGAAGATTTAAAGAGACAAACATATTTGAAGATATTTTTCAAAACATACTACTACAAGCCATTGAAGAAGGCTTAGTTGATATAAATATCCAATTTGTTGACTCAACACATGTTAAAGCACATGCCAATAGGTATAAGGTTGTTAAAGTAAAAGTGAAAAAAGAGGTAAAATACTATCAAAAAAAGTTAGAAAAAGAAATAAACGAAGATAGAAAAAAACATGATAAAAAGCCATTTGATCCTAAAGATAAAGATGAAGAACTAAAAGAAGTAACAAAAAGCACAACAGATCCTGAAGCAGGACTATTCCATAAAGGTGAACATAAAGAAGTATTTGCATACAGCGTACAGACATCATGTGATAAAAATGGATGGATATTAGGTTTTAAATCATATCCTGGAAACTTACACGATGGAACAACATTTAAAGATTTCTTTGATGAAAAGTTAAAACGATTGAACCCTAAAAAACTAGTTATGGATGCAGGCTACAAATTCCCGGCAATAGCGAAAGAACTGTTTGATGATGGAGTATTTCCAGTATTTCCATACACAAGGCAAAAAACAAAACCAAAACTAGAAAACCCATTCTACAAAAGAGATTTTGTGTATGACGAATACTACAACTGTTACCTTTGTCCAGCAAATGAAGTATTAGGATACTCAACCACAAATAGAGAAGGATATAGGCAGTACAAGAGCAACCCAAAGATCTGTGTAAACTGTGGGTACCTAGGAAGGTGTACAAGTAGTAAAAACACCAAAAGATAATAACTAGACATATCTGGCAAGATTATCTTGATATCTCAGAAGAATACCGGTATACATATAAAGGGAAAGCAGAGTATAAAAAAAGAAAATGGATATGAAAGCAGCACTTACTTTTGCGACCCTAAATATGAAAAAGTTAGCAATAATCTTAAGTAAAAGAGATAAAAAGCCACCCCAAAATAATGGTGTTTTAAGAAAAATATTGAACTTTGCTAATAGATTTGTCAAAATAGAGCAAACCCTGATTTTTAATCAGGGTTTGTCTTCAGTCTGAAACTCCTTTCCAGGAGTTTTAATAAGCCTTTTTTTTCTCTTCTCGTCATCCAAATTGCAAAAGCAATAGTTCCAAATGAGCAAAGCGGTACAACTACAACTGTTGGCAATGTTCCTATGATAAATACTAAAAACACTGCCAAGGCCATACCAAACGCTGCGAATTTAGGGTATTTAATTGCAAAGAGCGCAAATAGTGCCCCGAATATTGCTGGTAATACATAATTAAATGCTTCTTTTACACCTTGTGGTAATGCAGCAAGTATTATATTACCCGCCAAAGCTGCGATTGTTACAACTATAAGATTTGTAATTATCGATCCTCCCATACCTATTGTAGCTACCAGCTCCCCTTCTTCAGTTCCGGGATTAACTCCAACGGCTTCCTGAGCAACAATAGCACATGGAACACGAACATTAGCTATGTTTCCTGATAAAAACGCCATATAAGTACCTGCATTTCCAAGTATAGGATAGTATGAAATAGGTGTCATAAAATATTCAACGCCGTAAATAGATGCAACTAAAAACCAAGCAGTCAATATGTTTTGAATAGGTGGAAATGCATTATGCTTTATACCTATATAGATTGCGGGGAATAAAGACATAGGCACCGCAACTAAAAGGGTTATTTTCCCGAGCCTAATTATTGGATCGGTGAATAGTTCTTTGTAAGTACTTCCTGTTTTCATTATGCACCCCCTAATTGTCTTATTACTATAACACCGACTATCATTCCTAGAATCATTGATAATCCTAAAGCATACTCCCTTAATCTTGGTGCTTTTTTAGCAATATTTGAAAAAATTACCATCGCTACTGCAGCTACTATGCTTGCTGCTAATTTATCAGCCGCTATACCTCCGGTAATCGATTTTGAATTTAGCGCAACCAAGAATGATGCAGTTCCAAGAACCGCAGCTCCACAGATTTTTTGCATCAATTCAGTATCTCCACCTGCAACTTTATCTTGGAGTATTTCTAATTTATCTGTAAAAAGGCCACAAAATATCAACCAACCACATCCATTAAGTGCCATGGTCCAAACTGAATTCGCAAACTCTGTAATTCCGTACTCAGCAGATCCAAATTCAACTCCCATTGCCCTGGCACCTAATTGAGAAGCTGTTAATTCAGTATTTGCAGCACCAATCATTGAAAGTCTTAACCAAGTTACAGGACCACCTATAACTCCTATCATTGCAACCATAACGACAAAAACCGATAGCGAAGGTCCAATAGCAGATGTTGCACCGACTCTAAAAGCTTGGTAACATTGTTTCTTTTCAAGTGCCGTTACAGATGCTGCATTCATAGCTTTTCTTGTAAATAAAAACGCTTGCACAGCTACTAATAATACCAATGGTATACAAATTATCCATAGTATTGGATCATTAGCTGCTTGAAGATAACTTTTATCTTGCATAAAAAATCACCACCTTTTTTAATTAATAAACCCATATACATCCCCCTTAATTGAATTACAAGTTACAACATACTAAAGTCATTCTTGGATGTCAGAAACAGAATTGGAGACAAAACGGACAATAGTGCACTCTCGCTTTACTCAGAATGACAAAATAACACTTAGTACAGCTGAGTATTGATTTTAGCTAGTATATAATTTGCAAAAAGGGAATACGACTTATCATAGTGGTATTCCCTTTTTTATTGTACTTTCTAGCTTGCTAATTATTTGTTGTAAACGCTTGGATCAATACCTTCTAAGTATTTAACTACGTTTTCTAGTGGCTCAACATCGCCGAATTTTGCATCTATGTCGAATAAGTTCCACTCAATAACTCCTGGTACTCTATCGCCTATTGTTCCTATTGGAACGATTGTCTTAAATCCGTGTCCTGTTGAATCCATACAAGTATGTCTTACACATGCACATGCTGTAGCACCCATTACTATTACAGTGTCTACGCCTAATTTATATAATGTGGAAGCTAAGTGAGTTCCGAAGAAGTTACTTGCGTATTTTTTGTGGATTACTGGCTCCTCTGGTCTTGGCTCAAGCTTTGGATCTATCTCCATCCACTCAGAGTTAATATCTAGTGAGTGCATTGGAATTTTTTCATCCCATCTTGGTAAGTCCCATTGCTCTTTTCCTACATATCCTGTAGTTGTATGGAATATTGGAACACCTGATTTTCTAGCTGCATTTAATACTTTAAGTGCATTTGCACAGATTTCATTATTGTTTTCACAAGTGAATGGGTGACCATCTGACATCCAAGCCTTAGCCATGTCTACTGTAGTTACTGCAGGAGCCTTACCGTATCCCATTCTTCTTTGGAATCCTCTCTCCTTGTAGATTCTACTAGCTTCTTCAAATGCCTTTTGCAATAAATCTAGGTCAATTCCATATTGACCACCCTTATCTTTGTACTTCTCATCTGGTGAATATAATACATCTCTTTGACTCATTATTAATACGCCCTTTCTTTCTAAGTTTTTTCTCACTACAATAGTAGTTTCATTTTCCCCTCAACCACTTTGTAGTTTCATGCCATTATATATTGCAAGACCCGTGCCAACTTTTGAAAGGGCTATTTTTAGCGATTCTAGATTTTATCCCCATATAAGACGTTGCATTATCGCAACACTTTCATGCTTAAGAAAAGGTTTTCTTGAAAATAGTAACGTTTGCAGATTCGCAACACTTTAATAATCATTGCAAACTTGCAACACTAAATCCCTTTAGTTGATATAACCTGGAACAAATAATTAAATACTTAGCCACATTTTGTCTCCCTTTAAAAATTAGATTTGAACTGGTTATTGTGCAAATACTTAGCTTGGATATTTAGCTTGGATATATTATAACATAATTATCTCTTCATAACATATAATTAATACTCACTTAAATCTATATCTCTTTAAACATACAGAAATTACCTCTTGTACTTATAAGACCTAATGAACTATATGATGAAATTTAATTTTAGCATTGATGAAACTGATCGCAGTTTCTACACATCCCCTCCCTCAACAAAAAACTAATAAAAGCCCCCTTAAAATCAAGAGGGCTTTTATTAGGTGAATTAATAGGTTACACCTAAATCAAGTTTAACATCATATTCTACTGGCTTTTGCTTAAATAGGAATTCTCCCTTTCTAACAGAAGCAAGAACATTAGCACGGTTTCTTATTACATCGAATGGGCTATCACCGTTAAGAACGATAAAGTTTGCATCTTTACCTACTTCTAATCCATATGTGTCTTGGATATTTAGACAACGAGCACCATTGTAAGTAATTAAATCTAAATCTTTTTCTATTTCTTGTGGTGACATGATTTGAGCTAAGTGAATTCCATTGTCAAGTATATTCATCATATTTCCGTTACCCATTGGATACCATGGATCGTTTATTGAATCTTGTGCAAATGCAACATTAATACCGTGTTCCATGAATTCTTTAACTCTAGTAAGTCCACGACGTTTAGGATAAGTATCATGACGACCTTGTAGATACGCATTTTCAGTTGGATTAGAGATGAAGTTTATCTTACTCTTTTTGAATAAGTCTATCATTCTATATGCATATGAATCATCTGCTGAACCAAATGAACAAGTATGGCTAGCTGAGGTTCTTGCACCATAACCTTCCAAATAAACAAGTGCATTTAATAACTCAATAAAGCGCGCCTGAGGATCATCTGTCTCATCACAGTGAACATCTATTAGCTTATCATATTTCATAGCAAGTTCAACTGTGTCACGAACAGATCTTTCGCCAAATTCTCTAGCTGGTTCATAATGTGGAATTCCTCCAACAACATCTGCACCCATCTTAAGTGCTTCTTCTACTAATTCACGTCCTCCCTTATATGTGTACATTCCTTGTTGTGGGAATGATACTATTTGGATATCAACTATATCCTTTAATTCTTCTTTCATTTCCAACATAGCTTTTAAACCTGTGAATTTTGGGTCTGTTACATCTATATGGGTACGAATATGTTGTACCCCTTGGGAAACCTCATCCATAATTCCTTTAAGAGCAAGTTTCTTAACACTTTCTACAGTCAAAGTCTTTTTAAATACTGGCCACATTTCAATTGCTTCAAAAAGCGTTCCTGAGCCGGCACCAGTTTTTCCAAGTTCAGCTAATGTATATACATAATCTAAATGTAGGTGAGGGTCTACATAAGGTGGAGTAACTAGCTTGCCACCTAAATCGATTACCTCATCACAATCTGCAAGGTTATTACCGATTTCTTTGATTTTTCCATCTTCTACTAAGATTTCAGTCGCTTCATTGTTCTTATAAATTTTTGCATTGATAAACTTTTTCACCTAAAATCACTCCTTAAAAATTTAGTATTTTGTACTTACAATTTACAGTTTTCCTTTTGTTAATGTATGTTTATCAGTTATTGACAAGAATGTTGCTAGAGCCAATAACACTAATGCCAGGATAATAACACTTCTTAGGGATCCACTTGTTAGTATTATCCCAGAAATTGAGCTACCAGCCATAATAGCAAAGTTAAATGATGCAGATTGAAGAGACACTGCAACACTTTGTCCTTCTACGACTTGTCTTGTTATAGCATTTTGGAATATTGTAACTAAGGCTCCAAAACCAATTCCCCATAAGATGAAGTTGATATGACTAATTCCAGTTGTACCCCCAAAGACTAAGAATAATACTGCAGAAACTGCTCCTATTCCCATCATGAAAGTGACTGTACCCTTTAAATAATTATCCAAGTATTTTCCGGCTATTATTACCGCAATGAATGAGCCTATACCAAATAATAAGGAAGCTAACTCAATGCCTCCAGAAAAGCCGATATCTTGCACTAAAAGTGCCATGTAGGTAAATAGACCATAATTCGCCATAACTGACAGCACAGTTAGGAGGATAACCTTCTGAATACCCCTATTCTTTATTAACTCTAGTGGTGAGTTAGATTTTGAACGCTGTTCTCCTGGTACAGATGGTAAGAAAAATATAACTAGGAGCATAGTAATAAAAGTGAGTATACCCAGTGCAATAAATTCAACTCTCCAACTTATCTGATTTCCGATAACATTAAATATCGGACTTCCAAAACTAACTCCAATAGTAGACCCACCAATGATAACAGTGATGGCTAGGCCTTGTTGATTATTTGGTGCTAATTTTAAACCATATGGACAGATCATTGACCATATTAAACCAGCGGACACTCCACCTATTAGTCTAAAGATAAATGCAATAGTATAGGTGCTAGCGAAAGCGATTCCTAAATTGGATATAAGAAAACCACTAAGAATCATCATTAGAACACGTTTTTTATTCATTGTAACAGTTAGTGTTGTTAATGGTATAGCTGATATTGCTGAAACTAAGGCATACATCCCTACAAAATTCCCTAATTTTGTAGCATCAACATTTAAACCTTGACTCATCAGTGGTAATACACCTGAAGGAGCATTTTGCACGACCATGGCTATAAATGTAGTTAATCCCATCAATAAAAATATGGGCCAAGAAAACTTTTCATTAACTTTTGCTTCGTTTATCAATATAATCCACCTCTTTAAACATTATTTCATTGAATAGTTAATCTTATTATTTACTAGACCTTAGAGATGGCTTAAAACCATAATAAAACAACCTCATTTTTTTAACTATATGTGGAGTTTTATTCAACTACCTGAAGGAGTATTTGGTAAATATATTACATTTCATATAACCTTAAAAAAGGTTATATCAGACTGAAGACAAACCCTGATTAAAAATCAGGGTTTGCTCTATTTTGACAAATCTATTAGCAAAGTTCAATATTTTTCTTAAAACACCATTATTTTTGGGTGGCTTTTTATCTCTTTTACTTAAGATTATTGCTAACTTTTTCATATTTAGGGTCGCAAAAGTAAGTGCTGCTTTCATATCCATTTTCTTTATACCTACCATATTGGTATATCTAAATCCATGATATTCCTTTGCACTCCCAAATTGCCTTTCTATTGTTTCTTTTCTCTTTTTATATTCTGCTTTCCCTTTATATGTATACCGGTATTCTTCTGAGATATCAAGATAATCTTGCCAGATATGTCTAGTTATTATCTTTTGGTGTTTTTTACTACTTGTACACCTTCCTAGGTACCCACAGTTTACACAGATCTTTGGGTTGCTCTTGTACTGCCTATATCCTTCTTTATTTGTGGTTGAGTATCCTAATACTTCATTTGCTGGACAAAGGTAACAGTTGTAGTATTCGTCATACACAAAATCTCTTTTGTAGAATGGGTTTTCTAGTTTTGGTTTTGTTTTTTGCCTTGTGTATGGAAATACTGGAAATACTCCATCATCAAACAGTTCTTTCGCTATTGCCGGGAATTTGTAGCCTGCATCCATAACTAGTTTTTTAGGGTTCAATCGTTTTAACTTTTCATCAAAGAAATCTTTAAATGTTGTTCCATCGTGTAAGTTTCCAGGATATGATTTAAAACCTAATATCCATCCATTTTTATCACATGATGTCTGTACGCTGTATGCAAATACTTCTTTATGTTCACCTTTATGGAATAGTCCTGCTTCAGGATCTGTTGTGCTTTTTGTTACTTCTTTTAGTTCTTCATCTTTATCTTTAGGATCAAATGGCTTTTTATCATGTTTTTTTCTATCTTCGTTTATTTCTTTTTCTAACTTTTTTTGATAGTATCTTATCTCTTTTTTCACTTTTACTTTAACAACCTTATACCTATTGGCATGTGCTTTAACATGTGTTGAGTCAACAAATTGGATATTTGTATCAACTAAGCCTTCTTCAATGGCTTGTAGTAGTATGTTTTGAAAAATATCTTCAAATATGTTTGTATCTTTAAATCTTCTTCTGTAGTTTTGACTAAAAGTTGTGAAATGAGGTATTTTATCGTAAAAATCAAAACCTAAAAACCATCTGTAAGCAAGATTTACTTCAATATCTTTAATTGTTTGTCTCATGCTTTTTATGTTGAAAAGGTATTGGATTAAGGTAATCTTAAGCAAAACAACGGGATCTATACTAGGTCGTCCGTTATCAAGACAGTACAAATCTTCAACTAATTCATATATGAAATCAAATTTAATGTATTTATCTATTTTTCTAAGTATATGATCTTCGGGAACCATTTGATCTATTGAAATCATTTGAACTTGATCAACTTTGTTTTTAGAATTTTTAAATAGCATATTAACACCTCTCTCTTAGTGTTATATATACCCAAAACGGCTTAAATTACACATAATATGGCATTTTTAGAACAAAAAAAGCACAGCTAGAAATTTTTTCTAGCTATGCTTTGTCAACAGTCTGATATAACCTTAAAAAAGGTTATATGACAGGATTGATTTATCTACAACATATATTATTGCAGCTAATGAGGCTGATTAGGATAATAACCTTCCTTTATGAATGCGTTTGCCCACCCCTGATATTTTAGCAAATTGTTGCCTAAGTTCGTAGCTTCTATTCTACTGCTTTTAACCAAAATAAATGGGAATACGACTTATCATAGTGGTATTCCCTTTTTTATTGTACTTTCTAGCTTGCTAATTATTTGTTGTAAACGCTTGGATCAATACCTTCTAAGTATTTAACTACGTTTTCTAGTGGCTCAACATCGCCGAATTTTGCATCTATGTCGAATAGGTTCCACTCAATAACTCCTGGTACTCTATCGCCTATTGTTCCTATTGGAACGATTGTCTTAAATCCGTGTCCTGTTGAATCCATACAAGTATGTCTTACACATGCACATGCTGTAGCACCCATTACTATTACAGTGTCTACGCCTAATTTATATAATGTGGAAGCTAAGTGAGTTCCGAAGAAGTTACTTGCGTATTTTTTGTGGATTACTGGCTCCTCTGGTCTTGGCTCAAGCTTTGGATCTATCTCCATCCACTCAGAGTTAATATCTAGTGAGTGCATTGGAATTTTTTCATCCCATCTTGGTAAGTCCCATTGCTCTTTTCCTACATATCCTGTAGTTGTATGGAATATTGGAACACCTGATTTTCTAGCTGCATTTAATACTTTAAGTGCATTTGCACAGATTTCATTATTGTTTTCACAAGTGAATGGGTGACCATCTGACATCCAAGCCTTAGCCATGTCTACTGTAGTTACTGCAGGAGCCTTACCGTATCCCATTCTTCTTTGGAATCCTCTCTCCTTGTAGATTCTACTAGCTTCTTCAAATGCCTTTTGCAATAAATCTAGGTCAATTCCATATTGACCACCCTTATCTTTGTACTTCTCATCTGGTGAATATAATACATCTCTTTGACTCATTATTAATACGCCCCTTCTTTCTAAGTTTTTTCTCACTACAATAGTAGTTTCATTTTCCCCTCAACCACTTTGTAGTTTCATGCCATTATATATTGCAAGACCCGTGCCAACTTTTGAAAGGGCTATTTTTAGCGATTCTAGATTTTATCCCCATATAAGACGTTGCATTATCGCAACACTTCTATACCAAAGAAAAGGTTTTCTTGAAAATAGTAACGTTTGCAGATTCGCAACACTTTAATAATCATTGCAAACTTGCAACACTACTCTTCCTCCAATTTAACTTCTATATTATATTTTTTTAACTTTCTAGACAGGGTTGAAGGATGTACACCCAAGGCCTTAGCAGCCTTACGGAGGGATGGAAAGTTCTCCATGGTATCCTTTATAATATATTTTTCATACAATTCTAGAAGGTAGGTTAGTTTAGCTTCTTCTGAATTTTCTAGTATTTCTGTAGAATTCATCATCTGTCTAGAGATTATTTTTGTTGGTAGGTCTTCAATATTAACTTCTTCCTTATTACTCATAATAAATAAATATTCTATCAGATTTTCCAGTTCCCTAACATTACCTGGCCAAGTATGGGATGTTAACGCCTCGGTTGCCTTAGGAGATATGGTTACCGTCCGCTTATATTTTCTATTTAATTTTTCTAGGAAATAGACTATAAGCTCAGGTATATCTTCTCTTCTATCCCTAAGAGGAGGAATGGTAATTGGTATAACATTTAACCTAAAGAATAAATCTTCTCTAAAGTTGCCATCCAGAACTTCCTGTTTTAAATCCCTATTGGTAGCAGCAAGTATTCTTACATCTAGATTTATAGGTTCCTTGCCCCCTACTCTAAATAATTCTCTTTCTTGAATAACTCTTAATAATTTTGATTGAACAGGTAGGGGTAGCTCTCCTATTTCATCTAAAAGTATAGTGCCACCATTTGCTAATTCAAACATTCCTGGCTTACCTTCTTTACCTGCACCAGTAAATGCCCCTCCCTCATATCCAAATAGTTCACTTTCAAATAAATCCTTAGGAATTGCGGCACAGTTCACCTTTATAAAGGGCTCTTCATTTCTAGGGCTGCCTGTGTGAATAAATTTAGCTAATACTTCTTTACCTGTACCTGACTCACCATGGATCAAAACAGTGGTGTCATATCTTGCTACTCTTGATG
Source organism: Peptoniphilaceae bacterium AMB_02 (assembly GCA_036321625.1). Taxonomy (NCBI): domain Bacteria; kingdom Bacillati; phylum Bacillota; class Tissierellia; order Tissierellales; family Peptoniphilaceae; genus Microaceticoccus; species Microaceticoccus formicicus. The sequence goes on from CP143259.1 coordinate 2,319,571, forward strand.
CTAGCCTCACTGTTTTATCCATTTCCTTAGAAGAGTAAATAAAATCCTTATCCTCAATAACCTGTTCCCTAAGACGTCTTATTTCTTCAGAATATTTAATAGTTAATTTCCTTGTATCTGATAGCTCATTTCTTAGATTGATCAAATCAGTAATATTTCTAGTATTGGAAACTACACCAATTAATTCATTTTTTGAATCCATAATTGGACTTGCAGTCGTTAAAGCTGACTTGCCTGATACATATTTATGAATTGTTGAGACTCTTTTCTTATCCTTTATCACTGTAAGAGATAGTGCCTTGTTTATTATTCCTGCTTCTAATAAATCGTTTAAACTATTACCAACCAGTTCCTTTCTTGTAAGCCCAGTAGTCTCTTCATAAGCATCATTTAAGTAGACTACATATCCCTGGTTATCTGAAATTAATATCCCATCAGATGATGAATCTATAGCTCCTATAATCAATTCTTTATCCATATTGCCCCCCTAATCTTGACTGGTGTCAGACTGACCCCTTAAATCAATTCCTTTATACCATCAATAGCATAATCATAGTCTTCGACTTCACCAAATCCATATCTAGCATATACAAAAGGGATATTGGCAAATTTTGCTGCCCATTGATCACCCTCTGTATCCCCTACATATATAGAAGACTTTAGCTTGTTCCTCTCCATTACTAGCTTAATATTTTCCCCCTTTGAAAGGCCTGTCCTTCCTATATGCTCGAAATCAGTGAAATATATCTCGAATCTGTAATATTTTAAGAAGCTTTCGATATATCCGTGTTGACAGTTGCTTACAATAAATAATTTATACTTTTTTGAAAGCTCTATTAGCACATCTTCAAGGCCAGGATATAGTCTTCCTCCATGGGCCTCAATATACTTCATTTCATTATTGCTGCATTTCTCTTCAATCTCCTTTATTTTATCATCATTTAGATAAAAAAGGAAAGTCTTAAAAATCTTATCAATAGGTGTTCCCATAAAGCCTTCTATATCTTCTTTAGTAAACTTATTTATAACATCATCGTATTTTTCTACCACTTGATTCCATGCTATTAAAATTTCATTGGTGGAATCCCAAAGAGTTCCATCTAGATCAAATATTACACTGTCTAGGTTTTTAATCTTATCTAATATAATAGTAGTCATTTATTTTCTCCTTCTGCTACTTTATTGACCTTCTTTATCCTCAGGAAAAATATCTTCCAATATTCTTGATACCTCTTCCAGCTGGGATTTTTCTATGAATATATCAGACCCAAATACGGATCCACCAGCAAATAATCTCATATAGCCACCAGCTCCACGATCCTTGATAATATATGGGATATTATTTTCTTCTAGCAAGCTCTTAATCGTCAGGAGCTCAAAATCATCATTTGTTGAGCGGAGTAATACCAATTCTATTTCTGAATTATTATCTTTCTTTTTCTTAAACATTAGTCCAAACCACCTTTCATGTTGATATTGCTTAAATAGCAGAACTCTACCAATTAATCATTTAATATTAGGTAGTAAAACTTTACTAGCAAAAAGGACAAGAAGCCTATTAATATAGCAGCAAAAACTCTGTTTAATTTATCCTGAATTATGACAAAAGTAAGAAGGGTAATAGCTAATGCAAGTGAATATATTAATGTATATATGACTATTAAAAATCTTTTTCTATTTCCACTTATATCCTTATCTTTAACTTTCTTAGCCATCCTATCTGGTGTTACAGAAGTAAAGACAATCTCTAGTATAATCTCTAAGAATTCTGTAATCATTAAATCACCTCGTTACATTTAAAAGAACACTTAAACAATAATCCCTTATCTCTATATATTATTCAAAACATCTAATAATCCTTCTTTTTTAATTAAATAATTAATATAGGAAAAGCTTCCAACTATATTTATGAAAGCAGGAATACCTTCATTAGTGTAATGTCATATAGTTCATATAATGATGTAAGGATTAGAAAGTCCATGTGTTTTATTTATTTATTGATAACGAACACTCGTTCTGTTATAGTAGAACATAAGAAATAGAATTTGATTGAAGTAGGGGTGAAAAAATGGAGAGAGCACTAAAGAAGAGATTGATTGCAGTAATTCCCAAATATATAGCTAACCAAGGTAATTGTACACTGATTTATACCGAGGAAGAAAATCCTCTTATTTTAGAAAATACAATTACTACAGTAATGAAGAGAATTGGAAGGCATCATATGGTTGATTTAGATGCAATGAAGGAAAGAAACGGAAAGCTGATAAATGCCTCATACCCTGTCCCCATTTATTTAAATGATCAGGTCCTAATTCCAATTAAGGTGAGGAAGCCCTTTGGGAAAAATGATAAATCCTTTGGTTATGTTAATTTGGAGTATATAGAGAATACCAGACCGGAAAATAACTATACCCTAATACTACTTAAGAATCAAATAGAGATAAAATGCTTATTTAGAAAGGAGACCCTTAATAAGCACATTTCTAATGGTAATATTATAAAGAGCTACTATGAAAAAAGGAGTATAGGCCATTATATAAGTGGAGAAATAAAAATAGCTGAAGAAAACACTTCAATCTACCAGAGTGACAGGACTATTATTAATTTGTATTTGAATACCGAACTCCTTAAAAAGAAAGGTTAAGCCAAGTAAATAACCAAAGGGGACGGTTCCCATTGGTTATTTACTTTAGCCTTTGGTTATTTTGGAAAAAGTCCTTCCATGGATCTTCCTTGTCAATCCTTTGGAGTGCATCCCACATATTGATACCGTCAGGTGCAACGGTGTCTAGCTCATCCCAGGAAATAGGCATTGATACTTTAGCTCCTTTTCTTGCCCTTAGGGAATATGGTGCTATAGAGGTGGCTCCCCTACCGTTACGAATCCAGTCGATAAAGATTCTTCCCTTACGGCTAGCCTTTCTTACATTACTTGTATACCGGTCTGGCCACTTCTTTTCCATAACCACAGCCACAAGCCTTGAAAACTCATAGAAGGCATCCCAGCTAGCAGATGGTTGTAGGGGAACAAGTATATGGTAACCCTTACCTCCACTGGTTTTTAGGTATGACTTCAGGGAAAGTTCAGAGAGAATTTCCTTAACATCCATAACCCCTTGCCTTACTGTAGAAAGATCCATTCCCTCATCAGGATCTAAATCGAATACCATTATGTCCGGTTTATCTAAGTGGTCTACATTACTTCCCCAAGTATGAAACTCCAAGCTCCCCATCTGCGCCTCTGATATTAGGCCCTGTTTACTTTCAATATAAAAGTAATCTTCCGATTTACCCTTTCTATTTATAATAGGTGTAGCTACAGTGCCTTTACCAGCTGAAGCGGGATGTTTCTTATAGAAGCAGGTACCTGATACCCCCTTTGGACAACGGGTATTGTCAAAGATTTTAATGTAAAATCTCTGGCAACCCTTGATTTTTAATCATTTATCTTAATAAAAATATCCACCCCCTAAATAAGGGATAAATAATTTATATTTCTATACAAAAATGGATGACAAATATCCATTTCTTAGTTATAATATCGTCGTCCAAAACAATCTAAACCAGAAAGGAATTGTCATCCATGTACGATATTATAGCTTATTTACTACAATGTATTCAAGTTCAAAACAATATTATTTTATATCTTTTATTTTGTTTAGGTGCCATCAAGGCTTCTAAGCAGCTTGATGAGCCAGTTGATAAGCCATACCGTAAACTTAAAGTTGATGATATGCCTATCTTTGATAAGGTCAAAAAGCACGATTACAAGGACCTTCTTAGAAAACATATACTGGATAAGGGTAAGGAGCTTAAACCTGTAAATTCTAAAGTTCCTGTTCCTGAATCTATTACATGCCCTTGTTGTGGTGCACCCCACATTTATATTTATGATAACAATGGTGGTAAAGGCCAATTTAAGTGTAAAGTCTGTAAGTCTGTTTTTAACCGTAAAAACTTTTTCTCTAAATCTGTAATTTTAAGGTGTCCTCATTGCAATAAGACTCTTGATCCTATTAAAGACCGCAAATTCTTTGTTATCTACAAATGTAAGAATAATGATTGTTCTTTTTATGTTAAAAACCTTAATTCTTTATCTAAAGATCAAAAGGAACTATTCGAAGAAAAACCTCATACCTTTAAAATGCGATATATTTACAGAGCATTTAATATTGACTTTAAGCCTTTATCCAGGATTTCTCCCGTTAAAGGTTCTGTTGCTTTACCTAAAATTTATGCTTCTAATCATGTTCTTGGTCTTGTCTTGACCTATTATGTTAATTATGGTCTCAGTGCTAGAAAGACTGCATCTATTATGAAGGATATACACCAGGTAAATATCTCTCATCAGACTGTTCTTAATTACGCTAATACCGTAAGTGTCATTACCAAGCCATTTGTTGACCATTATCCATATGAGTTGTCAGATTCTATTTGCGGTGATGAAACATACATTAGGGTTAATGGTAAATGGCACTATATCTTCTTTTTCTTTGATGCTGTTAAGAAGATAATTCTTTCTTACCATGTATCTCCTAATCGTGATACTCCATCAGCCATTATAGCTTTAGATGATGTTTTATCTAAATTTAAATATATTCCTAAGCATCTTAATATCATTGTTGATGGTAATCCTATTTACCTTCTAGCCCAACATTTCTTTGCACAGAATGACATTTTCTTTGATGTTTCTCAGGTTATTGGCCTTACTAATGAGGATCCTGTTTCCAAGGAACTTAGACCTCTTAAGCAGATTATTGAACGTCTTAACCGTACCTTTAAAGGAAATTACAGGTCATCTCATGGATTTGGTGCTGAACATGGCTCAGTTACCTTTGTTACATTATTTGCTGTCTATTTTAACTTTCTTAGACCTCATGCATCATTGGAAGCTAGTGTGCCAGTTGTTGTTCCTGAACTGGAGGTACTCCCAAATATGCCTGCAAGATGGATCAAATTAATACAGCTTTCCGAAGAATACATATCTTCCTGTGCTTAAAAGTCTTGTTTTTAGATTCTTGAGCCCGAAACAGCAGCCACCGAAGGCTTGCCCTTGACAAAAATGTTTAAGAAAATGCTACAATGAACATTTCAAGGGCTATTTGTGTTGTCTTGTTTTTGAGTTCCCTTCGCCCTTGTTAGTTTTCCATCAGCATTTTCTTATTTTTGTCAAGGGTGGCGGTAGAACCAAGACACATTTTGATTATTCCAGTTAGTTTTTTGCCTTTTATTTTTTCATAGAACTTTTTACATTACCATCTAAATTAAGCTCTTTTCGTTTTAGAAAGCGCTACAATTACAACAGAAGTCATTATCAGCGAAAATCCTAGTATATCTATAGGCAAAAACTTCGTCCCCAGGAATACTGAGGAACAGACCGTCGCAGATAGAGGTTCCATAAAAGCAATTGTACTCGCTGCAATTGGTCCTATTTCAGATACTCCTTGTAGATAGAGCGAAAAACCAACTGCTGTGCCCAGGACAACTATAACGATAATTGAGATAATGGTTTTTAAATTAAATACTATGTCATAATTCCAGGGTCTTATAAAGAATAATAAAATTATACCGGCAAATAACATAGCATAGGCATTTACGATTGCACTTCCCCATTTATCTATCAATCTACCGGGCATAACAGTATAGGTCATCATTGCCAGTGCTGACAATAATCCCCAAGTCAGTGCTTCCTTGGATATACTCAGGGTGTTTATGTTTCCTCTAGTAGATACTATAAATGCCCCTGTAACAGCTAATAGGACCCCCAATACTTCCGTCTTGTAAGGAAGTCTCCTTTTGGTTATGCAAACATAAAAAACGATTAGTGTTGGTCCTAGATATTGAAGTACAGTTGCAGTACCTGCATTGGAATAATTTATCGCCATATAATATGTAAGCTGAGATGTAGTAAGCCCAAATAATCCAAAGGCTAATAACATAAAGACGCTATTTCCGTCATTTAGAATATGGGTAATCTTATTCCCGTATTTAAAGAAACTGTAAGATATAAGTATGATTCCGGAAAATAGTAATCTGATATTGGTAATCCATATTGGGGATGCATATCCACCAGAGAATAAATATTGTGCAAAGGTACCAGCTATACCCCAAATTATGGCAGCAGTACCGGTTAGCAAAAGTCCTTTCCAAGCTTTACTTTTCTTTTTCATTCACGCCTCCATAGCTTGATTAAAGCAATTAAGATAATTATAATTTTATCATATTTATAATTTAAAGCAATGAATTCAATTATAATTATAAGGCTTTCTTATGTTATGATTAAGTTTGCTTATACGGGGTATATATTTACAGATTAGTGATAATCATTTTCAAAATAAAATACTGGAGGTATATTATGGTTAAAATTGGAAAAAAGGCACCTGATTTTGAAATAGCTGCATTTTACAAGGGTCAAATTACTCAAGTTAAATTGTCAGATTATCTTGGCAAATGGACGATTTTATTCTTCTATCCCGGAGATTTCACCTTTGTCTGAGTTACTGAATTAGCTGCAGTTGCAGCCAGATATAGTGAATTTGAAGCACTTGGAGCTGAAGTAATAGCTATCTCTTTAGACAGTCCTTTTGTTCATAAGGTTTGGAACGAGCAAGAACTGGCAGAAATGGTAGAAGGCGGAGCACCATTTGTTATGGCAACAGACCCTGCAGGTTCTATAGGACAAATCTATCATGTGTTTGACGAGTATTCATGCATGGATGTTCGTGGTACATTTATTTTAGATCCGGAAGGAGTAGTTGTAGGATACGAAGTATTAACTCCTCCGGTAGGAAGAAATATAGATGAAATACTAAGACAAATTGAGGCTTTCCAACATGTTCATAATGTAAAGAACGAAGTAATGCCATCAGGTTGGAGACCAGGCAAGAAGACATTAAAACCTGGTGAAGATTTAGTAGGAAATGTATGGAAAGAATGGGATGTTAAAGACGCAGAATAGAATTTATTCACTCATCTTTCTAAATAGCAAAAGCAGTAGTTTAAAAACTACTGCCAGACTGAAGACAAACCCTGATTAAAAAGGCAGTGCGAAATAATCTCTGTAAATTATTTATTTCCTATAATTAGTTAATGTTTATGAGGGTGGATTTTACTGCCCTCATTATTTATTTATATATCAAGCTTGATATATTGTCAATTTTTTCTTTGCAGAGCCTGAGGTAAATAATAAGAGGAGCCACCGAAGGGGACCATTGATAAGGGTTCTAAAAAATGGTACACTAAGCCGACGAAGGCAAAATACATACTTATCAGTCTTTGCTTCGCCTTCGGTATTTACCTTGCACCATTTTTTAGGTTCTTTGTCAATGGTGGCGGAGTGTGTTAGTTCTCTAAATCATGCATTATTCTCAATTCTCCTACTATTGATCCCCAACTTCTTAATGGAATATTCCATTTCTTTGCAATTATATTTGTAGCTAAGTATAGTGCTTTCATCAGTGACGTAGCACTTGGGAATACTGATCTATTACGGTTTAACCGTCTGTATGAGCTATTTAAACTCTCTATAGCATTCGTAGTATATATTATTTTTCTAACTTCCTTAGAATACTTAAAGATTGGCGTTATTGAATTCCACTCCCTTTCCCATCTATCCATTGATCCTGGATATTTTTTATCCCATGCTTCAGCTACTTTCAAACGATTCTTATTTGCTACTTCTTCGTCAGGTGCGTGATATATTGTTTTTAAATCATTTGCAAATTGTTTTCTATCTTTGTACGATACGTATTTTAATGTGTTTCTTACCATGTGAACTATACAGGTTTGCCACTCAGCTTTTGGATATGCCGCTGATATGGACTCTTCTATACCTATTAGTCCATCTGAACAGATAATGTAGATATCTTTTACTCCTCTGTTTTTTAGGCTATTTAGGACTCCTAACCAGTATTTACTACTTTCGTTTTGTCCTACATATATTCCTAATACTTCTTTAAGCCCATCTTCGTTTATTCCGAGTATTATATATGCTGCTTTCTTTGATATTAAACCCTCTTCTTTAACAGAAAAGTGAATAGCATCAATGAACACTACAGGATAAGTCTCTGACAGTGGTCTTTTTTGCCAGTCTTCTATTTCCGGCAGAATTTTGTCGGTTATGTCTGAAACCAGTCCATCACTAACTTCAAATCCATAGATATCATAGATTTGTTCAGATATTTGTCTAGTACTCAAACCTCTTGCATACATTCCTATTACCTTATTTTCTATCTCAGATATGTCTTTTTGTCTCTTTTTTACAATTTGAGGTTCAAAGCTTGAGTCTCTATCTTGAGGTACTGATATTTCAGATTCACCCATACTTGATCGTATTCTTTTAGTTTTGTATCCATTTCTAGAGTTTTCATTGTCACTTCTTTGGTTTGTTTCATATCCTAAATGGTGCTCCATTTCGGCTTCTAACATGCTTTCTATAGTATCTCCTAGTAAATCCTTAATAGCATCATGTATGTCCTTTGCCGACTCAATTTCATACTCATTGATTAGATAAGATATGATTTCTTTTTTTCCTTCACTTAATTTTTTTCTTCTTGCCATTTTAAAAAGCCTCCTATGTTATTTTTATTTTAACTAATCATAGGAAGCTATTCAATATTTACAGACTTTTTTTCGCAGTCTCACTTGATACCGCTGATTAGAGCTTTTCTCAAGATTTTTTATTCGTTTACATCGATATTCATCACATTTTTAAAAAAGGATATAGATTTCTTTTTAATGCATTCCCTTATTTTGCATTTACCGCAATGCTCTGGTTTCCCATTATTACTATTCAAACACCACGCGCAAGTTTTTTATGGTAACAGTGTTTATAACAAACCATGGAGTTCATTCCGCATGGAGCAAAGAAAATTATATCAATATTTTCTTTTAGTTTTTTCATAGATGCTCGCTCCATCTGCAATTTCTAATTTAACTTTTATTATCATCACCTTTAGTTTTCTTCGACTTCTTCTCAATCATTTTAATTGTATCCAAATAATGTTTTTCTACTTCCGTCAAAGTTTTTGCTTGGTACTTTCTATATTCAGCTTGAGCTTTATCTATTGCCTGCTGATGACTTACTTTTCCCGGACCATCAAGAAGCTGCTCTCCTGTTGAGGAAAGGATGGCATCGAGATGTGAGATATAGTCTTTCATATACATGGGATTTTTCCTCATCGCTTGAATTTCAGCGAAATCAAAATAACCCGATACCAAGTTATTCAAAACTTTTAGTTCTTTTTCATCCAAGTAATTTTTAGCGATTCTGATATCTTTCAATCTTGGCAACTCGCCTGAAAAAGTAGTTAAGCCCATAAAAGGTTTATCTGCATCCACTCTGTCATAGATAAGCTCAGCTGCAGTATGACCATGAGCAGCAAAGTGTAATTTATTTTGCACAATCTTAAAGAATTGTATAGACTCATCACTTTTAGGGTCATAGTCCACACTGGTAGCATATAAATCTAATACTTGACGATACATAACCTTTTCAGAAGATCGAATATCACGTATACGATCTATTAGCTCTTTCCAGTAATTTCCGCCACTGAGCTCCTTGAGCCTTTCATCATCCATGGTGAATCCTTTGAGCATATATTCTTTTAATCGCTCAGTTGCCCATATTCTAAAGCGCGTAGCAACGGAAGATTTGATTCGATATCCTAAGGAAATAATCATATCCAGATTGTAATAGAGAATCTGTCTCGTCACTTCCCTATTGCCCTCTTTTCGAACCTGTCGGAATTCCCGACAGGTTGAATTTCGATCTAATTCCCCTTCAGAATATATGTTACCTATATGTTCAACAACATTGGTTCTTGAAGTCTGAAATAGCTCAGCCATCTGTTGTTGAGTCAGCCAAATTGTTTCGTCCTCAAGCTTCCACATCTATATGTGTTAATCCATCTTCTGATTGATAGATTATAATTTCTCCGTTATTTTTATCTTCCATTGGTCAGCTCCTTTTTTGTTTGACATCAGGGTCTATTCTTATTTACAATTCTTTTTATGAGCCTTTAACTTCTTCATAGCCCAATCATAATGGCTAGCTGTAGCACTTACAAAATAGGAACCAAGGGTACTGCCGCCTACCCAAGGAAATACATCCTTGGTAAATAGCTCTTTGTCTGAAAAAGTCTCTGCAAGTTTCATTACGTCATTGTGTGATTTCTTATACATTTTTTCTGCGTCTTCTAAGGACGTATCTTGATGTTTCTTCCAAAACTCCACATTCATGTCACCATAGGTTTTCCAGTTATAGGGTGGAATAAGAAAAGGTCTGTCTTCACCTTTCATATTTGAAGATACCCAATTAAGTAATAGTTGATGCCATTCATAAAGGTGAATGAGAATGTCCCTGAGATTCTTATCTCTTTTCCAATGGGCTTCTTTTTTCTTTACATCGGACGAAAAATCAAAAGGTGTATTAAATTCCTTTTCTGTCATAGTGGCAATGAGGTCATTTAGCTTCTCAAAATTAATTTGAGATGCACTAGTTAAATCGGTTTTTGATGTTGGTCTAGCCATGATAATCCTCCTTTTCCTCTCATAGCAATATAATTCATTTTCGGAATATTCACTATCCAGGGTACTTTTTTTGCTCGATAGATGTCTTTGTACTCTTTTAAAAATCAAATATCATTTCATTTCCTATATTCATTTTTCTAATTTCATTATACAGAAATATATATGACAACTGACTGTCATATTATAAATAGTTTTTTATACTATCTTCTAATCTCTGTCTAATGATATTTTTGATTGAAAGAGGTTCTATTACAGTAGCAAAAGACCCAAAAGATAGAATATAGCTATAAACCCATTCATCCTCAAGAAAATTCATTGTAACGATAAAACTTCCATCCTGATTTTCTACAATATCACGTTCGGAAAACTCATCAAGAACTCGATATGCCGCTTCTTTTTCAACCCTCATTAGAATTTTGATTGCTCGACTAATACATTTATTATCAGGGTAAATACTTAAATCTATGTTTCTATTAGTGAACTTAACATCTTCGATTGACACATTTCTCATTCTGCTAAACCTAAAAATTCTTAATTCCTTTTTCTTAAGACAATATGCTTTTAGATACCAATTCTTTTCTTTAAACCAAAGTTTATAGGGTTCAACGGTTCTTTTACTTCGTTTATTTAGAGATGATAAATAATCAAACGAAAGTAGCCTCTTCGAGATAATTGCTTGTTTCGATTTCTCAAACTGATCTTTAATTAAACTTCCCCAATTATCAAAATCAATTTCATAAAATCCTTGATTCTTATCCCCCAAAAATACGGATAGTTTAGAGAGCGTATCATCTACAGACGATTCATCAATAGCGTTTAAACTCTGTAGAGCGGACAGTATATTAATTTTTTCTTCTTCCGTCAGTAGTGTTTTATTGAGAACATAGTCAGGTAACAGTGATATTCCACCATTTTTACCTTTGCTCATATAGATCGGTATGCCAGCAGCTGAAAGATCTTCTACATCTCGATAGATAGTTCTAGTAGATACTTCAAATCGATCAGCCAATTCTCTAGCTGTGATTCTATCCTTATCAAGAAGCAAATATACTATTTCAAAAAGTCTGTTTATCTTCATCGACCCACCCCCAATAATAGTATATCACTTAATAGGACAAATGGATGTCATATTAAATCAAGGGATAACTGATGTACTCATTAGAATCCTCTTAGAACTTCCAAAAAACTCAAACTGCCACACCAGTTTTCTATAATTTCAAGCTGTCTCTTATTTGTTTTTTATCTTCCACTGAACATTTTTGCTAGAAGAGGTTTTTTTATGGCTATTGCGCGGTAAGGGCAAACTTCGTGACAGCAAAAACAGCTGATACATTTTTCCGTTTCATAGATAGGATATCCCGATGTATTCATAGTTATTATTTTAGCCGGACAAATGTCTTCGCATTTCTTGCATTTTACACATTTATTGTGTATGAAAACCGGTCTATATTTCATGTTTTTAATTATTAACTTTTTGATGAGTCCAGGGACCCAATTTGGCATAAAGCTAATGTCTATGGAATCAGGAAGTTTATAGGCTTTTACTTCATCCTTATCTACATCTGTTATTACCTCATAGTCTCCTATTAATCCTCTAAGTCTTGAATTAATCAGAGTCGGTATTAGTTTTTCTTCTATTCCCACCAAGTTTGATGCATATGCATCAAGGGCAAAAGGAGATTTAGATCCGAAGATTATCCCTGTTTTGACTACATCTCCTCCCGACGGTCCATTGCCTTCCATGCCTTCTATTCCATCTATAATGGAGAATACAGGATTTATATATTCACAAATATCTACAATATGACTTCCGAATAGTGATTTTTCGCTGAGTTTAAAATGATGGTTTGCCTTTATAAGTCCGGGAATCGCTCCATATAGATTTTTTACTGCACCTGTATATGTCATCATTCCATGTGTTTTGAGTTTTGCAACATTTATTACATAGTCAGCATCGAGTACTGCGTTTAATAGTTCAAATTTTTTTAATGTACTGGATCTTTCTAAGTTAACTTCTCTTGAACTGAAGTCATAGTTTAATTCTGCTCCAGTTCCTTCGACTGCCTCATTCATTTTACAGGCATTATAAACAGACCGCATATATGCTTCATTTAGCGGTCCTCCAGGCGAGTCTGCCACTATTACTTTCATCCCAAGTTCTTCCAGTAGTAATATAAGTTCATGTACTATTACCGGATTGGTGGTAACGGCATATTTAGGATCCTTGCCCATAAGTAGGTTTACCTTTAAAAGTACGGTTTTACCCGGTATCAGTTCTCTTTTCAATCCTGATTCATCTAGTATACGCTCCAGTACAATTCTAACGGAATCATCGTATTCCTGACACTTGAATGCAAAAACGCTATTTAAACTCATTTATAACTCCCATTTTTTAGATTTACCAACATTATCCTAATATTTGATTAGATTGTATCCTTAATTTACAATATTATCAAGCATACAATTATTACAACCAATACTATATTATAAGTTCTTTATTGATAAAAAAAGATCACGGAGTCCGTGACCTTTTCTTACGCGTATTTTAAATTATTTCTCTGACATTTACGGTAAACTCATTTTCTCCCATTCTAAATTTCATATCTTGGACTGCTCTAAACTCATAACGGTTATCTTTAATGAATTCAGCTATTTCTTTCAGTTTATTTTCACTGTCAATATAGATTTTTTGAGCTTCGTCAATGTCAATTATTTCAAATTTAAGTTTATTTCCGGGAACCATCTGTCCCAAAACGCTCAAATCCGGTGTAATTACTGTTGCAATTTTAGTATATCCACCTGTTGTCTGTCTATCTGCCATCATCAATATGGGTGAGCCGTGTCCAGGTACTTGTACCGATCCAAATACTATCCCGTCTGAGATAATATCAGCAGATTCATTGTGTTCTATCTTGGGTCCTTCCAATCTGTATCCCATTCTATCCGCTTCAGATGTGATTGTGTATTCTGATGTGGAAAATACTTTGATGGCTTCATCGGTAAAATAATCGTCCTGTGGTCCCAAGACCACCCTTATTGTATTTTCAGTTTTATATTCCATGGAGTATTTCTGAGGAAGGTATGATCCTGAATCAGGTAGCACTCTATTACCCAGTTCTATGGTGTCGCCTGCTTCGAGTTTTCTTCCTTCGAAGCCTCCGATTTTACCTCTAGTAAAAGTGGATTTACTATTCATTATAATCGGAACATCTATTCCTCTGCTAAATCCAATATAAGATCTTAATCCGGCTTTTAGTCCTTTAAAGCTCAGTATATCATCCATCTTCACATGAACTGAAGTCCACATAGTCACAGGTTTTCCATTTAATAATGGCTGCATATCTGCACCTGTTACCGCAATTACTTCATCACAGTTGAATTTAATTTCGGGTCCCATCATGGTTATCTCAAGAACTGCCTCATCTTCATTTGCATCTACCAAAAGATTGGCAACCCTAAGTGCAAAATGATCCATGGCTCCGGCTACAGACATTCCGAATCTTTGAAAACCCCATCTTCCCAGGTCTTGAACAGTAGTAAATAATCCCGGTTTAATAATTTCAATTGTTCTCACGAACTTCACCTCCATGGATTATGTTTACCACATATTCTCCTTTGTCCACCTGTTCTTTTATTCTCAAGTATTCCTCTTCATCAACCGGAACAAATCTTACATAGTCTCCGGCATTGAGCAAGATTGGCGGTTCAGCCATTGGATCATATAGTTTTACTGGAGTTCTACCTATTAACTGCCATCCACCGGGGCTATCGATTGGATATATGCCGGTTTGTTTTCCTGCAATGCCTGTTGATCCTGCAGGTATGACGGTCCTTGGCACTTCAAGTCTAGGTGTTTCTATTCGGTCATCCATTCCACCCAAGTATCCAAATCCCGGTGTAAATCCAAGCATATACAATAGATAATCTGTACCTGTATGAATTTCTATAACTTCACTTTCACTGAGATTATTATGTTCGGCTACATGTGCGATATCAGGTCCATATTCACCACCATATACAGTTGGCAGCTCAACTATTCTCACATCACTTGAACCCGATTCTCCAATGTTTAAAGCGATTTCTTTTAAAAGTTCTACCATGTCATGATATTTAATAATAGACGGATTGTAACTGATGAGTATTGATCTATAAGTTGGCAGAATTTCCTCGACTCCCTCAGGCGTATTATTGTCTAATAGTGCTACCATCCCCCTGATTTTAGCATTTATCTCGGGACTAATCGAGTTTCCAAATTCCATGAGTACCGACTTATCACCTGCAGGTATATATTTAATTTCACTATACATATTTCACCATCTCTTTTATGCAAACAGATTCTTAAGTCCTGACAATGATCTGACTCCTAAGAATAATGAAGCAGCTACTACTATTATTCCAAGAATTAAAAGCCACTTAGGATGTTTATATTCACCCACAACCTTTTTATTGCCGGAAGCAAGGAGAACTGTACCTAATGTCAATGGCAATATCAGTCCATTCAAAGATCCCGCTAATATAAGTAATTTAACCGGTCTTCCTATAGTTATAAAGATTATTGTAGATATTGCAATAAAACCGATTATCCATTTATTCTGATTATCCTTAACAATTGGTGAGAAACTAGTTAAGAATGATACTGAAGTATAGGCAGCTCCTATTATGGAAGATATTCCCGCAGCCCATAGTACTATACCGAAGAATTTATATCCTATGTTTCCGGCAGCCAGTTGAAATGCTGAAGCTGGTGGATTTGCCGGGTCTAGTTGTAGTCCTTTAGATACTACTCCAAGAACAGCTATAAAAAGTAATACTCTCATCAAGGTTGCTATTCCCATACCGGTTAAAGCCGATCTATCAATCTCTTTAAGTCTATCTTCTCCAGAAATTCCTGCATCCAGTAGTCTATGTCCACCTGAAAACGTAATATATCCTCCAACAGTTCCTCCAAGTAGAGTTACTATTGCGAAGATAGGTATTTGATCAGGTACAAAAGTTTTTGATATTGCCTCCCCAACAGGTGGTGAAGTTGAGAATGCAACATATCCAACTAGTATTATCATTGCTCCACCTAGTACTTTGGTTAAGGTATCCATTGCTTTTCCGGCTTCTTTAGATAAGAATATTCCAATAGCTATGATACCGCATATACCAGCCGCAATCTTTGTATCAAGCCCGAAGATTACATTTATTCCGAGTGCTGCTCCTCCTATATTTCCTATATTAAATGCCAATCCACCCAGGGCGACCAGAAATGCTACAAAATGTCCGAGTCCGGGTAGTACATTATTTGCTATATCCTGGCCTCTCATGCCGGATACTCCAATTATTCTCCATACGTTTAACTGCGCAATAAGCGACATAATTACCGAAACCAGAATTACAAAACCAAAAGTAGCTCCAAGATCGGAAGTAAATGTTGCAGTTTGTGTTAGGAATCCAGGTCCAATAGCGGAAGTTGCCATTAGGAACGCTGCTCCTAAAAGTATAGATAAACTCTTATCCTTTTTATTATCAACCAATTAAATGTCCTCCTATAAAAATTCTCTTAAGCTTTTTACTTCTATCCCCTCTGAGATTAGGTTCTCTCTAATGACACGTACGAATTCAACCGCCTCAGGGTTGTCTCCATGTACACAGATTGAGTCCGCTACGATTTCAATCTCACTTCCATCAGCTGCGACTACTTTTCCTTCGAGTACCATTCTTTTAATTCTTTCTATGGCAACATTTTTATCGTGGATTACTGCTCCGGGCAGTTTCCTGCTTACTAAAGTACCATCAGAGTTATACGCTCTATCGGCAAATACCTCTTGTGCTACTCTTAAGCCTCTTTCTTTTGCTCTTTTGGCAATATAGCTTCCAGAAAGTGCAAGTAGGATGATATTCTTATCTACATCTAAAATACCGCTAATTACTTCCTCCGCCAATTCCGGTTTGACACAGGCAGTATTGTAGAATGCACCGTGTAACTTAACATGTTGTATCTTCTCGCCATGAGCAGCTGCAAAAGCACTTAATGCACCTAATTGATAGATCATGTAAGCCCTTGCTTCGCTAGGAGTTACATCTAAATTTCGTCTACCAAATCCCATTAAGTCAGGATATCCGGGATGAGCTCCTACTGCAACATTGTTTGCAACAGCCTCTTTCACGGTTTTCTCCATAATCAACGGATCGCCTGCATGCCATCCACATGCTAGATTTACACTAGTGACATGCTTAATTACCTCTTCGTCAAGACCCATTACATATGCTCCAAAACCTTCTCCGATATCAGAGTTTAAATCAACTACGCCTTTCAATAATCTCCCTCCATTCTTACTTCAGCTCAATAGTTTTATTCTTCTAATATTTTTAGATTAGAATATAAATCATTTATCTATTAACTGAAGATAAACTTGATATTTTAATTATATCAGTAATCTATCTTTTTTGCTATACTTTGGTAGTGTGTTAGTATGTATTGCTATCTTTGTATTAACATATTTAATAATATGTACTATAATAGATTTATAATTAAACATAATAATGAGGTGATCCTATGACCAGAATTAGTCTACTTGAATCGGTAGTAGTTGCTGTCATCAGCATGTTGGTTGTTTTTGCGGTTTTAATGCTTATTGCATTCTTAATTTATACTTTAAATATAATAAGCTCGAATTTGCAAGAAAAACAAAAACCTACCGAGACTGTTAGAGAAATTCTGTCTATCAGTGACGAAGAGACTATTGCCATTATTTCCGCAACTTTAGCTGCATACCTGGGAGCGGAACTATCAGATTTCAAAATAAGAAATATAAGAGGTCTTGATTGAGTTTTTAACATATTATACTAGGAGGATATAATGAGGAGATTTTTAATTAATGTAAACGGAAAATCATATGAAGTAGAGGTAGAAGAATTGGGAGGTGCTCCATCAATGCCTCAACAGCAGATTGTGCAGCCGATTCCTCAACCGGTTCAGCCGGTTGTGAAAACACAAGCTGTAAACACGATGGGTGAAGAGGTCACCGCTCCTATGCCGGGTGTAATATTAAAACTCAATGTCAAGGAAGGTGACAGTGTAAACTCAGGTGATACTTTACTGATTCTTGGAAGCTATGAAGATGGAAAATGAGATAGTTTCACCTATAGATGGAAAAGTCATCCAAGTACTTACATCAGAAGGAGCTAATGTCAATACTTCAGATAAGCTGTTAATAATCGGATGATATAAAGGAGGATATTATGCTTTTAAATGTATTTTCAAATTTCTTGTCCCAAACCGGTTTTGCGATTATAGATATTGGACAGGTAATTATGCTTCTAATCTCCTTTATACTACTATACTTAGCCATTGCAAAGGGTTTTGAACCACTTTTATTAATACCTATTGCTTTTGGAATGTTACTTGCAAACTTACCCGGTGCTGATATTATGAAAGAACCGGTAGTTGAAATTATCAAAGATCCTATAACCGGAGAATTGGTATCTAAGACAAAAGAGGTAGGGGGATTACTTTATTACCTTTATCAAGGTGTTAAACTTGGAATATATCCACCTCTAATCTTTTTGGGTGTAGGTGCAATGACTGATTTTGGTCCATTGATAGCAAATCCTAAGAGTATACTGCTAGGTGCAGCTGCTCAATTCGGAATATTTGCAACTTTTCTAGGCGCAATAGCAATGGACGCATCCGGACTCGTACCCTTTACAGCTCAAGAAGCTGCATCCATAGGAATCATTGGGGGTGCAGACGGACCTACAGCTCTATACTTAACATCAAAATTAGCACCACATCTTCTAGGACCGATTGCCGTAGCTGCATATTCCTACATGGCACTTGTTCCGATAATCCAGCCTCCAATAATGAAGGCTCTGACTACCAAAGAAGAGAGAGCAATTGTAATGAAACAGCTACGACCTGTTTCAAAATTAGAACGAATTTTATTTCCAATACTAGTAACTTTAGCAGTAGCCTTAATTCTGCCATCAGCTACCACACTAATAGGAATGCTGATGTTGGGAAATCTGTTTAGAGAAGCGCTCATTGTTGAAAGACTTTCACTTACTGCACAAAATGAACTTATCAATATAGTAACCATTTTCTTGGGTGTCACCGTAGGAGCCACTGCAAATGCCGCGACTTTCTTTACCATAAAAACACTCAGTATTATAGGACTCGGATTAATTGCATTTTCTATAGGGACTGCATCGGGTGTTCTATTCGGTAAATTAATGTCTAAGCTCTCAGGAGGAAAGATAAACCCACTTATCGGAGCAGCAGGCGTCTCAGCAGTGCCAATGGCTGCAAGAGTTGCCCAAAAAGTTGGTCAAGAGGAAAATCCAAGAAACTTCTTACTTATGCATGCCATGGGTCCAAATGTAGCAGGAGTTATCGGCTCAGCAATTGCAGCGGGAATGTTACTAAACTTTTTTAGTTAGCCGGCAAAAAAGAGAAGCCTCACGAAACGTTAAGATAAAAACGGTTTTACAAAATCATCTCATTTTGTAAAACCGTTTTTTACTTCCATTACTGTTTAATATATTAAATGGGGTCAGGCTTCATTTAGTTGTTTTTTATCTTTGATATACACTGCGCTGCATATTATATCGATGATTATTATATATTACTCTATTACTCATTCTTTCAATTATTAGTTCCTCTCTTTATTAAATACTTTTATCCTACTAAACCTTACAAAACCGCTGCCACTCCGCCAACACTCTTGTATTCTCAATTTTCCATACTTTTAAGAGCATGGTAAAAGGTTGTAAAAAAGAAGCATCGCGTCGAATGCTTCTTTTTTGTATTAATATTTTTTGTTTCTGATTCGTACCTAGATCTATATTTCTTACCTTAGCTAGAATATTTGATTAAGTAGAGCATAGGATTTTTATACATAAAAAGTTGTTTTATGAAGCCTGACCCCGTTTAATATATTATATTCTTGAGTCGATTAGAAAGTATTTGTTTGCGGTTTCATCGTAAATTATTAGGAGTGTATCGTCTAATACTTTGATTTCTTTGTATTTTAAGGGATGGTCTATTTCTATTTGGGTTGCTTTTTCTTTTTCAAAGTAATTGTTACATCCACGAATCAGTGCTATTTGTTCTTGGCTAAATTCTTGTTTCATTTTGTTTTTGTCGAGTATGGTATTTTCCATGTTTGAGTTTGTAGTTAGTACATAGAATCTTATTCCGTCTCCGAAGAAACTTGGTTCGGGTAGGTGTTTTTCTTGAAGTGAAACACTTTTAGGTATGTGTATTCTGTATTTTTCTTCCAAGTCCGTGAATTTTCCCATTAGCCCACCCATTTCTATGAATATCCATAAAAATATCAGACAGATTATGAATACGATGGTAAATCCTTTGGATTTAAATATTTTTTTCATAATTTCCTCTATAACTTTTTGTAATCTTCTTTTACAAGTCCATAGACTACTAAATCGGATAGTCCTATATTTGACATGTCTCCTTGTTTTAGAACTCCTTCTTTTATCAGTCCGGATTTTTGCATGACTCTTCCCGATGCGGGATTGTGTATGGAGTGCTTAGATTCTACTCTATTTACATCCACTTCTTCAAAAAAGAATTCTAAAACCCTCTCAAGGGCTTCGGTCATATACCCATGATTCCAGTAAAGATCGCTTAAGCAGTATCCAATTGTTACGGAAGATATACTTTCATTTGAGTCAACCACTGATATGACTCCAATATTTTCGTTGTTTTCTTTTAGTATTATTGCCCATTGATAAAAGTCTTTTCTTCTATATTCCCTCTGCCATAAAGTGATTATCTCTTTAGTTTCTAATTCTGATGGATGAGGTTTCCATGTAAGATAGGTGGTTACAGTTTCTAAAGATGCCCAATTCTCATACATATGTTTTGAGTCTTCAAGTTCAAATCGTCTAAATAATAGTCTTTCAGATTCCAGGTTAACCGTTCCTTTATGATTCATATTCTTTCTCCTCTATTCAGAAATTGCGGCTCTAAATACCCTTTCACCATTTCCGTCTATAATTATTATATTCATATTTTTCTTAAGTTTCTCCACAATATTATCAGTTTTACAAAAATCATCTACAAAGACTTTATAATACCCTTCAGTCATACTGATTATTTCTTTATCTCTGCCTGAAAATACTGATGTACCTATAAGTAGTGATTTAACATCCTCATTTAAAGGTAGATTATTCCATTTTATTTTTTTATTTATCAATTGTTTTATATCTTTAGTTTTTAATTGTTCTAACATTTTAATCCTCCACGTATTCAAGAATGTCGCCAGGTTGACAGTTAAGTGCTTTGCAAATCCCGTCAAGCGTGGTAAATCTTATGGCTTTTGCTTTTTCATTTTTGAGAATACTTATATTTGCCATAGTTATTCCAACGGTTTCCGACAATTCAGTAACCGACATCTTCCTCTTTGCCAACATTACATCTAAATTAACTCTAATAGCCATATCCCACCTCAAATCGTAAGTTCATTTTCAGTTTTATAGTTTATTGCTATGAGTAACAGTTTCTTTAAAACCGATGCAAAAAGTGCAATAGCTATCATTGCGAGTCCTGCAATTATCAATGTCAGATAGGCTGCACTGAATGGAACTCTAAGTATTAAGAGTATGAATACAGATATTGTATACATCACAAAAATCGATGCTGTACAGTATTTTATTCTATCCAGTGACAGTGCCGAGGACTCACTAAACACTTCCTTGGCTTCAGCCATTTTAAGTAGTTTCCATGTTTCAAGTATCGCTATATATAACGGAATTAAGGATATATAAACGACAATTAATCCAGGATATCTAAGTTTAGCAAATTCACTATATGTATTTGCCATGTTTTCTGCCATCTGAGGCATGATAAAAACTGCTATTGCAGTAATTATTAGTACCAAGACTACGATTATAATTTTAAGAATGTTTTCGGTCTTCATATATCCACCTCCTGTGATATATTGATTATAGCATATTATTTATCGTTTATCAATAAATACTATGCTATAAAGAAAAGCCTTTTGTCCTTTTATTGCCATTCGTTGATATTTATCCTATAATAGAATAAAGTTCATCGAGGAGGCAAATATGGCAAATACAATTTCAAGTTATTTTAAATTGGTCGAGTTTCTAGGAATTACTCTCGGTCCCGATTATGAAGTTGTTTTATATGACTTGCATAATATCGACAAAGGAATAGTGGCGATTGCCAATGGTCATGTGAGTGGTAGAAGTTTAGGATCTCCTCTATCTGTAAAGCACCTGGATGCATTAGAGCGTCAAGATTTGCAATCGATAGACTATGACACTAATTACAATGCTCTTGCAGGAAATAACAAATTGCTTAGATCTTCTACGCTATATATCAAAGACGATGGCAAGATTATAGGCTTATTATGCATTAATTTTGACGACAGTAAGTACAAGGATATAAGCCGTACAATTATGGAATTATGTCATCCTAATGAGCTTATTACTAAAAATGCTTTTGAATCCATAGATGAAATCGAACTGTCTTATGAATCCGACTCACTGGGTATGACAGTCGATGATATTGCCATGTCGGCGATTAAGAAGGTTATGGGAAATCTGCAAATCGGAGAAAAGTTAACTAAAAAAGATAGAATGTCAGTCGTTGCTGCAATGCATGAGAAGGGAATCTTCAATCTAAAGGGTAGTGTCAGCCTGGTAGCTAAGGAATTGTCCTGTTCTGAAGCTACGATTTACAGATATATTCAAAATCTTGATACAACTATATAGTTTTTGCTTTTTAGGGTATATATAGACTAGAGAAATAACTATTAGAAAAGGAGAATAATATGAACTTTAATGTAATCCACACCATGCCTGAGGAAATGGAGGATATGTATCCGCTTCTTCAAGATAAGAAGGGATACTATATTATGCTGCTGGATAAGGTCTATATTTTTATTGGAGCAGGTATCAAGCCCAAGGAAGGATATCAAATAGCGGTTTCGAAGGTTGTGCTTGAAAATAATTCATTACTAGTAGATGTAACTGAAACAGCACCTGAAGGTGGTAAATTATATAAACCAAACCCTTCGTACCCTTATACTGTACTTGCTTTCGATGTTTCAAAATCTGATTTTGCAGATATTAGATCCACCATTGTTAGAAATACAAAAACCTTAAAGACATACGACTTAATAACCATCTAGGTTATTATTAAACTTAGCTTCGATACTTATCAAGTTTTACTAATGTTTTATCAAAAAAACAAAAAGAGCAGATAAGGTAATTATCCTATAGCTGCTCTTTTTAGTTTTAAATGTTAAATTTATTTACAATATTCGCAGTATTTATAGACAAGGTCTCCTTCTGCTTTTTCTTCCCCTACTTCCACTTCTCTCCAACCCGGTAGCTCGTCTAGATTAGGAATGCAAGTATCCCAATCTTCATAACACTTCGCAACCTTTGTGATATGAGCTCTACGGCATCTACCAATCATTTGTTGAACAAGCTCTCCTCCACCTATTAAAAATACTTCTTTCTCGCCATTTGGATTGAGTTCTTCAAGTTTCTCATCTAATTCGTCTATGGAGTTTACTACTATAATTCCATCTCTTTTATAATCAGGATTACGGGTAACCACTATATTGGTTCGCCCCGGAAGCGGTTTTTGATCAGGCAATGATTCGAATGTCTTTCTTCCCATTATCAATATTCCGCCCATGGTTATTTTCTTAAATCTTTGAAGATCCTCGCTTATTTTAAAAAGCATGTCTCCGTCAACACCTATACTCCAGTTCTCGTCAATAGCAAAAATTAAATTCATTCGTCCTCCTTAATAATAAAACAGTCTCCACCTGAATTTTCTACAAGCTTATGAATTAATCTATTGGCGTTTTCCGTCCAATCAAATTCTCCGTGCTCTATTCTTATCACTGTAAAACCTGCTAATGTTCCTTCAATATCTACTATCATATCCTTGAATGCTCTTTGTAATGCCATTACGGTACTTATATTCTTTTTATTAATGGCTCTAATCCAATAGTGAATCGGATATCCCATTTTTAAATCCGGAGGATAATTTTCAAGAGTAAGCTTTCTAAACTGAGTGAAAGCGTCATTGTCATCGTAGATAAAGAACAACTTTAAGTCCTCATTTACAGCTGTTATTTCGGCTTCTTCTCTTAGTTCGTTTAGTTCTTCAAGTTCATAGGGTTCATCCAGCGCTTTTAGTGCATTACTATAGTATTTGATATGCTTGATTTCTTTAATATAGTCTCTAAGTCTTACATTAAATTCTACATCGCTTTTAAAATATACGCGAACTGCATCTAAGAATGCTTTCTTTTGAATTTTTTCACTTTCTGTCTCAAAAAAACCGCTATTATTTATCATCTTCATCACCCCAAAATCTATCATCCATTTATCGTATAAAGTGATTATATCACAATGCAGTGGATAAAACTATTGTAGTTCAAATATTAATCCATGAATTATTCATTTAGTGCTTCAGCATGGTATGAACTTCTAACGAAAGGAGATGAATCAACTCTTTTAAAACCAAGCTCAAGTCCTATTCTTTTGTATTCTTTAAATGTATCGGGATGAATATATTCAGCAACATCGATATGTTTAGTCGAAGGCTGTAGATACTGACCTATAGTAAGCATGTCGCAGTCGACTTCTCTAAGTTTCTTCATAAGACTTACAACCATTTCAAAAGTTTCTCCAAGTCCTACCATCATCCCGGATTTGGTTACAAATCCTCTTTTTTTAGCATAATCAAGCACTTTGATTGAGTTTTCAAATTTACACTGAGGACATATTTCTTCAAATAGTTCAGGCACAGTTTCCACATTATGATTTAACACATCGGGTTTACTGTCTAAAACTATATCCAACAACTCTTTACGTGCATGAAAGTCCGGAATTAACAATTCCACCGTCGTCCCCGGGTTTAATTCTTTTACAAGTTTACATGTTTCAGCAAAATGATTAGCTCCTTCATCATCTAAGTCATCTCTGTCCACTGATGTGATAACCGCATGTCTAAGTCCAAGTTCTTGAACGGCCAGCGCTAAATTTCTTGGCTCTTCAGGATCCAACGGTAATGGTTTTTTAGTAGTTACATTACAGAATTTGCAGTTTCTGGTACAGTTTCTACCCATTATCATAAATGTAGCAGTACCTCTTTCAAAACATTCCATTTTGTTTGGACAATTTGCTTCAGAGCAAACTGTATTCAGATGCATGTTTTCAAGCACCTTTTCAACTGCTTGTGAGTTTTTGCTGCCTTGTATTTTCAATCTAATCCAGTCAGGTTTTTTAAGTCTCATTTAAGCTCCTTTATACATTCTCATTAGGTCGGATATCAGAAGTTCGTTATTCATACCATTGATATAATTATCTACATTTAGATCGCAGATAACATCTTCCAATACCGCTGTATTCAAATCATTTCCTATAAGTCTTTCTCTTAGATTTTCTGTCTCTAAATCCGAAAAAAAGTCACCATAAAATCCGATATCTATTATCTTTCCATCTACAACTCTAAGTTTATAATCCACAAGTCCGAACGGATATTTTATACTCATCTCTATTGAGTCGGCATATCTCTTGCCAAGATTCCACTTCGGATCTCTAAAACGTTGAATATACGGCTCTGCTTTTTTCAGAATTTCCTCATCCACTTCATCTCTTTCTTTTATGCCGTAAAACTCCATAACATAATCGGATAAATAGTTCATGAATCTTACAACATCGTAGCCTGGCAGATATTCACGAATAGTTCCAACTCTTGAAAATACTGATTTTACAGCCTTATTCGTAAATTTTATCGGTCTGGAATTGATTGCACCTTTGAGCATATCCATATTTACGTCGAAGAGTATGGTCCCGTGGTGAATGATTCTATTTTTATACTTATATTGTGCATTTCCCGAGATTTTTTTACCGTCTATCAGGATATCATTCCTACCTGTAAATTCCGCATTTAATCCAAGGTTTTTTAGTGCAGAGACCACCGGTCCCGAAAACAGTTCAAAACTATTACCACATGTCTCCGAGTTGATTTCAGTAATAAGAGTGTACTGCATATTACCTAAATCGCAAAATACGGTTCCTCCTCCTGAAAGCCTTCTGACTATATCTATATCATTAGACTCTACATACTCAAAGTTGAGTTCAGCAAATGCATCTTGGTTCTTTCCAAGTAATAAACTCGGTCTATTCCTCCAAAGCATAAAAAACGAACCGTCAGTATCTTTTAGGAGATGCTCCTCTATAGCATGATTCACTGCCGGGTCTATATTGTTATTTCTTAGAAACTTCATCTTCTACCCTCTTTACAAAATAATTAAATAATCCTTGATTTAATTCAGAATGGTGTAAAAACTCAGGATGAAACTGAATACCCATAAATAAATGGTCATCTTTTGTTTCTACAGCCTCAATAATACCGTCTTTACTTCTTGCAACTACTTTAAAACCTTCAGCCAAATCTTTAATGGCTTGATGATGAAAACTGTTCACTATGGCTGTATCACCATAAAATTCATGTAAATACGAATCTTTTTCTATCTCTATTGTATGAAAATTTTCCTGAAAATCATCTATTTTAGGACTGTGAACGAGCACATCTTTAAGTTGTGAGTATATATCTTGATATAGTGTTCCTCCGAATACTACATTCGTAAGCTGCAAACCTCTACAAACTGCAAGCATGGGCAACTTTCTCTCAAATGCACCTTTGATTATTTTTAACTCAGTTGCATCCCTTTCAAAATGTATGGTCCCAAGCTCTCTAATAGGCTCTTCTTTATAGTAAAACGGAGTGACATCCTCTCCTCCGATCATGACTATGGCATCGACAAAATCAAGAAATCTTTCAGTCATCTCGTTATTGTTTAGAACTGGATATACTACCGGTATTGCACCGGCTCTTTCCAAACCTAGCGAAAATAGATAATTGAGTTCATTTGATTTTCTTCCATTTCTGATAGAATCCCAACTTATTATTCCTATCTTTTTCTTCATTTATAAATCAATGCTCCTTATAAAGTCTTTAAATAGTTTCTTGAATTCATTTCCATGATTTGCATCTACAGTCAAACGCTCAGGATGAAACTGAAATCCAATGTAGTATGGATAATCCTCCATTTCAGCTACTTCTATTATTCCGTCCCGGCTCCAAGCGACCGGTTTTAAGCCTTTGCCAAGTTCTTTGATTGCCTGATGGTGAATTGAATTTACTACCATCTCTTCCTTATTCATTAGGGAATAGAACTTACTGTCTTTGTCAATTTTTATAAAATGATAGACTTCATCAGGACCATCGGCTTTGACAGTGTCTCTATGATGCACTACATCCTCATATCCACTCATCTTAAGGTCTTGATGCAGACTTCCTCCAAGGGCAATATTCGTAAGTTGTAAGCCTCTACAAACGGCAAGTATAGGAATTTTTCTTTTGAGCGCAGCCTTTAGAAGCATCATTTCGGAAGCATCTCGTTCAGGCTGATAGGTGGTAACCATTACAGGATCTTCATCATAATAGAAAGGAGATATATCCACACCTCCGGCTAAAATAATGGCATCGAGTTCTGCTACTATTTCCTCCGCATTTTCAAGATTTTCATATACGGGCAGCATAATAGGCAAGGCTCCCGCTTCGCTAATCGATTTTATATATCCGTCATCCAAACGCATGATCGGAGCTACTTTAGTTTTTAATAAACTTGTTGATATTCCAACAACTTTTAACATCATTATTCTCCTGTAAAAATATTCTCATACTTAAAATTATAGTATATGTATCTTTGTTTGTACAGTGCATAGGATTTCGTTGTTTACTTCAATATAAACAAAAAAGAAAAAGCAACTCGACTTTTTCTTTTTTATTCTAGTTATTTGCCTTTAGAGCTTTAAGAGTATCTTTAAAGGTTTCATGTTTAACCGTTTTAGGATCAAATTTTAGCAAATCAAAAACAGTTTGTATTACAAAGCCCGCAACAAAAGCGGATAAGACAGTACCTACGCCTACGGGACCGCCAAGGATGTAACCCAATATCGTTACCAATATTTCAATACCGGCTCTACAAACTCCGATTGGTAGTCCAGTCAATCTATTCATACCGACCATCGCAGAGTCTCTAGGGCCTGCACTGAATCCCGATTTAATGTAGTAATACGAAGCCAGCGCTATTATAATGAAACCTATAAAGAAAAATATCAATCTCAAAATATAATTTTCTGGTTTTGGAATTATATTTATATACCTGATTATATCTATAAAGATGCCGACCAAAAGTATATTTAAGGCCGTACCTACCCCTATACTTTCACCCATTAAATGATCGAAAAACAAAACCACCAAACCGACGACAATTGAAGCCGCGCCAAAAGAAAGGATGGTAACATTGGCCACTCCTTGATGAAATACCTCCCAAGGTGCATATCCTATTTCGGCATTTAATGTAAATACTATCCCCAATGCATAAAGAAACAAACCAAATAATAGACTGATAAATCTATTTCTGTATTCTATTTTATTCAATTTCTTCTGAGTCATCTTTAATGCTAACCGTCTTTATTATCTCTCTATCTTCCATATTGATTAGAGAAATTTCACCGTTTTCATATATTGCCAGAGATCTCTTTATGTCCTTAGGAAAACACACAGATCCGGGATTACATACCAATATACCTCCGGAATGTTCCAGTTTTTTAACATGAGTATGACCATAGAAAAGTACATCAGCTTTTTGATCCAGTGCCTTTCTTATCATGTCCTCTTCTGTTCCGACATGACCATGAACTAAATAAAATCTGTATCCGTCGACATCTATGATTCTTTCTTTTTCTCTAAGGTTTTGTCCGATTACCATCTCGTCTACTTCCGAGTCACAATTACCTTTTATATAAATAAATTTGTCTGATTTAGATAATCCATCAGCTATCGTCTTAGGATCATAACTCTCAGGTAAGCCATTTCTTGGACCATGGTATAGTACATCTCCTAAGTGCAATATCTTATCACAATCCTCGAGTATAACCATAGCTTCACTAAAGTCGTTTAAACTTCCATGTGTATCACTAATAATCCCAATTTTCATAAAATCAACCTCCTTTATTCATTATATCATTAGTATTCATTTTCAGAAAGATGTCATTTTTTTTAGTTTGACTTTATCTGTGAGTTTTTAATATTTCGTATGAAGATAAAAAAAGCCGAAACCGGCTCAGACTGAAGACAAACCCTGATTAAAAATCAGGGTTTGCTCTATTTTGACAAATCTATTAGCAAAGTTCAATATTTTTCTTAAAACACCATTATTTTTGGGTGGCTTTTTATCTCTTTTACTTAAGATTATTGCTAACTTTTTCATATTTAGGGTCGCAAAAGTAAGTGCTGCTTTCATATCCATTTTCTTTATACCTACCATATTGGTATATCTAAATCCATGATATTCCTTTGCACTCCCAAATTGCCTTTCTATTGTTTCTTTTCTCTTTTTATACTCTGCTTTCCCTTTATATGTATACCGGTATTCTTCTGAGATATCAAGATAATCTTGCCAGATATGTCTAGTTATTATCTTTTGGTGTTTTTTACTACTTGTACACCTTCCTAGGTACCCACAGTTTACACAGATCTTTGGGTTGCTCTTGTACTGCCTATATCCTTCTCTATTTGTGGTTGAGTATCCTAATACTTCATTTGCTGGACAAAGGTAACAGTTGTAGTATTCGTCATACACAAAATCTCTTTTGTAGAATGGGTTTTCTAGTTTTGGTTTTGTTTTTTGCCTTGTGTATGGAAATACTGGAAATACTCCATCATCAAACAGTTCTTTCGCTATTGCCGGGAATTTGTAGCCTGCATCCATAACTAGTTTTTTAGGGTTCAATCGTTTTAACTTTTCATCAAAGAAATCTTTAAATGTTGTTCCATCGTGTAAGTTTCCAGGATATGATTTAAAACCTAATATCCATCCATTTTTATCACATGATGTCTGTACGCTGTATGCAAATACTTCTTTATGTTCACCTTTATGGAATAGTCCTGCTTCAGGATCTGTTGTGCTTTTTGTTACTTCTTTTAGTTCTTCATCTTTATCTTTAGGATCAAATGGCTTTTTATCATGTTTTTTTCTATCTTCGTTTATTTCTTTTTCTAACTTTTTTTGATAGTATTTTACCTCTTTTTTCACTTTTACTTTAACAACCTTATACCTATTGGCATGTGCTTTAACATGTGTTGAGTCAACAAATTGGATATTTGTATCAACTAAGCCTTCTTCAATGGCTTGTAGTAGTATGTTTTGAAAAATATCTTCAAATATGTTTGTATCTTTAAATCTTCTTCTGTAGTTTTGACTAAAAGTTGTGAAATGAGGTATTTTATCGTAAAAATCAAAACCTAAAAACCATCTGTAAGCAAGATTTACTTCAATATCTTTAATTGTTTGTCTCATGCTTTTTATGTTGAAAAGGTATTGGATTAAGGTAATCTTAAGCAAAACAACGGGATCTATACTAGGTCGTCCGTTATCAAGACAGTACAAATCTTCAACTAATTCATATATGAAATCAAATTTAATGTATTTATCTATTTTTCTAAGTATATGATCTTCGGGAACCATTTGATCTATTGAAATCATTTGAACTTGATCAACTTTGTTTTTAGAATTTTTAAATAGCATATTAACACCTCTCTCTTAGTGTTATATATACCCAAAACGGCTTAAATTACACATAATATGGCATTTTTAGAACAAAAAAAGCACAGCTAGAAATTTTTTCTAGCTATGCTTTGTCAACAGTCTGAGCCGAAACCGGCTTTTTTCATCTTAACCTCCCCAAGGAAGGTTCATGTATTCTTTCTTAAGTCGCTTATACTCCTTCTTGAAGATATCTTCGTGAGTATATTCCCATTTGGCTAAACGGTCGAATAAATCTTTAAGTCTTTCATCATCTACGGAGTCCCTGGATTCTTCATAGAATTCAGCAAAGTCTCTTTCTATAAGGTATGCCATTCTAAGAACGGTCATATCAGGAACGTCTGATTCCAATAAGGTAGTATCCAGATGTTCAGATTTTTCTCTCTCCTTAAATATGCTGTCGGTGCCTTCGTTTTTCATGAAATCAGTATCCACTTCATAATTTTCAGCATCCTCAGTATATCTTTCCAACTCGGATTTTAGAAAGTGATAATGTCCAAGCTCTACTTGAGCTAATTGTTCAAACAGTTCTCTAGTAGTTGGATTTGAAAAACCTGCTGCTTTTTCCTTAAAGAAATTATGACCATCCATTTCCATAGACATTGCAAACTTTAAGATTTTTGCATAGTCAGGGTTCATATTATCCTCCTATTTTTTCTATTTTTACTGCTGCTACTTTATATTCAGGTGTCTTTGCATTAGGACAAAGTGCAGCATTGGTCAATTCGTTAGCCGCTCCGTCGACATAGTGGAAAGGCATATACATTATATTGTCTCGGATTGCGTCTGTAACTCTGGCTGTTGTTTTTATTCTTCCTCTTCTGGATGCCAATTCTATAAGTTCACCATGTTCGATTCCCAGACTTCCTGCAAGTTCTTCGCTGATCTCTACATACGAACTTCCTTCTTTTTGCATAATTCCTTCTGTTCTACCTGTCATGGTGATGACATTGTACTGATATAGGTTTCTTCCTGTACTTAAGATGTATGGATATTCTTCATCCACGACTTCTGCAGGTTCGACATTTTCAAATGGCATAAATAGTCCTACACCTCTTGCCATTATATCCTTATGCATAAATCTGGTTCCCGGATGATCTGCAGTAGGACAAGGCCACTGAACACCAAGACCATCTATCTTAGGATAGCTTATTCCGGCATATGAAGGTGTCAAGGATGCCATTTCATCAAAGATTTCCTCTGAGGAATTGTATTGCATATGGTAGCCCATTCTCCTTGAAATATCGGTTATAATATCCCAGTCTACTCTGGATCCAGATAGTGGAGGTATGGCGTTTCTTACTCTTTGTACTCTTCTTTCTGTATTTGTGAAAGTTCCATCCTTCTCTGCATATGATGTAGCAGGAAGTACTACGTCTGCAAATTCGGCAGTAGATGTCATAAACATATCCTGCACAATTAGAAAGTCTAAGCTGTTGAAAGCTTTTCTAACATGGGCTAAATCAGGATCTGATAAGGCTTGGTCTTCACCAAATATATAGAGGCCTTTTAAATCGCCTTCTATAGCTGCCGGTAACATCTCTGTAGCAGTCATTCCTATCTCTCCGGAAAGTTCTACGCCCCAAGCTTTTTCAAATTTTTCTTTTACCTCAGGCTTAAACACCTTTTGATATCCAGGATAGTCTGCAGGTAATGCTCCCATGTCACATGCACCCTGAACATTGTTTTGTCCCCTGATAGGGTTAACTCCTGCTGATTCTTTTCCGATGTTTCCGGTCATCATTGCAAGATTGGATAAACTCATTACATTTCTCGTACCTGTAGTATGCTCGGTTATACCTAAGCAGTAGTAGATTCCGGCTTTTTCTGCAGTTGCGTACATTCTGGCTGCTCTTCTTATATCTTCAGCGTCAATCTCGCATACTTCAGCAGCATATTCCGGAGTATAAGGTGCGATTGTTTCTATTAGTTCTTCAAAGTCTTCAGTTCTATTCTTAATGTATTCTTCGTCATATAGTTTTTCTTCATAGACTACATGGCATATGGCATTGATAAATGCTATATTTGTCCCAGGTTTAATAGGTATATGAATGTCGGCATATTCCGCCATTTCGATTCTTCTAGGGTCTACGACAATTACTTTAGCTCCCTTTAAGCGAGCTCTCTTCATAAAGGTTCCAAGTACCGGATGTGCTTCTGTCGGATTCGATCCAATCAGGAATATACAGTCGGTATCCTCGATTTCTTTAATACTATTTGTCATGGCACCGCTGCCTAGTGTGGTTGCAAGACCTGCAACTGTAGGAGCGTGTCAGACCCTGGCGCAGTGATCCACATTATTGGTACCGATCGCCGCGCGCATAAATTTTTGGAATATATAGTTATCTTCATTGGTCGCTCTTGCACAGGAGAATCCTCCGATGCTGTCCGGACCATGTTTTTCTTTAATTTCAGTTAATTTTTCGGTAATTAAACTAAGTGCTTCTTCCCAAGTAGCTTCTTCAAATACTCCGTTTCTCTTTATGAGTGGAGTTCTAAGTCTGTCGGGATGATTTATGAAATTGTATGCAAATCTTCCTTTTACACATAGCATTCCGTTATTTGGTTCGCTTCTCCAGTAAGGTTCAGCTCCAACTACTCTGCCATTTTTAGTAAGTAAATTAAGTTGACATCCTACTGCACAATAAGGGCATGTAGTCTTGGTTCTTTCAACTTCCCAAAGCCTAAACTTGTCTCTGGTTTTTGGCATCAATGCTCCAGTAGGACAGGCAGCAACGCAGTTACCGCAAGAAACGCAAACCGATTGTTCAATCCCCTGATCAAATGGTGCTACGATTTTGGCAGCAAATCCTCTATCCTGGAAACCTATGGCATTTGTCACTTGTAGTTCAGAACATGCTCTAACGCATCTTCCACAAAGTATACATTTATTTGCGTCATAGGTATAAAACGGATTCGAATCGTCTATCACATAGTTTTTATTGTCTTCAGACCTATACGAACCTTCCATTACATCGTATTCATAACAGTAGTCTTGCAGTTTACATTCACCCGATTTAGCACAGGTCAAACAATCATTTGGATGATTTGAGAACAGTAAATCGAGCAATTCTTTTCTTGATTGATATACTAATTCATTATCGGTCTCAATTTCCATTCCGTCGACAAGTTCTGCCGAGCAAGATGTGACAAGTCCTCTGCCGGCGACTTCTACAACACATATACGGCATGATGAGGAGCTTTTCAGCCTCTCATCATGACAAAATGTAGGTATGTCAATGCCTATTTCTTTACAAGCTTCCAAAATGGTAAGACCGTCATCAAAGGTATATTCAATTCCGTTGATTTTAACCTTATTCATGGTCGTCCTCCTCGAGAATCCTGAGTTTTTCTAAAACTCCTTCAAGCTCAAGGGCTCTAGCCCAAGTTGCTTTTTCAAATTTATTTCCGTCTTCAGTTTCAACTTTTACATATGGATCATCCGGACCATAGACGTATTCCAGTTCAGTTGCAAGTCTTCCCCTTAGGCAAAGCGGTCTGCATCTACCTTGAGGGTCTCTCGCTCTAACAGCTACCGGAACATCCTTATCGTATAGAATTTCCATATTACATCCATAGTCACAAGCTTTACATTTCACGCCTTTGACTTTTGCACTCCAGGACCTGGTTTTGCCGTAAGCTCTTCTATCCATTAGTGCACCTACCGGACAAGCTGTCACACATCTGTTACAAGATACACATGTAGACTCTTCCAGCGATTGATCTGCATCTGCAGAAATCTTAGTTACGAATCCCCTCTCTGCAAATGTAAGTACATTTCTAGTTTCAACTTGTGCACAGGTTCTTACGCATCTACCGCAAAGTATGCACTTACTCTCGTCTCTAAGTATATATGGACTCGATGCATCTGAGAATTCAGCGTATTTGTTTCCTCTTCTGGCTCCGTCATGTTCTCTAAATGTTACCGAATATCTATATGAAAGGTTTTGTAATTCACACTCTCCTGCTTTCTGACAGGTCAAACAGTCGTTTGGATGATTGTCAAGATATAATCTTAGTAGCATCTTTCTGTGATTTACTATCTCTTCATTTTCAGTTTCTACAACCATTCCATCACTTACCGGTGTAGAACAAGCTGTCATCAGTTTAGGTATTCCTTCGATTTTTACTAAACACATCCTACAAGCAGAGACGACATCTAAATCTTTCAGGTAACAAAGGGTAGGTATTATTATTCCGACTCTTTTTGCTGCTTCTACCAGATTTTCACCCTCTCTGGCAGTTACAGGTATCCCATCAATGATCAGATTTACTTCTCTCATAGTCTTCCACCTCTATCTATGGCGTTAAAGTTGCATGCAGCATAGCAATCTCCACATTGTATACATGCTTCTTGATCGATATAATGCATCTCTCTTCTTTCGCCTGTTATACATTCAACAGGACATTTTCTAGCACAAAGTGTACATCCTGTACAATTGTCATTAATCGTATAGCTTACGAGGTCTCTACAAATTCCGGCAATACATGTATCATTAGATACGTGATCATCATACTCTTGTTTAAAGTATCTCATGGTAGACAATACCGGGTTAGGAGCAGTTTGTCCAAGTCCGCATAGAGAGGTTGCCTTTATGGTTTCACCAAGTGATGCAAGTTTTTCAACCATTTCAGGAGTTCCATTTCCATGAGTTATTGTTTCCAACATCTCCAGCATTCTCTTAGTACCTTCTCTACATGGTGTACATTTCCCGCAGGATTCATCAACTGTAAATTCTAGAAAGAATCTGGCAATATCAACCATACAAGTGTCTTCATCCATTACTATCATTCCACCTGAACCCATCATGGATCCGAGCGCTGACAGATTGTCATAGTCTATAGGCGTATCAAGATGCTCAGCTGTAATACATCCTCCGGATGGTCCACCTGTTTGTACTGCTTTAAATTCTTTTCCACCGATGATTCCTCCACCAACTTCGAAGATTATTTCTCTTAGTGTAAGCCCCATTGGTACTTCAATGATACCGGTTCTGTTAATATCTCCACCCAGTGTAAATACTTTCGTTCCCGGTGATTTTTCTGTACCGAAAGATCTGAACCACTCATGACCATGGTTTATAATTCTCGGTATATTAGCTAATGTCTCGACATTATTTATAAGTGTCGGTTTGCCAAATAGTCCTTCATTTGCAGGGAATGGAGGTTTGTTTCTTGGTATCCCCCTCTTTCCTTCGATGGACTCAATAAGCGCCATCTCTTCACCACAAACAAAAGCTCCGGCCCCAAGTCTTATCTCAAGTTCAAAATCAAATCCCGAACCCATTATATTCTTGCCCAGTAGCCCCATTGAAGTAGCAATCTGGATACAGTTTTCCAGCTTTTTAACTGCAGAAGGGTACTCTGCTCTGATATAGATAAAGCCTTGATGTGCATTTATTGCATATCCTGCGATTGTCATCGCTTCGATAATAGTAAAAGGATCTCCCTCCAGGATGGATCTGTCCATGAACGCACCCGGGTCTCCTTCGTCAGCGTTTACTACTACGTATTTTATGTCGCCCTTTGCATTTTTAGTGAATTCCCATTTTAGTCCTGTCGGGAAGCCTCCGCCCCCTCTACCTCTGAGGCCGGATTCTTTAAGTTCGTTTATAACATCTTCAGGCGTCATTTCATTAAGTACTTTATATAGCGCTAAATAACCGTCAACTGCAATATATTCTTCTATACTGTCAGGATCTATAACTCCACAGTTTCCTGTAGCCAATTTCTTCTGTTTTCTATAGAATGCAACATCGTATAATCCCTGCATAGCTCCATCAGTAAGAGCTTCTTTAAAGATTAATTTCTCTACAGTATTGCCGCCGATAAGGTCCTCTTCAACGATTGTTTTAGCATCTTCCGGCTTTAAGTAAGCATAAAACTTCTCACCCGGATACACTATAGCTATCGGTCCCGCTTCACAAAGTCCAAAACAACCAACTCTTCTGATATCTATCTCATCAGTCAAACCTTTAGCTTCTACTTCTTTTCTAAATTCCTGCTCCAAGACATCTGCTCTTGAGGATTTACATCCTGTATCCATACAGATTAATACTTGCTTATTATAAACAGATGGTATGTCCGACCAAATGTCTTTTCTAAGTGACATAGTCGGAAGTACTCTCTCTTTTATTTCCCTTAATTGCTCAAGATTCATATTATTCCCTCCTAGTCTCTATATTTTGCGAGAATGTTTTTTATCTCGCCACCTTTAAGTTTTCCATAAACATCTCCGGAAATCATCATTACAGGTGCAAGACCACATGCTCCTACACATCTCGTGGCTTGGATAGAGAACAGCATGTCCTTTGAAGTCTCTCCTACACCTATCTCCAACTCTTCGATTACTTCATCCAATATTTTCTTGGCTCCACGTACATAGCAGGCCGTTCCCATACAGACACCAATTTCATAACGTCCCTTAGGA
Organism: Peptoniphilaceae bacterium AMB_02; assembly: GCA_036321625.1. NCBI lineage: Bacteria > Bacillati > Bacillota > Tissierellia > Tissierellales > Peptoniphilaceae > Microaceticoccus > Microaceticoccus formicicus. Next base: position 2,356,207 of record CP143259.1, read on the forward strand.
ACAAGTGAAAATTGTGAGTAGAAAGTAACTACTCCATAGATTTCCGCTAGAGGGATATTCATTTTTTTAGATACCAACTCTTGAATCTCAATCGGCAGATATCCAAATAAGATTTGTCCTTTATGTAATACACTCATTAAAGATCCCCTAGAACTTCCCTTTTCAGCAATAAAGCTCTCAAATTCTTTCAGTTTATCCTTGTTTGCTTCAAAATCAAATACAAAGCTCATATAATCCTCCTCTATTTCTTGATGTGTTAACTCCTAATTATTGCATAAAACCTACTACATTATGTATTTATATGCAAAAATAATTAAAAAAATATATCTTCAAATTCAAAATTTGAATATATAAATCTTTTTAACACTTTCTCAAATATATAATACTTCAAAAGTGTGCTAAAGTCAATCGTATTACCCTTGACATAGTTCATATAGACCGCTAAATGATAACGTTTATCAGCAGATGCTTATAGTCCTAATCCTCTGCTATCAGCTTATTTATCGTATTATTATAGTTTACACTTTAGCTAAGTGTGAAAATCAGTATTTTTGCATTTGATAAATGTATAACAACTATCATGCTCCTGTTTTAAATATTTATGTAAAAATACACATTTGCATTATTCTAGCTTATGATAATCAAATACAAGTTGTCTTTTAGTGAAATTATTAAGATTTGTACATAATCATTTTAAGATTAATTATTTTTTATATGCTTGCCCTATTCATTACCCCATATGAGGTTTTAGATAATGTGAATTTTTATCTGTAAGGACTAGTATTATTTACCTTTCATTATAAAATATCTATTCCGATTATTTCTCCAGGCATGAATTTTTCTTTACCATCATTGAGTCTAAGCATGGTGAGGGTATTTCCTTCGTGTTCAAAATAATACAGTATTGTTGAACCGAGTATCTCTACCTTGTTTATCCTAACTTTAATATCACTTTTTGGATTTGGTATAATCGTTTCCGGTCTTATATACTGTTCTCTATCCAAAATATTGACTCTACCTACAAAGTTCCAAACAAAATCATTGGTAGGATGATTGTAGATTGTCTCCGGAGTTCCTATTTGTTGCAATTTTCCTTTGTTCAAAAGCAGTATCCTGTCGCTAATGGAGAAAGCTTCTTCTTGATCATGGGTTACGAATATAGTGGTCATATTAATTGCACTTTGAATTCTCCTTATTTCTTCTCGCATTTCGACTCTGAGTTTTGCGTCAAGGTTTGATAGTGGTTCATCCAGTAATAATACTTTAGGTTCGATGACAAGTGATCTTGCAAGCGCAACTCTCTGCTGCTGACCTCCGCTAAGCTCAGATATTTTTTTTTCGCCATGGTTGTCAAGTTTGACCAGTTTTAAATATTCCATGGCTTTTTCTTTCCTGGCGGATGCAGAAATGTCTCTAAACTTTAGACCGTATCCGATATTTTCAAGTACCGTCATATGCGGAAATAATCCATAGGACTGAAAAACTGTAGATACCTGTCTCTCGCTTGGATCTAGTTCTGTTATATCTTCCCCGTCCAATATTATTTTTCCGCTAGTCATTTCGAGAAAACCTCCTATGGCCCTTAAAACTGTTGTTTTTCCACATCCACTGGGTCCAAGAACGCATAGCAGTTCTCCTTGAGGCACTTCAAAACTCAAGTTATCAACAACGGTTATATCTCCGTATTTTTTTGTAAAGTTCTCTATTTGAAGAAACATATGCATCTCCCTTTCTAATTTGAGCTTTGCTTCGTTTTCTTTTTATCCGATAGAAACAGTAAATAAAAAGATATGTTGAAAAGCATTACTACGAGTATTAATAGGCAGGCAATAACAGCTCCTATCCTATACTTACCTGATTGTATTACATCGAACATTATGAGTGTTGCCAGTTTTTGACCCGGGTAGACCAAGAATATTATCGATCCGACAGTGGTCATGGTTGCCGTAAAGTTGTTTATAAAGGATAAGAAGAATCCCGGTTTACTGGACGGTATCATGATATCTTTGAGTACATTCATCTCATGACCGCCGAGGTCTTTACATGAGTCGATACTCTCAGGTCTAATCTGTTTTATAGTAGAATCCGCAATTTTGGTTGAAAACGGAAGCTGTTTAAATAACACATTCAGTATAACTATTGTAGCTGTACCTGTAAGTGGTAAGGGGTAATCATTAAATGCGAGTATATAACCCAAACCAAAAAAGGTCCCGGGTATTATATAGGGCATTGTAGCGATAAAATCAATTACTTTCATCAATCTCACTTTTCTTATTTCCCTATAGTAGGATAATAAATATCCTATAGTAGTTCCTCCAATGGCTGCAATTAACGAGTATCCTATGGATCTGAAGATGGTGGTATTGATATGGTTTTTACTTTCTACTATATTTTCAAGTGTAAAATACATTACGCCACGTGTTTTTTTAGTGATTGCACTGAGAAATATAGAACCGTATTGCATTATCAGTATGAATAGGAATAGAATCGTCAAAACCCCAAAGATTCGGTATATCTTCCCTGATCTGGGTAGGTTTAATCCGTCAGAACCGGTTGTACTTCCTCCCATCATCGGAAGTCTGTTCATATAATGTCTAAAGATAAGGAATCCGATAAGTGCAGGTATAAATATTAGAGTATTGATGGCTGCGGCTCTATTTAGATTACTGTAGGCAATGACTGAAAAATAACTTTCCGCTGCGAGCGTATTGTATGAGCCTCCTATAATTGCAGGCGTTGAAAAGTCAGCAAGTGAGCGTACAAATGCCAGGACAGCAACGACCAGAATCCCCGGTCTTATCATAGGAATAATTATATCGAAGATAATACTTCCCGTGTCAGCTCCCAAATCTCTAGCTGATTGTATTGTATCTGAGTTAAGTGATTTTATTATGCCGATTAAGAGTATTGAGCTCAGTGAAATAAACCCGAGCGACTGCATAAGCACTATCCCGTAAAAACCATAGGTGTTAAGTGTCAATCCGAGTATGTCATGAGTTATAAAACCTCTTTTCCCAAATAGGGTTATATACGACAAAGAGGTTACAAATGGAGGAGATATCATGGTGAGCATCAAGGTTAGATTTATTAATCTCCCGACCCACTTTTTAGTAAGTGATGCATAAACAGATATTATTACGGTCATTACAGTAGTTAGCACTGTCGTTGATATTGCAACCATTAGGGAGTTGGTTATGAGTTTGGTACTGTTTTTTATTAGATTTTTATATATATCGAGACTGTATATCCCATCTATGTTTACACTTTTTACCATAACCATCCACATGGGATATAGGATAAAAAGTATTACCGATACCGCCACGATTATTATCAGTAGCACATCGAGTACATTATAAAATCTGTTGATATTCTCTCTATGTTTTGAAATCTTCATATCTCTATCACTCTTTCGTCTATGTAAAGGCATATTTAAAACTATCTTTAATGATTATTATATACCATAATTATCTAATATTGATAGAGCAAGCCTACTAAAGTTTTAATACTTTTGTAGGCTTGTTTAATCTATCTATTTAATTCTATTTGTCTCCCGCAATACTTTGGAATTTTTCAAGTATGGCTTCTCTGGCACTGCCGAATGTTGAAAGATCTTCATCTATAAGTTTACTTGGATCAAGTCCAAGGTCAAATCCTTCAGCTCCCGGTTTAACTAATTGATTAGTGTCCTTACCGTCGATTTCAGCAATCATCTTTTGGGATTCAGGCTCATACATAAAGTCGATAAAAGCAGAAGCTATATCTACATTGTCAGAGCCTTTGAATATTGCAACTCCTTCAGGTACCCAAGGGATTCCTTCCTCAGGGAATATAAGAGTTACATTCTCTTCCTTCATAGCATCATGAGCTGATTTGTCAGCCGGAATGATGCCTATCGCAAACTCTTTTGCTATTGTCTTTTCAAATGGATCCTTGCCTCTTTTACCATATGCAGTTATGTTTTCATTGAGTTCAGTAAAGAATTTCCATCCTTCTTCTTCACCCCATAAATCTAGCCAACCTTTTAGAGCTGCATAATTAGTTCCGGAAATTGCAGGACTGGACATGATAACTTCATCTTTGTACTTGGGATCTGCAAGATCTTTCCATCCCTTAGGAGCCTCAAGTCCCTTCTCTTCAAGTACATCGTTGTTTACTAGTAAGCCGACAACTGTTATCCCTTTAGAATACCAGTATCCATCAGCATCTTTGAATTTTGCATCTATATCTTCAGCATTTGGTGATTTATAAGCTTCTAATAAATCATCGTTCTTAGCTTGGATAAAAGCGTCAAGTCCGCCCCCAAACCAAAGATCCGCCATAGGTTTTCCACCTTCAGCTTTTACTCTTGAAAGCACTTCACCTGATGACATTGATAAGAACTCAACTTTAGCACCTGTCTTTTCGGTAAACTTTTCAAATAGAGGTACATATGACTCTGAAGTCGCTACAACATTTAAAGTTCTACCTTCAAAATTTAATTTAGCTTCATCTTCAGTCTTTTTTTTCTCTTCCTTTGGTTCCTCTTTTGGTTCTTCTTTTGTCTCTTCTTTAACTTCGCCACTCTTATCGTCAGCTACTTCAGTTTTCTGGTCTTCAGCAGGCTTAGTCGGTGAACAAGCTGCGAATAGCATTACCGATACCATTAGTAGCGAAATTAGCGTTAAAAACTTCTTTTTCATTTACTCCCCTCCAAATTATTTGATAGTCACTTAGGACTACCTCTATTATATCCTAAATTTCTATTCCTAATATTGATTTTTCTTATCGATTTATAAGATATCCTTATATGTATAAATTATTCTATCTTACTTAAACATAAGATTATTTTTTTATAGGGTTTTATAGGGTATAATATAAAAAGACGATAGAGCTTAACTGAATTATGTTTTCTAATAAAATGGCGATTAGATTCATTTAAACAAGTATAAAAATAATCAAATAACTTATTAGATACTCATTTAAGAGAGAAAGGAGAAAAAATGTCCAGAGTAGATAAATTATATATGGAAATGGCTAATAAAATTAAGACAATCGGAATATCAGAACTAGATGTGCCAAACTCTGAGGTTAGACCTGTATGGGATGATGGAGAGAGTGCATATGCCATCTACCTTCCACAACAGTTTATAAGCTATAATCCTTCAGAAACTCCACTTATTTCACTGAGGAGAATCGCATGGAAAACTGCAATCAAAGAGATTTTATGGATTTACCAGGATAAATGCAATGATGTTAATCTCTTAAAAGAAAAGTACAATGTCAATTATTGGGATGAATGGGCTAATAGTGAAGGAAACCTTGGAACAGCTTATGGTTATCAGATATGTAAGGAATTTAAAAGCCCTGAAACAGGCGAAATGACCAATCAAATTGATAGACTTATAAATGGCTTAAAAAACGATCCACTGAACAGAAGACATTTTATGACCATGCTAAATATGAACGAGCTGGCAGACATGACACTTATCCCATGTGCATTTATGACCATGTGGACCGTTGCCGGCAATAGACTTAATATGACGCTAATCCAAAGAAGTGGAGACTTCCTGGCAGCAGCAGCTCCAGGTGGAATAAATGCATTTCAGTATTATGCACTCCTATTGATGGTCGCAAAAGTAACAGGCTATGAACCCGGAGAATTTGTTCACTTCGTTCAAAACCTCCACATTTACAACAGACATATGCCAATAGTCGATGAAATCATCGGCAAATACGATGAAAACAAACCGGTCCCAAAACTCGTACTAAATAATGATGTAAAAAACTTTTACGAAATCACAATAGACGACTTCGAATTATTGGACTACAACCCCGACCTAACTAAATACACAATTCCAATAGCAGTATAAAATAGAAAGCATAGTTCATCGAACTGTGCTTTTCTTATCCCCAAAACCCCAAATGGATCCAGGTTAAACTTTTGACGTAATTTGCATTAACTTTTTATTTTGAGTATACTTCATGTATATCCTCCTTTGAGTTGGTTCATTAGTGATTTGTTTGCGCTATTACTATTACCATTCTCATTGGAGGATATTTTTTTCTATTTTAAAATACAGTAAATGGGGTCAGGCTACACTTTTTTAAACTATTTTGTATTTTTATTATATTTATATTATATTTAATCATTTATATGATTTAAATTCATAGATTTTTAATAATTTTTTATGCATTAATATGATATGGTTATATTATCAATTACAAGGTGGTAGATAAAATGGCAAGAAAACCTAGAGTTCAAGATAGTGGAATGATTCATCATGTAATAGTACGTGGCAATAATTCTCAAGATATTTTTAAAGACGACAATGATCGCATTAGATATCTTCATCTTCTTCATAGGTACAAAGAGAGGTTTAAATTTAAAATCCTCGCATATTGTTTTATAGATAATCATATACATCTATTACTCAAACAAAGCGATACTAGTCTTTCAAAATTCATGGCAGGTATACAACAGAGTTATACTCAATATTTTAACTTTAAGTACAATGAAACAGGTCATGTTTTTCAACAGAGATTTAAATCTTTTCCATGTTCTGACGAGGCTTATTATTTGTCTCTCATCGCCTATATACATAATAATCCTAAAAAAGCAGGACTTGTCGATAGTGCTGAAAAGTATGAATGGTCTAGCCATAATGAGATAATGAACACAAGTAAAAATGATCTATGTGATATTGATGAATTGTTTCAAATAATAGGACTTGATAGAAGTAATTCCATTACAAGTTACCTATGGTTATTAGGAGAAGCCGGCGATATAGATTTGGAGCTCGAAAATCATTATATGAGTAGTGAGGATTTAGAACTCAGTCAATCTTCGGCATGGTTCAAGGAGCAAGAAAATATTATAAATCGCAGAAATGTAACAACTGAAGAAATTGACAAAGCAATTGAGCTTGTGAAAAAAGATATATTTCTAAAACTAAAAACATCTGATTACAGAAAATACTTTACTATCATTGCTACAAATTTTAGCATGCTTTCAAACAAAGAAATTGCAACATATTTGAAAATATCGCCTACAAGGGTATCCAACATTAGATTTGAGTATTCGGAAGGGAAATATGGCAAACATTTCGATGATATTATAGATAATATAAGTAAGAAATTTGATAATAATACTTTATAGACTATCGAAGATTTTGATATATTTATAACTCCACTTCTTTTAAACCTCATAATTATTTAATTGAAGGATAATTTTTTCATAACAATTATACTGATCCCTTTTGGATACTTGATATTTACGAAAAATAATAAAAAAGTTTAGAAATTAGTATAAAATATGATAGGCTTCAATAAGTCTATGCATATATACTATTCTATTTATATAAATATATTAACCCATCAGTATTAGGCTTATTTAAAATTAGATATATATTATTATCCATTTTACTTAAAAAAAGTGTAGCCTGACCCCGTTTATGTGGAGATTTGGTTTTAGATGAAAAATGCAATCTTCTAGTTATGAAGATTGCATTTTTCGGGGTATGATTTATGGGTAATTAATAGTTGTACTCTGTTCTTAGTTTTTCTGTTCTTTTTAGTCCTGATTCAGTTAATGTGTAGTAATTGTTTTTGTCATCCAGTTTCACATCTCCTGAGTCGAGTAGTGTTTTAATTCTCTTTTCTGTTTCTGTATTTGTCCAACCTAGATGTTTTGAGATGCTATCTCTTCCAAGTTCTATAAATCTATCTTCGTCCTTATAGTGATTGTATATATGCATTAGAATAACAGTACTATACAGGTTTTGCAGTTTTTTCCTTCTCAGTATTATCGTTGTTATTATTCCACCCTTATAGAAGACTACTGTCAATAAAAATGTTAAGAGTCCTGCTAGGGCGGCTGATCCTGCCATGGATACATTATATTGAAGTGCAAAAATATATCCGATTAAACTGTTTATAACACCATAAAGAACTGCTACTAAAAGCGTATACTTTAAGTCTTTGGTCAATAAATAACTGCTGGCAGCCGGCGCAATCATAAAGGATATGACGAGTATGGCGCCAATTGCATCAAATGATGCTACTGCATTGATTGAAGTTATAAACATAAGTGTATAAAAAATAATTTTTATCTTTACTCCTGACAGTTTCGCATATTCTTCATCAAAAGTTGCAATTTTGACTTCTTTATAAAAGAGTGCAAGTATGATTATATTTATTATTAGCAGTACGCTCATATGAACTGTTTTTACAGGAAGGCTTATTCCCAGTATATCCATTCTGTTAAGTGGTTGGAAAAGAATTTCTCCGAGAAGGACAATCTCAGTATCTATATGTGCATTTCTTATAAATTTACTAATAAGCACAATGGCGAGTGCAAAGAAAATCGTATATACAATTCCAATTGCATCATCTTTATGGACTTTTAGCTTGGTAGATATCTTTTCCACCGAATACACGGTTAGTAGTCCAAAAAGCGCCGCGCCAACCATTAATAATGGCGATCCTACATCCCTCACTATAAAAAAGGTAAGGACTATTCCTAAAAGTACAGAGTGGCTTATCGCATCTGCAATCATCGATATCCCTCTTAGTACCAAAAATGTTCCGTTAATAGCGCAGAGAGTAGAGGCAAGTATCAAAATTATTAAAACTTCATACATTTATATACCTCCTTCTCAGTATCCCCTTAGGTGATATTATAGAGGAGATTATAAATAAGAGTCCCATTATTAGGATTATGGTGGCTCCTGTCGACAAGCCCTTCATTAAAGAACTCAAGTAAGTTCCCGTCAGTGTACTACATAAAGTTAAAATTGAAGATATTACGATATTGTTCTTGAATTTATCTGTCCAAAGTGAAGCTGTTATTGTCGGTATTATTAAAAAGCTAGATATGAGTATTGCTCCAACGAGTTTCAATCCTGATGCAATTATCATTATCATTAAAAACATCAATAAAACTCTTAAAAGTTTCAAGTTCAAGCCAATCATATATGCATACTCTTCATCGAAAATAAAAACTTTAAATTCTTTAAAGAACAGTATAATCAAAAAGATTGTCAATATCGAAATCCCTGCGATATAGTAAACATCATTTCTCATAATATATGCTGCTTGTCCAAATATATAGTTTGATAATCCGGCTTGCAATTGCGGTGAATATGAAGGGTTTCCGGATATATAACTCTTTAGTATCAATCCTCCTCCAAAAAAACCCGATAATACTATTGCAAGCATGGCATCCGAACTTACTTTTGTCATACTGGAAACTATCTCAATTAAAAAGTATGCAGCCGTAGCTGTAAGAGCAGCTCCAAGTATCAGTATGCCCGGATTTCTGGTTTCAAATAACATAAAAGCTAGGATTACTCCCGGTAGCGCGGCATGACCAACTGCATCTCCTACAAGACTCTGCCCCTTATTTACTGCAAGCACTCCTACCATCGAAGAAGCAATCCCAAGTAGAGATGTTCCAATGGCAATTATTATAAATGAATAAGAAGTTATGGTGTTCATTTACACACCTACTCCATAGCAAAGTTCAATATTTTTGTCATTGAAAACTTCATCGGTCGGTCCGTCTGAAATAATTCTCTTATTTATCATTACTATATGGTCAAAATTTTCCGCGATAGTGCTTAGATCGTGATGCACAACTACAAGAGTTTTTCCGTTTGCTTTGAACTCCTTAAATTTTGACATTATTACTCTTTCAGTTTTTACATCTAGACCTTTTAGCGGTTCGTCCATAAAGTATAAATCTGCATCCTGACATATTGCCCTTGCAAAAAACACTCTCTGTTTCTGACCTCCCGACAATTCAGATATTTGTCTATCGGAAAATTCCAAGATTCCCATTTCTTCAATGGCTTCCATTGCTTTTCTTTTATCGAATTCACTTGGTTTTTTAAACAGTCCTGTATGGACATATCTTCCCATCAACACCACATCCTTAACAGTTACTGGAAAATCCCAGTTTACAGTCTCTGTCTGTGGTATATACGCTATTCTTTTTAAAGATTTTTCTATCTTTTTACCAAAAACTTTTACCTCTCCGGATAATGGTTTGATAAGTCCTAAAATTCCTTTAATCAAGGTAGACTTACCCGCACCATTAGGGCCGATAATTGCAGTGACTGAATTTTCTATAAAATTCAAATCCACATCGAATACAACCGGCTTTTCCAGATATGCTATAGAAAAATCTTCTATTTCAACTATTGCTTTATTCATAAAATCACTCTTTCTTACTTCAAGTTGTCAGAGATGAGTTTTACATTATGTCTATACATGTCTATGAAACTATCTCCTTTCTCTCCCTCCGGAGCTAATGAATCTGAGAATAACTCATTCCCATGACCTGAGACAACTTTTACATCCGAACCCTTACTTCTTACAATTTCTTTTAATTTCTCCATTCTCTGTGGATCTGTTGTGGTTTCAGCGAAGATTGCCTTAATCTTTTTCTCAGCAATCAAACTGGCTGTATCCTCCAGATCCTTATTAGCGACCTCAGATTGAGTGCTCACACCTTGAGGCGCGACAACTTCGATATTGTAATATCTACTAAAGTAGTTAAAAGCATCATGAGGAGTTACCAAATATCTACTTTCCTTAGGTATCTGATCTAACAGCTCCCTGTTTTCTTTGTCAAGTTCGTCAAGTTTAGTCATATATACATTTAAATTTTCTTTAATCTCTTTAGATTTTTCAGGTACTAGTTTTTCAAGATGTTCTGCAACTTTTGTTATAGCCTTTTTATATAGATTTAAATCAAACCAAAAATGCGGATCTAAAACAGTTTCTCCGTCATCCTCCATAATCGTAGTATCTTCTCCTGAAAATTCTGAAGTAATATTCTGTCCAACTTTTTCAAGCATTTCAATCATCTTACCTTCAAAATGAAGTCCATGATAGAGAACCAGGTTTGCGTTTTTTATCTTGTTTAAATCTTCGGGTTTAGCAACATAGACATGTGGATCTTCTCCGGCAGGTATGATTAATTCTCTCTGAACAAAATCACCAGCTAAAACTTTTACCATATCATTGATAAATGAAGTGGATGAAGCTACTATCTTTTTGTCATCACTTACTTTGTTATCATTCACACTTTCATTCTTATTTTCATTTTTATTTACAGGCGTACATGCAGTTAAGAGCATTGCCAGTACTAATCCAATTACTAATATTATCTTTTTCATAAATCGCTCCTTATTAAGTATTTGCTAAATTATTTAAGTTAGACTCGACTAACTTAAATAATTATAACATGCCTTCTATTCTTTTGCAATAATCTTTTTTCTTTTTTTTCATAAAAGGTAATGGATTTTCATTATGTTTATGTAATATATGCGTTTATTTCTTAATATATGGTAGTTCAAATAGCGTATTATTGTTTATAAACATCTATATTAATACAAAAAAATTGTTGTTATACAGATTTAAATCGTGTTATAATTTAACTACTATAAAGTTATATAGTAAATTGATTTAATTTGTTGGGAGGTTTATGATGAAAATTTTTGATAGAATGATGGAACATGATTATGAGCAAGTAATATTTTGCCAAGATAAGGATACGGGTTTAAAAGCTATTATATGTATACATGATACTACCTTGGGCCCTGCTCTTGGTGGATGTAGAATACTTGATTATAAATCGGAAGATGAGGCATTGAACGATGTCCTAAGACTTGCACGAGGAATGACTTATAAGAATGCGGCTGCAGGACTTGATCTCGGCGGTGGAAAATCTGTAATTCTAGGAGACCCTGATACTATTAAAAGCGAAGCTCTATTTAGAGTTTTCGGTAGATTTGTAGAAGGATTGAATGGAAGATACTTAACCGCAGAGGATGTAAACTCGACAACTGCAGATATGGACTTTGTAAATCTTGAAACTGAAAATGTAGTAGGTATTGAGCATAAGAGCGGTAATCCTGCTCCGGTAACTGCATATGGTACTTTTAGAGGTATACAAGCTGCAGCTAATGAAGTCTATGGTTCAGATGATTTAAAAGGTAAAGTTGTAGCAATACAAGGGGTTGGCTCTGTAGGTTATTATCTATCCGAGTTACTAGTAAATGCCGGAGCAAAGTTAATTGTCACCGATATTAAGAAAGCCTCTATCGATAGAGTTGTCAATGAGTTCGGTGCCGAGTCCGTTGCTCCCGATAAAATATATGGAGTAGAATGCGACATCTTCTCACCATGTGCAATGGGTGCAATAATAAATGATTTTACCGTTGAAGAGTTAAAGTGCAAGATAGTTGCAGGAAGTGCCAATAACCAGCTTGCTGAGAATGTACATGGAGATATTCTGGATAAGAAGGGTATCCTATACGTTCCGGATTATGTAATTAATAGCGGAGGCGCAATAAATGTTGCTCAGGAGATGAAAGGTTACGATAAGGACAGAGCAATGGCAAACACTTCTCTAATATACGATGCTTGTAAGAGAGTTTTCGAAATTGCAAAAGAAGATAAGATTCCAACATATAGAGCTGCCGATAAAATGGCAGAGGAGAGAATTAATTCTCTTGTAGCGGTAAAAAGAATATTACCACATAAATAAAAAGAGTATAATTATCTTTCTGATTTAAACAAAGGAGCTGTATCAGAATGTTCACTTTCTGACACATCTCCTTTTATAATGTACATTATTTTTTCTTTTTAATAAAATCATCTATTACCGCATATTTTTGTAAACATACTAATCTTTCAATTTCTTTACCTTATTTGAACTTTGTAATTACCGGGACTTGACTGGTATTTTCAATATTAATTTTATTATAAAACTCTAATAAATCACTTTCTACTTTATCTGTTAAGTCAACCCCTACTACAGGAATTTTTTTGCTTGTTCACTGCTCTATAGTAAATACTCTTCGTATCTTTTCAATATTTTCAGTTTTCAGATGTAAATATCAGAGTTATCTCATCATTATTATTCAGTAAATTGAGAGTATCCTCGAATTCATATCTTGATATTCATGCATTTGTTCTAATAGCCCATATTATAATGATTGTAACTACTATGCACAATAGTGAAATATATTTATATCTACTTTTATGAAATGGTGGAATTTTACGTGTCACAAATATACAAGGTAATGCAAACAGCAAATACCCGATAAACGGCACTAGGATACCTATTAATACAGATGTATAAATAGATTCCTTATGGTATGCAAAAGCATATACTGCTGTAAAAGGCATAAAAAATTAACCTTCCAAAAGGTAAGATTCTATAGTTCTTTCTTTAAAATCCACTCTCAATACTCATTGAATCCCTCCTAATCTAAAAAGGTTATCATCTTCTCTTTTCACAAATGCTCCTTTTATTCAATTTTCTATTTGAAACTCATAATTATTTCTTAACCTTCTTTCGTTATTAACATTTTGTACTTTAATCGAAAACCCGAGAGAATGATACAGGACTTTGGTGTATGGACTGCAGCACTCAAATTGACGATGTTCCTATCTCAAGTTCCGCTAAAATTGAAGCTCTATATATAGGCAACGTAAAATCAAATAAGTTTCACCATCCAAATTGCAAAGCGGTAAAAAAGATGAACAAACATAATAAAAAGGAACTTCTTAGTAGAGAAGATTCAGCCGGGTCACGTTATATCCCGTGTAAAATATGTAATCCATAATAAAAAACTGTCCGTTATTGGGCAGTTTTTTCATTTTATTGGATTGATTTTTGAGTATTTGAACTCACGCAGTTTCTCAATTGGTCAATGGTTTTAATAATAAAGCTGACATCCTCGTAGCGCCCTTTATTGGAGTGGGACCCCAAACTACAGATAAGAAATTCTCTATCTCCATCATTATATAAGACAACCAAATTAAAAACATCGCCCAAAGAGCCTGTTTTCATACCCTCTACTTTAGGATTGTATACTTTAGATTTATCATTTAGAAAATCATTTGTATTTTTCCAACTGACTGTTTTCCCATTAGGCAGTGTTGTTGTGTATGTGGCTTGTTTTACAATATTTCTAATCCATTCATGCTTTAGAAGTTTATTAGTTACCGACTCGATATCCTTCACAGAAGTTTTTGCATCGTAATCATAGCCACTTGGATCGTACAAAACCGTATCATCGTAGCCTTCAGTTTTAAGATGTTCTCCAAGACCATTCATAAAGTACTTAATTCTATCTTTAATATTTTGTGCGTTAGGATAGATAAGATTTCCAAAATGATTCGCTACAACATATGCGGCATCATTACCGGATGGCACCAACATTGCAGCTATTAAATTCTCCAGTGTATACTTATCCGGGTTTAAATCAGCTTTAGAAGAACCCTTTTTTACCAGCTTCAATGCGTCCTTTTCACCTTCAATTATAGTACCCTTATCAGCCATCGTCAGAATATAGTCAATCACAAATAATTTGGCAATGCTTGCAGGATTATATTTTTCATTTTCGTTCTTAGATATAATCACACTACCACTCGCATTGTCGATTACCAGAAATGACTCGCCATTAAATCCATTCTTATTTGTTTTAAAACCCCATGTTAATTCATTCACTCTATATTTCATATCTTCAATAAACTCCGTATGAGAAATTAGGTATCCCCCTGTTAACAAAAAGCAGATAATCAATATTACGATGAATCTATTATTTAAAGCTTTAATTTAATCACCCCCTCACACTTAAATAATATGCTTGCTGCAATTTAGCTTCTTTTGATTTCTAAAGAAAGAACTATTATCTTTCAGTTTTTCTATACTTTTATTATACATTAAAAGAATGATAATAATACTACAGTATTGTAAGCTAAATAATTTAATGTCCTAGTTTTAGACGCCCAAAAAGACCCCAGAATTTTTCAAAAACAGTAACCATCATCCGCTATATAATAACGATTATAAAAAATTTCCGCGATTGCGGAAAGAGTATTTATAAGGACGTCATATATAACTAATTTGTAATATTGTGGATAAAAGCAATAAAAGAATCGTTGGATAAAATAATATAAGACTTATGATTACAGATTGATATACATACACTAAAATGTATAATTAACGCACCGAATGCTGGCTTATAGTGATTTTAAATGGATTTATATGCGAAAAAGTCAATTATGTCAAGCCTGACCCCGTTTCTGTCAGCATTAAAAGAATGATAATAATATTACAATATTGTAAGCTAATTAATTTAAGATTCTAAATTTTAGGCAAATAAAAAGACGGGTATAATTGAAAGAATACTCCCCGTCTTTTTGCTTTTCTTAAGCTATTCAATTATTTATTATTCTGTTTATTTATTCTATCTTTTATCTCAGCCAAGGCTTCGCTGTATCTTTCAGACTTAATTGAAGGAAAGGCACTAAGTAGTCTCCTTAAACCGGGTATTTTTAAATCTCCCTCAGATTTAATCCTCTTACGTATCTCCTTTAATCTGGTTTTAGCTGCTTGAATATCCTCAACTCTTGTTTCTATTCTTTTCTCAAGTTTACTTATAAACTGCTCTATATCGTAGCCGAACTTCTCCATAAAAGACTTATTTTCATCAATTAAACCTTCGACTTTCATAGTCCTCTCATAAATCCTATAACCCAGATCATTTGATAAAACCCTCATGTCTTTTGCGATTTTATCCATTCTTACCAGTTTCAATCTTAATTTGTACAATGTCTGAGCTGTTACAGCAAAGTCTATAATAAGCAATGTATAAGCGAAAACGAAGATAAAAAGCAGTAATTTTGTATTTACCAAACCGACAAATTTAGCTATCGAGGGCTGTACAAAATGAACTATTAATACGCAAAATATCCCCCAGTATATGGAGAAACTGAGACAGATGTATCCGCTTAAATTATATTTAAAATCCGAGTAATCCCACCATCTTGTATGTAGTATTTTTTCAAGTAAAAATCCTGTTACATATTCAAGTACACTACATATTATTACCGACGCAATAAACAAAATAGGCAGATTATTATTTACAGGTTCCAATAATAAAAGCACCAGCAATACTCCGAATCCATATATGGGACATACCGGTCCATTGAGCATTCCCCTATTCACAAATTTCTTTTCTGTATATGCTGCGTATGCAACTTCCACCATCCATCCGCCTATGGCATATATTATGAAATACGCCAAAACCTTTTCCAAATTCATAAAAATACCGTCCATTCTAAATAAATTAATACTACCTCAAATTAGGGTACGTAAAAGCATAATTCACCTTAACGATCCGTATTGAAGTGAAGAGCAAATACTTTTTCTATTAATAAATGATGATTTCTACAGAAGTGATTATAAATCTTATTCCAAAAATTGACATATAGTGCGTCTGAGAAATACAAATTAATCGAAAAAGAAAAAACGGCTAAACTTAGCCGTTTAAATGGTGGGGCATACTGGGCTCGAACCAGTGACCTCTACGATGTCAATATGAAAATTATGGTATTGTTTATAACTATACACTATCGTATACGACTATTTAGAGCTTTCCTATCTTTTGTATTCATGTTTCGAGTTGCCAGCGATTGTATGCAATTAAACACCCACACCAATAAAATTTACCACATCTTTTAAATATTAAAAAATTTAAACTTGATTATAATATAATACATTATGAGTACTTATAATACAACCCTAAATTGTAGTTTTTTGAGATAAAGTCTATATAATGTGGGAAATTACTTTTATAAGAAAACATGATCCATCTTAGGCCTTTTGATATAATAGCTTCACCAAAAAACTAACCAGGTTGTAAAAGAGATGGTTCGCTATATTGAAGATTGTAATACATTCACTTAAGTTCACACTTCGGGTGGATGATGTTACACCTTAGGCTCCAAATCTTGAGCAAATCAAAAAAACTACTAATCAAAAAGTAAGATAAAATAATTTATACACTATTTTGGACTTGACTAAAGAATTTTTAATAACGTTATTTAAGCTTTATACTACTGCTACCGTAAAAGAACTTTCCTATTATCTAAGTAATGGAATTTTGAAACCAATCAGAAAAGAATACATCTTTCAGGAATTAGTAAATCCTATTTATATTCCTAAGGATAATCAAGTCACGGTATCACTTTCAGTTAAGTATCTCGACCAGAAGAACAAAGTAACGTAAGTATGATAATTTAATTTGGTGCTTGAAAAGAACGGGGATAACTGGAAGTTTGTTACTAGGTTATTTTATAATAATATTTAACGAAAAGCCGATAATTTGGGGTATGTTTATACCACCATTTTATTGGCTTTTTAGATGCTGCTATTCATTTTTGATTTTATTCTACTTATTAGATATGGCATGATGTTTCTTGTAGGTTGATTAAATCAACCTAAATTAACTATAAATCCATTGATGAAGAAGGATTGAAATTGTACAATAAATATAGGAGGTGGCTAATGAAAGATATTAACATTGCACGTGTAATATCAGAAAATCGAAAACTAAAAGGCATTACACAAGATGAGTTAGCAAATTATATAGGTGTTTCTAAATCTTCTGTTTCAAAATGGGAGACTGCACAAAGTTATCCGGACATCACTTTTTTACCTCAATTAGCTAGTTATTTTAACATTAGTATTGATGAGCTAATGGGTTATGAACCTCAAATGACAAAGGAGGATATACGTAATCTTTATCTTAGGCTATCAAATGAGTTTTATGAAAAGCCATTTGAAGATATAATTACTTATTGTCAAGAAGTCATTAAAAAATATTTTTCTTGTTATCCTCTACTTTACCAAATAGGTGTATTATTGTTTAACAATAGTAATCTTGCTAATAATGAAAAAAGAATGAAAGAAATTATTGTAGAAGCAAAAAAATTGTTTATAAAGATTAAAAATGAAAGTGACGATATTGAGTTAGTAAAACAAGCATTTTATATGGAAACTTTATCTTTAATTACTCTAGGTTATCCTGATGAAGTGATTAAATTATTAGATGAATCAAATTCATTAGTAATGTCCGTAGAAATATTGCTTGGTAAAGCATATCAAATGATTGGAAATACTGATAAAGCAAAGGAAACGCTACAAATAGAGATATATCAATATATGAGAACTTTGCTACAACTTTTACATTCATATTTATCCTTATTTATTGATGATGAAAAACAATTTGATGAAATTTCAAAACGTTTTCTAACAATTGCAAATATATTTAATTTAGATAAATTGAAGCCAGATGCTTTATTACCATTTTATCTCACTTTAGCACATGGAAAAATAGTTAATAGAAACACAGATAAAGCTCTCGAATATTTAGAAAACTACACAAGAATTGCAACAGGAAATATTTATCCACTGAAATTAAAAGGAGATGACTTCTTCACATTAATTGATAAGTGGTTTGAAAATTTTCCTATAGGTACTAATCCACCAAGAAATGAAAAAGTTATTAAACAAAGTATGTATGAGGCTGTTGTCAATAATCCAAATTTCTCAACTTTTGAAGATAATACTCAATATAAAAACCTAGTTATGAAACTAAGAAATAATTGTTAGAGGAGGAATTTTTATGGGCAGTTTAGAAATCCTAAGGGAATATTTACCATTCTTAGTCCCTTTAATTATCTTGGAGATTATTCTAGCGACTACAGCTCTTGTTCATGTAATAAAAAATTCTAAATATCGTTTTGGAAACAAAATTATGTGGATTGTTGTTGTTCTACTTCTCCAAATTATTGGACCAGTTGTTTACTTTGCTTTTGGAAGAGGTGACGATTAGTGAATGTTTTGGAAATCAATCAACTTAATAAAAGCTTCGGAAAGAAGGAAGTTCTATCTGGTTTGGATATGAAGGTTCCTAAAAATTCAATTTTTGGCTTCGTTGGGCAAAACGGTGTAGGCAAAACGACTACCATGAAAATTATATTAGGGTTATTAAAAGCAGACAGTGGAAATGTTACTGTCTGCGGGGAAAAGGTATCTTATGGTGATACTAAAACTAATCGACATATTGGATATCTACCCGATGTTCCTGAATTTTATGGTTATATGAAACCAATGGAATACTTACTATTGTGTGGTGAAATCACAGGATTAACAAAAAATGATACACTTTCAAAAGGAAAAGAACTCCTTGAGTTAGTAGGACTTAGTGATGAAAATCGGAAAATAAAGTCATTTTCCCGAGGAATGAAACAAAGACTAGGGATAGCACAAGCATTGCTTAATAAACCAAAACTACTAATTTGTGATGAGCCAACATCAGCCCTTGACCCTATTGGACGTAGGCAAATTTTAGATATTTTATTAACCATCAAAGGACAAACGACTGTAGTCTTTTCTACTCATATTCTATCTGATGTGGAAAGAGTGTGTGACTATGTAGCAGTTCTACATAAAGGTAAACTAGCACTAAATGGAACCCTTTCAGAAATCAGAGATCAATATAGCACTAATGGATTCAATATTGAATTTGAGACTGAAGAACAATTAAGTAATTTCTCTAATTCAAACGATTTAAAAGACCATGATATCCATCTTTTAAGAAATAAAAATCTATTAACCGTTACATTCAATAATATAAGTAAAGATGGACATTTTTTAGTACATTTACTATATCAAAAGAGAATAGTTCCATTGAAATTTGAAAAAATCGAACCATCTTTAGAAAATTTATTTACTGAGGTGGTAAAATGACACACTATATTGCATTTCTTAAAAAAGAAATATTGGAGAGCATTCGGACTTATAAGCTGCTCATTATGCTAATCGTCTTTGTATTAATAGGTGTGATGAACCCCTTTACAGCAAAACTAACTCCACATATTATTAAAACCCTAATACCAGAAGGAAACTCAATTTCTATTCCTGAAGCCACTGCTTTAGACTCATGGGCACAATTTTTCAAGAACATCGCTCAAATGGGATTAATAGTAACAATTCTAGTTTTTAGTGGAATATTAGTTACTGAGCTTTCTAAAGGAACATTAATTAACATGCTAACGAAAGGATTATCCCGCAAAGCTGTAATTCTGTCTAAATTTACTTTCATGACGTTAATATGGACATTGAGTGTTACAATTTCATTTATTATTACTTGGGCCTATACAGTATATTTATTTCCAGGTGATAGAACAAACAATTTACTTTTTTCAGTATTTTGTTTATGGTTATTCGGTTTATTTTTGCTTTCCTTGCTAATGTTCTCATCTACTGTAACAAATACTAATTATGGTAGTTTAATTATTGTTGGGGTTACTGTAGTAATTGGTATGTTGCTAAACATAATTCCGAGTTTTCAAAAATATAATCCAATATCACTTTCAACAAGAAACATGGAGTTATTGACAAATACATTAAATCCAACTTTTTTATACAGTTCCATTGGCGTTACTGTTATAATTATTATTGTTTTGATGACTTTATCTATATTAATTTTCAGAAAAAAGGAGATACAGTAAATATAAAAGAGAGGAACATAAAACACCGTACTTCCGGTTTTCAACAAAACAGAAGTACGGTGTTTTAATTTGGTGGGGCATACTGGGCTCGAACCAGTGACCTCTACGATGTCAACGTAGCACTCTAGCCAGCTGAGCTAATGCCCCTTATCTCTAGTTATATTACCATAGAGAGCTTTATTTATCAAGTACTTGTATTGTTTTTTATTTGTCATTAAAAAAGGGCAGAGAAAAGAGCAGGCACTGCCTACTCTTGTCTCTGGAGTTAATTATGATGAAAAAGAATAAACTGTATTACTAATATGTTTATTACTACTTGATTATACCCCACAATAAGTAATCTGTCAACGTTTTCCTTTTTATATATTTTAAATAGCTCAACCTCTTAGTTGAGCCATTCAATCGATATTACTTTAATTCCTTTGGTTTTCCCGCACCCTATTACTACACTTTTTTACAAACTTAGGTGATTTTTTATGTTAATTTGTACTAATCAACTCATTTTCATCGCCAATTAAGCTCTTTAGCTTCTTTATTTCAATCATATATAAACTAAATGCTACTATTGCAGCTAATAAGTCTGCCACAGGTCCTGTAAAAAGGACGCCTTCAATGCCAAAATATCCTGGCAGTATAAAGATAGCAGGTAGAAAGAATATTATATGTCTTGATAGCGAAATAATAAGACCTTTTACCGGCTTTCCTATTGCAGTAAATAAAAACGAAGCTGCAGGCTGAGCACCATTTAGTGGGATCATAAACATGAAAATCCTTATATATCTGATGGCAAACTCTTCATATTCCGGAGTTCCAGTCCCAAATATTCTGATAATCTGAAGTGGAAACAATTGGAATATTGCAAAGGTTATTATCGAAATTATCGTGACTGCACGCATGTTTATCAGCGTTGCTTCTTTCACCCTGTCGAATTTTTTTGCACCGTAATTAAAACCCATAATGGGTTGTGCTCCCAAAGAGATTCCTATTAATATTGCAATATAAAGAACATTCACCTTTGATATTACTCCGACCACAGCCAGGGGTATTGAGCTACCAAAGCCGAAAGTTTTCCGTAGTAATTAAGCGACTGGTTTAGCACAATGGTCATTATCATAATCGAAAAGTGATTTACAAGAGGTGATAGTCCCAGTTTAAAGATGTCAAGTGCACAGCTGAATCTCGAGCACTTCTGCACCGGATTAAACATGGATCTTGTTAAATCAAATGACTGCAATTTGACCAAAAAATAGTAAACTCCCATTATGGTACTAACCGCTTGACTGATTACTGTCGCCCATGCAGCACCTGCAATTCCCATATTAAATATAAAGATGAAAATCGGATCTAAAATCATATTTAATATCGCACCTGTAAGAGCTACAATCATCGCAAACCTTGGCGATCCATCTGCCCTTATCAATATGGGAAATACAATTGATGCCATTAAAAATAGAGTTCCCTTGGTAGTAATCGATGCATATTCGATAGCATACGGATAGACCTCTTCAGTACTTCCGAAAATAATCAAAAGTTTCGGCAAAAGCATTATGGCAAAAAAGGTTATAATCAGTCCAAATATAATAGATAAGCTGATTCCCGTTCCAAATATTCTCTTTGCCTTTTCTTCATTTCTTGCCCCTAATTGCAAGTTAAAGTTTGATGCTGTCCCTACGCCGATTAGTAGCGACATGGCTATCGTAAAAGTGACCAGTGGAAAAGCTACATTTGTCGCTGCATTACCGAGCATGCCGACGCCTCTTCCTATGAAAAGTTGGTCGACAATATTGTAAATTGCCCCTACCAATCCTGAGATTATGGATGGTATGGCGTATTTTAACATAAGCGGAGCTATTGGTTCATATCCTAATGGATTTTCAGCTCTTTTACTCATTCAATCATCCTATTCTTAAAACTTATTCAAATAATATTTCTACAATATTATGGATCAAGTCCTCTTTATAAAAAATATTCTTAATTTTATCTATAGTTATATCTGTAAAAGCCTTGGCAGGTTCTTTATTGTTTTCCTTCTTTCCTCTAACCAGCACATTCAGCTCATCTATTTCATAAATCTCCATAAAATCCATTTGCAAATCCTTCATTCTGCTTTCCAAGAGTTTTAAAGCAATTTGACTTGAAGATGGTCTGTTTTTAATATTGAGAATCTCTGCAAGTCTGGGTAAAATATACATATAGAGCTTATCTATGCCCTCAAGCTCAGGCAGTCCTATATGCATAATGCTAATTCACTGATTTTTTCATCGGGAATGGTAAATAGACTTTTTGTAAACTCTGATATGTCTCCACCTATGCTATAGTACTCTCCATGCAATGCTCCAAGGCAAACCAAAGTATCCATGTATCCGAGTTTGATAAGTCTGTTGCTATTGCTTGCACTAAAATCCAGGAGTTTTCCGAGATCATGTCTAGGCTTAATTTCCAAAGTTTTAACCTCATCCTCATCGGGTTTTCCTGAAAATCCAAATCCTTCATTCCTGATCAGTACCAACTCGGTATAACCCTTATCTAATAGCATGGAAAAAGGTAAATTGTCAGCAAATCCGCCATCCAAATATATTTTTCCTCCGAGCTCGCTTCTTTTGAAAACTGGCAAGTAACAAGATGCCATCAAGTAGTCGCAAAGCTGCCCTTCAGGAATATCTTCCTTAAAGAGTTTCTCCGCCTTCCAGTCCGTTAGATTATAGGTTACCAGACCGAAATCCATCTTACTCTTCCTTATCCTCTCTTCATCTATATGTTTTGTGATGTATTCGTAAATGGGTTTTATATCTATTCCACCTTGAAAAACTAGATCTTTAATCTCTGAAGAGTAATTTTTCAACAGATCAAATGACAATTCAGTTTCAATAAGTTTCGCAGGCAGTTTTTCCCCAAATATCTCCTCAGGATTTATTTCAGTCCAAATCGCTTCCAAATCTTCAAAATCGTTCTGACAGATCATAGCGCCATTCAAAGACCCGATGGAAGTGCCTGTAACCCCGTCAAATTCATATCCATATTCAGTTAATGCTTTATAGGCACCGATTTGAAAAGCACCCTTCGCTCCGCCACCTTCTAATACCAAACCTTTCATAATTATTATGTATGATTAAATCATACTCTCCTTTTCTATTTAAAGTTTATATCAAAGTAATATTATCATGTTTCAAAAGATAATTCCATTATGTTATACTATGATTAACTATAATAGAATTTTGAGGTGAACAATGAGAAAATCTTGGGAAGAGTATTTTATGGATTTAGCCCATAATGTCGCAGCTAGAGGAACATGCGATAGAGCATATGTCGGATGTGTCATAGTAAATAATGAAAACAGAATCGTATCTACAGGTTACAATGGTTCAATTGCAGGTAATCCGCATTGTGATGAAATCGGTCATACGATGAGAGATGGTCACTGTATAGCTACAATCCATGCAGAGATGAACGCACTTCTTTATTGTGCAAAAGAAGGCATTGCTGTTAAGGGCTGTTACTGCTATGTTACGCATTTCCCCTGTTTAAATTGTACTAAAGCATTGATTCAGGCGGGAATCTCGAAAATCTACTACCATGAAGGTTATAGAATCGATGATTATGCCATTGAATTATTAAATCGCAATAATATTGAGTATATACAAATCTAAGCCGGCAAATGCCGGCTTTTTATAAAATACTACTATAGTTTAAATATTACACCTATGACAGCACCTGCTATTATCAATGCTATCGGATGGATTCTAGGGATTTTATAATGGATTAAAAACATTATTGAAAAGAGTATTAGTGGTCCAATTTTAAATAGATCCATTAGATAATTCGTCTGTTTAAAGATATTGTAGCTGAATAGACTGACCGCGAAGATCTCGCCCATCGCTCCGAATACCAGACCTGCAGTCGCCGGTCTGATTCCATAAAACGAATCCATCATCAATCTGCTTTCTCTATATTTTACTATTACATTGATTATCAAAATAATTATTATAATGGACGGAAGTGCCAATGCACTTGTAGATACTATGGCTCCGGGAACACCCGCCACTTTCATGCCCACATATGTCGCCATATTTGTTCCTATCGCTCCCGGGGTTGATTCTGATATAGCAATCATATCCAGTAATTCCGAACTCGTAAACCACCCGTATTTTACAGACATCTGCTTTAAAAAGGGTATTGTTGCAGGTCCTCCTCCTATTGAGAAAAGTCCCGCTTTAAAAAATTCAATAAACAGCAATAAATATATCATCTTCTTACCCCCTTAGAAATCATTCCCGTTAGAGCGGCAAAAACTACCACGGGAATGGGGGATATTTCGAGTATGGCAATCATTATAAATGAAGCGATAAAAATCAATCCGGTAATTAAATCTACTACGCCAATCTTAGCCATTTTAATTACAGTATGACCTATTAAGGCGCATACCGTGATTCTTATCCCATTGAATGCATATTGCAGATATTCATTATTTGAATACCTGAAGATTAGGGATGCAAGTAAGGTTATCAGTAAAAATGCCGGTAGCAAAAAAGAAAATGCCGCTATAAAAGCACCTAGAATACCTCTTTTTTTATAACCTATAATGGTAGATACATTGATGGCTATAATCCCGGGTGTCATCTGTCCAATGGAGTAATAATCGATTAATTCCTCTTCAGAAGCCCATTTATGATTGTCTACAACTTCTCTTTTGAGTATGGGAAGCATCGCAAGACCGCCCCCAAATGTGAATGCTCCAATCCTTAAAAAGGTAAAGAAGAGAGTTGTGTAACTCGTTCTCTCTTCAACATCTCTTTTCCCATCCATAATCTATATCCTATTTACATCTAATTGATGAAATCCCTCAAGGTATATCTTGGAGATTTTTCTTAATGCTCTTTGTTCTGCAATGCTTGTGAAATCCTCGACTCCCACCGGTATCATCCCAAGTTTTACAGCATTTTCAAGAGCATATAAAGCATCGTCAAAAACATATGTCTTATGAGCCTCTGTACCAAGTCTTGACCTTGCTATTCTAAAAAATTCAAGCTCACCTTTTTCCAAACCCGCGATATCAGGTGTAAGGGTAAATTGCATAAATTTGGATAGTCCAAGTCTATCAATTGCCTTTAAAGCCAGTGAACTGTCTGTAGCTGTAGTGATACACATCTTTATTCCCATATCATGCAGTTCTGTTAATTTATCATATACTCCCGGTTTTAGCTCAAATTTTTCTGAATAATAGGATTCCAAGGTTTCATACATAAAATCCATCATATCGTCCAGAGTTATATTCATCCCATATACTTTATTAAAATACTTCGGTGCTTCATTCAGTCCAATGGCTTTTAGCTCCTCGGTAGACTTGGGATCATAAACAAGTCCTCTTGATTCCACGAAGTATTTATCCAGACTCTGCCAAACATGCATTGAATCTATTAGAGTGCCATCTAAATCAAAGAGTATCCCCTTCATCAAATCCCTCCTTCATTATATTAAATAAAAATTAATCGTTAATTTAAAATTACATATCTATTTTAGCCTACTTCCAATATAATTACCAGTTATAGTATTTGCGAATTATATATATGTCTATTCTGGTGAGTTTTATATCAATATAAAAAAGACGAAACCGTTATTAATTAACAGTTTCGTCTTTGTCTATTCTATTTTTTTATCCAGGTTCCGGTTTTTCCGTCCAAACCTTCAATCGCCTTATCTAGCGAAGTAATTAGAGCACTTGCATTATCTTTTGATTTAACAAAACTAAGTGCAGCTTCTCTATTTTAGGTTTCATTGAACCTTCAGCAAATTCCTTTTGCTCAATATACTTTTCTATTTCTTCAACACTCAGTGAATCCAACCACTCCTGCTCCGGTGTTCCGAATCTGATGGCTACTTTTTCTACAGCTGTTAGAATTATCAAAGTATCGGCATTTACAAGTTCAGCAAGTTTTGCGGTGGTAAAGTCCTTGTCGATGACTGCAGGAACTCCGACATAATTGTTGTTTTCGTCAACTACCGGAATCCCGCCCCCTCCTGCTGCAATTACGATTACTCCATTGTCGTATAGCATTTCAATGGCTGCTTTCTCGACAATGTCAATTGGTTTTGGAGAAGGAACTACACGTCTGTATCCACGACCTGCGTCTTCTTTAAATATAAGTCCTGTCTCTTGCAGTTTTTCAGCTTCTTCTTTTGTATAGAAAGAACCTATAGGTTTTGTAGGATTTTCAAATGCAGGGTCCTTTGAATCTACCTGAACCTGAGTAACTACAGAAGCTACAGTAATATCCATATTTCTCGATCTTAGTTCGTTTACTATGGCATTTTGAAGATGGTATCCGATATAGCCTTGGCTCATCGCCCCACATTCCGGAAATGGCATGGCAGGTGTTTTGGCTTCTGATTTTGAAGAAGTATCCATGGCTAAATTTATCATACCAACTTGTGGTCCGTTTCCGTGCGAGATAATAACTTTATTACCCGCTGCAACCAAGTCTACTATGGATTTTGCAGTTTCTTTTACTGCTGCTTTTTGCTCTTCGGGAGAATTACCAAGGGCATTTCCCCCAAGTGCCAATACTATTTTATTCATTTTCTACTCCCCTTCTTTTTAGTTATTTAGGGCTCTATCTACATTTCTTATAAAGTCCTGTGCATTGGTTACAATAGAAACGGCTGTTAATGTTCCTCTATCAGCTAATTTATTTACAGCAAACTCCTGAATATCTATCGTATACATGTAAACAGGTCTTACTTCGTTGTCAAATACATTGTATGATGGTGTCATGTTTCCTGTAGCAATGGTAAATAGTATTGCCGACATCATTATTATGGTTGAAGTCTTCTTAGCATGAGTACGCATCACATTTTGAGCTTCATATACATTGTTTATGGTTTCAGGAAGACCCAATCTGTCTCTTATAGTTCCGGCCAACACAAAAGGTACATCCATTTCCACGCAGGCTTTAATAAAACCGTCTTTAACCTGTCCTGACTCTACCAGTGCTTTTGTAGATCCATATTTCCTGGCAAGGTTTATAGTCGCATAGAGATTCCTGGTAGTATTTTGTTCTTTTTCGAATGTCTTTTGACCCCATACTGTATTATATAATCCCTTTTCAAGGTCGAAAGCAGCAGTTTCTGTACCGCAGAAGATGGCTTGAACATAACCTTCTCTTATAAGCCTTTCAAGTGCAAGTCTTGAATCTCTGTCAAGAGCAAGCGCAGTTCCGACTATTAAAGTTACGTAACCATTATTTGCTTTTTCATGTCTCAATACATCATATAAGGTGTCGTAATCAACAGAGAATGCAGTTTCTCTTGAACGTCCGGATCTAAAGGCAAATGTGTCTTGAGTTTCCTCTTCTTCAAGGAATCCTTGAGTCCAAACATAGATGCCCTCAGAAGCATCTTCTGTTCTTCCTATAACAACTTTATCACCTTTTTTTAGATTACGGAATTCAACTATATCCACTCTCTCATGTCCGGGAGTATCGTCTGCAACACATACAGTATCCATTCTGGACTCAGCTGCCAGCACCCATTTCCCGTTGATTTTGAAATACTCAGGATATACTGAAAGTGCATGATAGTTTCTAGGACTTATTCCATCTCTTGTAACCTCTTCAAGAGTTGCATTCGGTGCATTCTTAAACATATCTTTTTCAAAGTCAGGATGATGATATTTTGGTAATTCGAATTTCATAACTATATTTCTCCTTTCCTTTCAGTTTCATGAGTTTCTACTTCTACGTATTCCATCTCAGGTACTTCCATTTCATTTGCAAACACCTTGTCTGCAGGTGTTATAAGTGCTTTTTCACAGTTTACTACGAAGTCTTGGACATTTGTAATCATTGGCACGAAAGCCATAAGTTCTCTCGCAGCACCAACTTTATTTACTACGTTTTCTGTGATATCTATCGCATACATGTACACAGGAGTAATTCTTCCGTCTTTTCTAATTCTGTATCCTGATGCCATATTTGCAGCTGATAGACTGTGCAGCATTGTTGCAATACAGATTACAAGCGTTGCTTTATCCAGTTCTTTTTTAGTTTCAGAAAGTGCTCTGTCTGTTTCTGCAATAACTTCAGGAAGAGGTCCGTCATCTCTTATGGAGCCTGATAATACAAACGGAATATCCATATCTGATAGAGTTTTGATAATTCCGTCTTTTACATTTCCTCCGGCTATAAATTCTTTTATTGATCCTATGCTTCTTACTTCATTTAATAAATCCAAGTGATTGTAGTGACCCATTGGCACATTTTCTTGAGTATAGATATTTTGACCCAGTGCAGTTTGCAAGAATCCACCTTCAAGGTCATGAGTACACATTGCATTACCACCTAATAAACTGTGGATGTATCCATTTTCAGCCAGTTTATTAAGAGCTCTTCTCGTATCGTAATCAAATACAACCGAAGGTCCAAGTACCCATACGATATATCCGTCTTCACTGTCTCTTTCGTGCTGCATAAGTTCAAATAAAAAGTCATAGTCTTCGGAGAATGAAGTTTCTACAGCCTTTCCTGCAGTTGAATAAATTGAAGTTGGGAATCCTTCCTTGTATACAAGTATTCCATCGTCCAATGATCCGGTTTTAGAAAGTACTACGCGATCACCTTTTACAAGTTCTCTAATCTCTTTAATTACTATCTTATGATACTCAACAACTGCCACACAATTTAGAGAATTGTGTTCCGGTAATAACCATTGACCTTCATATTTATAGAATGTCGGCATATGTGAGGTTAAGTAAAACATATCAGGTGCCACTCCGTCCTTTTCAACAATTCCTATCGAAATCGAAGGAGCATTTTGATATTTTTCTTCTTTAAAATTCGGTAATGTAAACTCAGGTATTTTAAATGTCATATTATCCTCCCTAATCTTTATTTTTTTCTATTATTAACTTAAATTCTTTATCTTCATCCAAGCTTAAAGTCAGTGTTGAGAAACTATCCAATTCACTCTCCAGATTGCTGGCACATATCAAAGTTGCAATATTCTGTTCAACCAGTTTCTTTATACCTCTTGAGTCTAAGTTCTCTGAAAATGACCTTTGAGTTAAATCCTCGAGAAATTCATCTGTCCATATTAAACTTATCTGCCTTTCGCTCAATTCATCTGCAAGTTTCTTCAAATTGAGTTCAATTAGCTTTTTGGTTGTGTTTTTGTTTACTTCTTCCAAGCGGAACACATAATCCACGTATTTATCTATATCGGATTTTAACTTTGACTTAACTGCCCCGAAATCTTCGCCCGGATCCGTAGTCATAGTCAAAATTATAATTGTATTTTTTAAATTTATACTTCTGCCTTTATTATCCTTTAGTTTACCTTCATGAACCATTTGAACGATTAAACTCTGGACTTCTATATGGGAATTATTGATATTATCAAAAAGAACAATACTATAAGGTTTGGTTCTAAGTGCTTCTGTCAATATTCCTCCAAACTCATAACCCACATATCCCGGAGGTGCCCCTATTAATTTTGTAATGGTGGACTTGTCGGTAAACTCACTCATGTCAAATCTGATAAGACTCTTCTCTCCATCGTAAATATATTTGGATAAGAGTTCTGCAATATAGCTTTTACCTGAACCCGGAGGACCATATATAAGAAAACTTCCTATTGGCTTATGTCTTGATATCAGTCCCGACTCTGAAATCATATATGTATTAATGATTTTTGATATTACTTCGTCTCCACCTACAAATTCCTCATTCAACCTGGCTTTTATTTCCTTAATATTCTGTAATTTGTCCAAATGCAGTTTTCCTGTTGGCATCCCAGACATAATAGAAATAATCTCTCTAACTTCGTCTTCGGTTACCTTGGTCTGTAGTGGATAATAGGGTTCACAGTTTTCATAAGAGTTTAACTTTTTCTCAAGCTTTCCTTCTGTTTTTAGCAGATCGTCCAGTTTATCGAAATCATGTTCTTCTTTGACTCTCTCTATTTCAATCCTTATTAATTCCAATTCCCTTTCGAGTCTTACTATATTTTCCTGTCTCTCTTTTTCCAGATTATATAGTTCTGTTCGTTCTTCGAGTTTCTTCTTAAGCTCTTCTATCTCTGTTTCTTTTTCCAGCATTCTATGTTTAGAAATAGCATCATCTTCATTTTTTAATGTAATTCTTTCCATTTCGACTTTTACAATATTTCTATGAAGATCGTCCAGTTCCATTGGCTTTTGGTCTCTAACCATCTTTACCAATGCACAAGCCTCATCGATTACATCTATTACAACATCCGGAAGCTTTCTCTCGGTTAGGAATCTCTTGGAAAGCCTTACAGCCTCAGTCAAGGCAGGATCGGTAATTCTCACCATATGATGGTTCTCATACTTTGCTTTGATTCCCCTCATTATAGCGATAGTGGCTTCCACACTCGGCTCCTCTATCAAAATCTTTTGGAATCTTCTATCAAGTGCTCCGTCTACCTCGATATATTTTCTATATTCATCAATGGTGGTGGCTCCTATGGTCAGAATCTCTCCTCGTGCCAGCATTGGTTTTAACATATTTGCAGTATCCATAGTTCCTGAGGTATTGCCTGCTCCGACTATATTGTGTAATTCATCTATAAACAGGATTATCTTACCTTCAGAATCCCTTATTAGCTCAAGAAGCTTTTGTAATCTTTCCTCGAAGTCACCCCTAAACTTTGCACCTGCTATAAGAGATGTCATATCCAGTGAAAACACGAGTTTTCCTTTTAGATTGTCCGGTACATCGCCTTTTACAATTCTTTGAACAATTCCCTCAACTATTGCAGTCTTTCCAACTCCCGGTTCACCTATCAATACGGGATTGTTCTTAATACGTCTTGAGAGTATCCTTATTGCGTTTCTAATCTCTTCTTCTCTTCCGATTAAAGGATCAAGTCTTCCCTCCATGGCTTCTTTAGTCAGGTCTCTACCATACTTGGATAGAGTCTGAACGGTCTCTTGTGAAATACCGTTCATAAATCCTTCGTTAAATTTTTTCGAGATTTGTTTAGTCAATCCAGCATAATCCAAGCCATGTATTTTGGCCAATTTTGCAGTAGCCATATCTTCTTCTCTAAGCAAGGCCAGTAATAGATGTTCCAAGGACACGAGCTCTTCATAGAAATTTCTAGATATCTCTTCAGATATGAGAAGTGCCCTTTGATGTGATCTACTTGTATACAGACTGGTAAGCCCCTTTGACGAGCGTAGTTTATCTACTGCATTTTCAGTTGCATCTTCCAATTCCTGAACTATGACCCCCATGGAGGTCAAATGCTCTCTTATAGAAATGTCTTGATACTGCAGTATCGATAATAGCAAGTGTAAGTCGGTTACTTCTGAATTACTCTTACGTATAGCTATTTGATTGGCAGCTTTTATTACATTTATAGCAGATTGTGAATATTTATAGATATCCATTTAACCCAAGAACCCCCAAATCAGATGCGCGGCTATACCTGCACCCAATCCTCCAATAGTATGAGAGAAAATTGCATTTCCCGTCATCTCTTTTGTTTTTAATGCGTCCATCATCGCAATATGTGTAGATAAGTATCCACTCCAACACATACAGATAGAAGTAAATACCGCAATGTCATTGCCATTTATGGTACCCCTTGCAGCCATATCCGACACCATTCCAATAGCAGCTCCGGAACTTCCAAGTGCGGTAATCGGAATTGCTATAGCTTCAGGAGTACTGAATCCGAATAGTGGATTGATTATAAAGCTTAATTTTTGGCCTATATAAGGAAGTAGTGGAATCCCTTGATTTGCAGATCCGTCATATCCATTAGGTCCGGCACCATTGGTAAGCATGAGTACTATTGTACAGATAAGCAGTACCCCGGGAATAATTGAAAGTCCCATATCTACTCCGACCTTACCTCCGTCAAGTAGAGATTGAATGAATCTTCCCCCAATGGATCCTTCTCTAACTCTTCTTGTTCCCTCGGGAATCGGATCCGTAATATCACACTCTACCATTTCCGTAGTGCCATAATATTTTTTTGTTTTTGAAATCATCAATCTAACAGAAATAATACTTCCGACCACAGCCCCAAGCACTCCTATAAGCGCTCCTTTGATAGCCCCTTCTACAGGAAAAGCCATCATAGATGTACAAGTGATTAGCCCCATTCCATAAGCAGTACCAAGATTGGTAAGAGCCGGCATTTGATATTTTTTAAAGTACTTTCTAAAATTGTCATCATAGGCAAGTGTCAGTATCGCAGGATTGTCCGACATAAAACAGTTCAAAACACCTAGTGAGCTTGCACCTGGCAGATCATAAACCGGTTTCATAACCACGGATAGTGCTCTGTTTATTAGAGCGATTACTCCAAATTCAGAAAACACCCCTGAAATACCTCCGGCTAATACTGCGACAGCCATTAGGTAAAAACATACATTTCTTAAAAGGTCAAAAGCCGTATTCATCATGGTTTTAACCATATTGGTTCCACCCATTATATTACCTAAATATATAAATCCGGTTAGAAATATCGCTAAAAATACAGGAGCCTCAAGACCCAGCTCTTTTTTATATAATTTATAATTTTGTCTATCTTCCATCTAATACCATCCTTCTACAGGTAGTGAAAGTTAATTTACTTAAGTCAATATTAAATATGATTTAAGTGCATAAAATTTATAGCATACTGTTCCAATTCTATGTATTACTCAAGTAAATTATTTTTGTTTTAACTATCTAATGCTTTAACGTAGTCTCAAATTGTATTTTAGTTGAAAGAAAGCTCATAATATGAGCTTTCTTTCATAATAACTATTAACAAAGAGTTGCGTACATTATAGCCTTAATTGTATGCATTCTGTTTTCGGCCTGATCAAATACTAATGATTGTCTTGATTCAAATACTTCATCAGAAACTTCCATTTCTTCTAGACCGAATTTTTCGTAAATTTCTTTTCCAACTTTAGTTTTTAAGTCGTGGAAAGATGGTAAGCAGTGTAGGAATATAGCTTCTTGATTTGCATTTTCCATTGCTTCTTTGTTGATTTGGTAATCTTTCAATAATGCAATTCTTTGCTCCCAGATTTCTGCCGGTTCACCCATTGATACCCAGATATCGGTATAAAGAACGTCTGCATCCTTTGTTCCTTCTTTTGGATCAGAAGTTAAGGTTACTGTACAATGATTTTCAGCAGCGATTTCTTTAGCCATGCTTACAAGATTCTCTTCCGGGAACAGCTCCTCAGGAGCACAAGCTACAAAGTTAACACCCATCTTAGCACAAACAATCATTAAAGAATTTGCTACATTGTTACGAGCATCGCCCATGTAAACGAATTTTAATCCTTTTAGGTATCCGAAATGCTCTTCAATAGTAAGCATATCTGCTAACATTTGAGTTGGATGCCATTCGTCAGTAAGTCCGTTCCATACAGGTACTCCGGCATATTTCCCTAACTCTTCAACTGTCTCTTGAGAGAAACCTCTGTACTCTATACCGTCATACATTCTTCCAAGTACTCTTGCTGTATCAGGTATTGACTCTTTATGTCCCATTTGAGATCCAGCAGGATCAAGGTAAGTAACTCCCATTCCAAGATCGTTTCCTGCAACTTCAAATGAGCATCTTGTTCTAGTTGAAGTTTTTTCGAAAAGTAATACGATGTTCTTTCCTTCCAAGTACTTGTGTGGAACTCCCGCTCTTTTCATTGATTTGAAATCCTTAGATAACTCTAGTAAGTAGCGGATGTCTTCTGAAGTGAAGTCAATTAGTTTTAAAAAGTTTTTACCTCTTAGGTTTTTTCCCATTTTGCATTTCTCCTTTAATAATAGTTTATCTGATATCGTTTCCTTTATTATCATAGCATATCTTATATAAAATGATAGGACAAATTTAAGCTCAATTTTTGTTTATAGTTTAATTTAGATTTTTTCTCTACTTTACTATACCTTCATTATATAATATACTTTAATTTGAGGAGAAATATGTAATATTATTAAGGAAAGGAGACAATATGGCTGAGAAAAAGATAAAAATTCAGGACTATTACGAAGCAGCACTTGATGATTCTTCTATTTTAACTTTTGACATCCAGACTGATTTGAATCCCACAAATCGACTATTACACAAACAAAGCCGTTTCTTATACGTCGTAAGCGGATATGCTAAGATTAAAATTCAAAATGAAGTACATGAGATGAAGCCCGGTGTTGTAATCGCGATACTGCCCTGGCAAATTTCTCAGATTATAGAAGTTGTTGAAGAAGTTACCTACTATCTATTAATATATAATTTCAACCTACTTAATCATATTGTCAAAAGAGACTTAAATATTACCGATACCGATGTGAACTTTATTGATAAGCTATACCAAAACAATTCAGTACTAAGCAAAGAGGCTAATTCTCAAAAAATTAAATCCATTTTTGACGATATAAAAGATGAAATCGGTATCTGTTCAATGGACATGTTAAGTAAAAACAATTCCTATTCCACACTTTATTTGCAGTCCAAACTGGTTGAACTACTGGTCATGTACCTAAGGCTTATTGACAGTGCTCAACCCGTTTATAACAAAGAACTCAACGAACAAGACATTTTTAAATACATGTATCTAAATTCTACAAAAAATCTAAGTTTGGAGACTCTTTCAAAAGTGTTTCTAATGAGTGAAAGCTCCATCTCTAAGTATATAAACCAGATGACCGGACTTGGATTTTACGACTTATTGCATGAAATGAGGCTGTCTAAGGCACAGTTTTTATTGCTTCATACAAACCTCACTCTAAAGGACATTGCAAGCGCCGTAAAATACGCGGATCCATCTCAATTGAGCAAGGTGTTTTCTGAAAAAAAGGGCATTAGCATCCGAAGATTCAAAAAGGCAAATGATTGTATTGACTCTTTAGTGAATGTAAGATTAGACCACAGATCAACTAAAATAATAGAGTATATCTACGATAATTATTCTGAAGATATAGACATCGTAGACATTTCTAATGAGTTTAAAATCTCTCCAAAGAGTATAAATAAAATTCTGGTATACTATATGGAACAGAATTTTAGAAACTTCCTAACACAAGTAAGAATCTACAAATCATGTAGCCTGCTTTTGGAAACCGATTACTCTATTACCGAAATAGCTTCAATAGTAGGATTCAATTCCACCAAAACTTTTAACAGACATTTTATGAAGCACATACTCGTGACTCCGTCAGAGTTTAGAAAAACAACACTGGAACAAAATGATAATGATGAGTAATAATAAAAGACCGGCATCTTGCCGGTCTTTTTGTTTTTGTATTTCTAAATAATTTTTCTGTCGTAATCAGTAAAACAGTCGAGACAAAGTTTTTTTCCTTCCTGCAAGCGAATCTTATGCTCAGCAGTCGTCTCACCACAGTTTTCACAGGTTTCATTTTTGAAAATCTTTGCTTTTTCAGGCAGTTTGTAAAAAGTCTCCGTTACTTTAAAAACATCATCAAAGGGTTCATTTAAAATAAAATTCTGTCTCTGAGGCCTGTCCATATCTTCCGGCATCGACTTTAACATAAGCCTGATACTCTTTCCTGATTTTTTCTCATAAAAACTAAAAGCCATCTTGCCAACAGGGCGATAGATTAAATTTCCTTTACCCAATGTGCAGCCTGTAAGTACTTGAACGGCATCTACTCCGCATGCATCATTTTCGGTAATACAATAGAGTTCTTCATCAATATCTCTTTTAATATCTAGTATTCTCATAGCTTCTATTGCAGCTCTAAAACCTATTGCCAATCCTGGACACTCGTGACCATGAAACTCGACACAGTCTTCCCATAATTTTTGATTCATTTTTCACCTCAAATTAATTATTCTTTACAGGAATATAATAATATTCTTTTAAAGCTTCTACTTGTCTCTGTATTCGTCCAATAATCCGATAATTGAATCTATCTTAGCTAAACTGTTTATCAGGATTTCATCGAAAGCCCCAATTCCCAGATCCATTGCAGATAGTTTTTCCTCAGTCTTTTCTCTAGCTGCTCTCATCAAAAGAGTCGCCCATTTAGCAGCTTTATAGGCATCAAGTCCAGTACCTACAACCGCTGCAGCTACCGCAGCATAAACACATTTATAGCCAAATACCGTGGTTAGTAGTCCCGTTCTGTTTTTACAAGTATAGGACTCCTTGCCATTGGTGACATAATCATCTATATCCATAATAATCACAGTACATTTTTTGCGCTCAGCAATAATATCTGCCATTTGCTCAACCGTTATCTTGCCCTCTTCTACAGCTCTATTACTAACTAAACTATACACTTCTTTTATTTCGCAAATATCTCCAATGATAATATCGACATGTAATTCATTTAGGAAAGTCTGAATTGTATTTTTTCTAAGTGTTGAAGTCTCTATAGCTTGGGGCTGGAGTATTATCGGTCTTCTAAGCTGATTTGCATATAAGCCGGCTTTTAGCATCGACCTTATCGTCCTAAAGTTTAAGGTCCCGATATTAATGAGTAGAGAATCACAATACTCGGTAATGTCTTTCACCTCATCGGGATCATCACCGACATAACCTCTTGCTCCGATTGCATAAAGTGCATTTATTATCTCTCTGGCGGAGACATAATTGGTTATACAATGTACTTTAGATTCCGTTAAAATGTTTTTTATCATTATACCCTCCGAATTAATAGCTTAATTACATAACTTCTTTTATTATATAATAAAGAGCACTTGCTTACAATGTAGTTTAAAATTATATAGCTGTATTTCATCATCTTACTTGTAAAATGAACTATGCTTATATATAATAATCTTAAATGGAGACGTATCGAAGTGGTCATAACGAGGCGCACTCGAAATGCGTTTGCCTTCACGGGCACGGGGGTTCGAATCCCTCCGTCTCCGCCAAAAAACTCCGGGTAAACAACTCGGAGTTTTTCTTTGACAGTATAGTTTTGTGAATGCCGATAATTTCCGGCAATGATAATATTATATTAGTAAATAAATTAATATTTTGATTTGCCCAGGATGATTAAAACTATAAAACATTATTTGTCTGCTTTGGCTAACATTGTAAATAACGCGATTACTCCGGGATATAATACTCCGGATACCACCAATATAATCCAGCTGTATTGCCAGTTATTTGTAATAAACGAATATCCTAAGAAAATTGCCACAACTATTGCCCAATAGGCCGTAGACATTGATGAAGTTCCTATCTGTTTTTCTTTTTCCTCCCTTGAATAATCACCTTCTTGTGAGATTTTCTCATAACTGGACCATATTACTCCATCTTTTACCATTATAAATACCCCTATGGCCACCATAACCAAACTAATCGGTAAAATCATTAAGAGTCTGGCATCATTTTCACTATCCAGCAGTGCTCCAACAATTAATGGTGTTGAAGTCAGAATACAAAGTACTGTCCCGATAACTATTGCTCTTGTATGATTAGGTTTCCGCTCTTCTTTCTTCTGTCTGATCATTTCAGCAACACCATACTCAGCCCGAAAAATTTCATTGTCTAGATAATCAAATTCTGAAGTTTTTTGCCTTGTCATTATAAATATGACTACTGCAACAGCTACTACTACGATGATTGCCACTACACCAATAGCTATAGTAAGGTTTTCTGAAATTTCATATCTCCCAAGTTCATGAAGAGCCAGTAAAATGAATAGTACCACGGGAGATACAATACATAAAAATACTCCCAGAGCTATATTTTTAGATGTTTGTTCTTTTACTTCTAAAAATTTTCTAGCTTCATTCATAGTTACTACTCTTTGATTTACATTTTCTTCAAATGCATCACCAGGTCCATCTCCTTCCGGACCATCTTTTAATAGATAATCTAAACTCACTTCAAATATATCTGATAGACGAATCAGCTTTTCTATTTCGGGAATTGATTGTCCACTTTCCCATTTTGAAACTGATTGTCTGCTTACTTCCATTTTATCTGCAAGTTCTTCTTGTGACCATCCAAATTTTTTTCTGAGATAAGATAATTTATCAGCAAAATTCATATTGGTACCTCCTAATTAAATATTTTCTAAATATAATATACAAAATTTGGCAGTTGCAATCCACCAACTTCAACATTCTTTTTGTCAACCGGTAGTTGCTTTTTATAATTTACGGGTAAATAATGATTATTTTTGTTTCACCTTTCTTGATCTCTTTATAGAATGGGTCAAATCGGATTTATAAAATAAATTTATAATCTTCTATTTCACTTATAAATATCTCTATAAAAAATCTATGCCTCTCTTAATTTTTACCCTTAATCAAACTAAATCCTTCTCTCAAATGTTTTTAAAAACTGTGCGGTTAAGTCGTTAGAAGTTTGATTTTAATCTAGGTATCAAGTCAGATATTTGATATGTATCTGTAGATTTCCACTTACAATTATGGAATTTAAAAACGGCAATGCTCAGATTTTCAAATCTAAGCACTGCCTTTCCATTATGCTGCTATTAGATTTCCTTGCCTCTTTCCTAATATACTTACTGGTTTAGATAAAAGTTAATTCGATTTAATACCGATTTGTACCTTCTCTTCTTGAGTTAGTTCTCTTCCGTCACTGATTTTTTCAATCTATTTTTTTGTTTCTTCCTCGCCTAGAATTTTGTATATGACTGTTGGGTAATTTTATTTTTAGTATTATCTTGCTTAATCTAAGCTATCTGATGATATTGGTCTAGAGTAATAGTATTTTCATCCGTGATTATATGTCTTGTGTTTTATTTAATACTTTTTATAAGATTTAAATCGCAACTACAAAGCACTTCAAGATTTTCAAAAATCTTCTCTCTTGGCCAATCCCACCACTTAATACTTAATAAGTGCTGAATTAGATCATCATTAAATCTCTTCTTTATTATTTTAGTAGGATTTCCACCTGCAATATGGTATGGTGGAACATCTTTGGTTACAACTGAATTTGCCGCGATTATAGCTCCATCTCCAATATGGATACCGGGCATTATGGTAACATTCTGTCCAATCCAAACATCATTACCAATTACAGTGTCCCCTTTATAAGGTAACTCGGTTAGAGATGGAGTAACTTTTTCCCATCCATTCCCCATGATGTTAAATGGATATGTTGTAACGCTGCACATTCTATGATTTGCGCCATTCATTATAATATTAATTCCTCTTGCAATAGCACAAAACTTACCAATGATTAGTTTGTCTCCTAAAAATTCATAGTGATGCGTCACTCGGGATTCGAAATTCTCAGCTCCTTCCTCATCATCATAATAAGTATAGTCCCCTACTATTATATTCGGTCTTGTTATTACATTTTTGATGAAACATATACTTTTTATTTCTTTATTAGGATGTATGGAATCTGGGTTTGGTCCATATATCATAAACATCACTCACTTTCTGAATACAACTATTTAATATATCGTCATTTTTTAATCTTATTTAAATTTATATTCAAGATAGAACTTTCTATGCTAAAAAACAATTTGCCCAATTTTCCCACATTCTTCAGCAAACCATACAGCTCCATCCGGTCCGATAACTAAACCATGAGGTTCTGCATTTAAAGTAGGAATTTTGTACTCTTCTATTTTTCCATCAATTTGTAATCTACCAATTTTATTGCTACCCCATTCTGTAAACCATATCTCTCCTTTTTTATCTGATACTACAGCATGTGGTTTAGCATTTTGAGTTGGTAATGGATATTCAGTAATGATACCTTCTTTCGTCATTCTGCATATTTTATTTCCTATTATTTGAGCAAACCATATATCCTCATCTGTGCCTGCACAAATTCCAACCGGACCTGAAGCAACAGTGGGTATTTCATAAGTGCTTATTTCTCCGTCAACTGTGATTTTCCCAATTCTATTAC
This sequence comes from Peptoniphilaceae bacterium AMB_02, assembly GCA_036321625.1. Taxonomy (NCBI): domain Bacteria; kingdom Bacillati; phylum Bacillota; class Tissierellia; order Tissierellales; family Peptoniphilaceae; genus Microaceticoccus; species Microaceticoccus formicicus. The sequence continues at coordinate 2,396,399 of CP143259.1, forward strand.
CTTGATTTTCTGTAAACCAAAGTGCTCCATCAGGACCCGATACAATCATAGCCGGGTAAGATCCTTCATTAGGTAAGTTATATTCAGTAATTCTCCCCGCCTTGTCTAACCTTCCGATTTTATTAGCATTTATTTCAGTAAACCATATCACATCATCATTTATAGCTATACCATAAGGTCCCGCATTCAAAGTCGGTATATCATATTCAGTAATATCACCATCTATTGTTATTTTTGCTATCTTATTAGCTTTATTCTCCGTAAACCATAAATCCTCATTTTGTCCACTTGTAATGATTAATGGTCTTGCTTCTATTGTTGGTATATTATATTCTGTAATATCACCAGTTAAATTAATCCTTCCAATTTTATTCCCCTTGTTTGCTGTAAACCAAATAGCTCCATCCAATCCTGTTGTTATTCCATACGGTCCGGTTAAACTATCCGGAAGTTCGTACTCATTAATTTTAATACTCATCAACTTTCTCCTTTAAAATTTAAGCTTTATAAATTGTTTATTTTTTATATGGTCTATTATTCTTGGCGAGCTACACAAATTTACAAAGCTAGTAATTAATGAGCCTATTGTGTGGCTTATATAATTTACAATTAATTATTACATGTATTATTTTAAACCATTATGCTGCTATTAGATTTCCTTGCCTCTTTCTTAATATATACTTGCTGGTTTAGAAAAGATTTAATCCGATTTAATACCGATTTGAACCTTCTCTTCTTGAGTTAGTTCTCTTCCGTCACTGATTTTTTCAATCTCTTTTTTAGTTTCTTCCTCGCCCAAAATTTCGTATATGGCCGTTGCTTGATAACTCTTATTTTTAGTATAGTCTTCCTTATCGTAAGCAATGTGATAATATTGGTCCAGGGCAATGGTGTTTCCATCCGGACTTAAATATCCGTTAATTCTATAATCTGTCAATGAAGATTTAAAACTCATCATTAGATTTCCGGTTTTGAAATCCACCAGATAAATAACTCTATCGAATTCATTGTTTCTAATCATTAGAAGTCTTTCAGTTTTATTATTATAAATATTTCTGTCTCCGAAAGTTATAGGCGTTTCCGAACAATACGGATCTAATTCGAATTCATCCAGTTTTCCTGCCTTCCATCTAAATCCTGTGTTATTATAGATTCCATTTGCTACACGATTTGAATCCTCTCCATTTAGATACAGTATTTCCCCCGGAATTTTGTCAATTATTTCACCGCTCTCCAAATCATAGATTTCACTGATTCCCGAAAATCTATTGATTGCAATGGACTTTCCGTCTTCACTTAGTAATACTCTATAGGTATTAGATAATATATTCTTATGCTCAAGTATAATCTCTCCTGTTTTATTGTCAAATACTCTTAGACCATTTATATCATCTATAAGAATTAAGCTCTTAGAATCCTTAGTAAGTGTTAATCCGACATTAAAATCTTGTACTTCCAAGTTATTTTTGGTTCCATCCACAGTATCGTATATTTCAACGAATCTCTTACTTTCCTTTCTTTCATCATTTATTTCGGTTATCAATCTGGCAGTATATCTTCCATCATTGGTGATATTGTAACTTCTGACTTCAGGGATGTATCTCGTAATAGTAGCTGGGTCTAAATCTATCTTTTTTAGTTCACTTCCCTTGCCGTTCCAAATTGAAAAACTTTCTCCATCAAAATATAGTACTTTAGTTGAGTCGTTTGATACGGCAATAAGTTGAGCAGGTATAGGTTCTTCAATTAATTTAGGATTGATGTCGATAATCTTGATAATTTGATTATCATGTGCACTGGTTATGAGTTTGCTTCCGTCCTTTGTGAACTTCAGCTCCATTGGGACTCCTCTCCCATAGTCCAGATTTTTTTCAACAATCGCACCGTCTTTCCATATTCCTATTTTCCCATTTTCTCCTACGACAACTACTGTATTTGTGTCTTCGTGAAAAGCAAAACTGACTATTTTTATTCCTTCAAAGTATATCTCATCCAGTATTGCTCCCGTTTCACCGCTCAGTATGTCTATTCTATTGGCAGTTTTAACTACTATTTTGTCTCCGTTTTTAGTCTCTATCGGTGCTGCGTTTATATCTATATTTTTGTGTTCATTAAAAATAAGTTTGCCGTCGTCCATATTGTATTTCAACATTTCACCCGAAGCTACCGCTAATATACTTTTTCCATCCAGAGAATATTTCGCCCAGTTAATATCTTTGAGAAGTTTTAATTCTTCCACTTCTTCCAGGTTTGATTCAAACTCAGGGGCATCATACTTACGTAGTAGTGCAGTCGTTTTGATATCATATATGCCCAGTTTAACATCGGATTCATTGCCATTCACCATTAAAATTTCTTTCCCGTCTTCGCTAAATTCAGCATATTTAATTGTGCTTTCAGCTAGATAAGAATCCTCAGTTTCCCATGTTTCAGTATTGTATACGCTAAATTCCATTCCTGCTGAAGTCAGGTTTGCTGTGAATAGTTTTTTAGAATCCTTAGAGAATCGAGTTAGCATCGGAATTCCGCTTTTAGTGATTCTACTTATCTCTACCCACTCTTCCGGGTCATAGACGATTATACTATCCCCAAAGGAAGATGATGCCAGCATTTTATTATCGCTGGAGAAATCTACTATTTTGACTTGTTCATTATGTCCTTCAAGCAGTTTAACCAGCTCACCATTGTTGGGATTGTAAATAGCTGTAGAATTATTTCCATATCCAAAAGCCAAAGCATTTGCATCAGTACTGAGTGAAAAGTAGGTCATTTTGTTTTTAGTGGGAATCGTAGTTAGCATTGAAGCTCCATTATGATAGATGGCATCATTGAATATACCCTGAGCTTCGGAGTTTAGCGCTTGGTACCTTTCCATTCCAATATCGATAGGTTTCATGGCTTCTTGAGCGACCAGTATTGCTTTTATACTGTCTCCGTCTTTTATCATCTCACGAGAATTCTTTAATAAGATGGAAGCATTCGACTGAACAGCTTCACGTCTAGCCTTCTCTGCATTTTGGTATGCATTTGTCATAAACACTCCGAAAATCAATAGTGCAACCGCAACAATAGAAGACACTGACATAATGAGTTTATTTCTTCTTTCCTTGTCTCTCTGTTTAAGGTCCCCGTAGGAGCAACCTAATATAGTCGCCATCAACCTATATTTCTCAGTTTTAAGGAGTTTTGTAGATTCTTTTTTCAGTATTTCATGTTTTTGAGTATTCTCGGTTTCCAACTTTTCATATCCGATAAAATCAAGAGCTTTTACCTCTTCAGGTCTTAAATCTACAGCTAAGACATCTTGAGTTTCTCCTTTCTCTGATCCTCCTCTTTTAAGTTCTTTTAAAGGTTGAGGAAAAGACTCATGAGGTTCTCCTTCTATTAATACCGGAATAATCCTGTCGTCTCCATGGAGTTTTCTAAAAGTTTCAATTTCCTTTATACACCATTCAGATAATTTAGTTCTCTTTGAACATATCACTATCAAAAACTTACTGTTCTTCAATGCATCCTCAATAGAATCACTTAAATCCTTGGCTGTAAGTTCCTCTCTGTCTCTAAAAACTCTGAAACTAGGCCTTTGTCCCTGGTTGTAAAATTCCTTTGGAACCTTAAAGGTCTCTATCATCTTGTGGATTTCCTGTGCAATGGTGGCGTCCGGTTCTAAATGCCTATAGGATATAAAGGCTTCAAATTTATATTTGTCTTCTTTAAACTCTTTTGCAGCACGCTCCATATTATCCATGTCGTTTACAGTATTTACGTTCTTTTCCATATCTTATTCCTCTTTAAATAGAGCAAATGTCGCCATTAAATCGTATACAGGCTGACAATTCTCGAAGCTTTCATTCATTATTACTTCCCAATCGTCAATAAGGCATGGGTGAGTTTTTTCTGCCTCGTCTCTTTTATTTCCATATCTAAAATTCATAGCATAGTAAGAATTATTCCATCTCTTATGTTCCAGTCTCGACATGTAGTCAAGTATCGGGTTTTCCGTTAGAAACTCACTAAATGCAAGTTTAAAACCTTCCTTATCTTGCCCGTATTTTTCCTCTATCTTTTTAAATTCTTTTAACTTTCCGGTAATTATATCAGAAAGCTCAGCATCTGTTTTACCGGGATAGAGATTTCTAATAATTGCCTCTTTAATGGCGGCATGATCTGCTGAGGCTCTGGACGAATCTTTTTTCGTTTGAGATAATTCATACCAGACGCTTCCCCTCCCAAGCCCCAAGGAATCTGAGATATCATTATAAGAATTATTAAACCTTTTAGCTTTGACATCCAAATTAGATCTTAACATAACCGATTCGTTCATGATTTCTTCTATACTTCCAAATACCCTTAACTCCTCATGTCCACTTGGAAGCAGTGATTCAAGGTCAATCCCCGAGGTATTTCTAAGTGCTTTGGGTTCATGGTAAAAATATCTATCCACAACCGCGAGTGTTTCAAGGTTTAGAATAGTATTTTCATTCATAAAGAAGATTGCTGTAGGTCTATTATCTGTCATTTCGGATAGTTTTCTTGATAACATTTTGGATTTTAAATTAACAGATACTGCTTCTATCTCCAATGCACCCAGAATCTCCTCATTATCAAAAATGTATTTTTCTATAAACTTTTCAGCATCTTCATCCATAATGGTAAATTTAGTTTTTTGGGAAAGCGAAATAGTTGTATTATTTGCAGCAAATTTTAATAATGGTGCAATGAGCTCATTTGCTCCCAAAATTAGAAAATGAACTCTTCCTATTTCTTCATCAATCTTATTAACCGTGTACTCTGTTTCCGTTTTAGATAGTTCTCGAAGCCTTTTAAAATTGAACTTAAGTAATCCCTCCGGGTTGTTTAAATCGCTCAAAAGCTTTCTAGTCGTAAGCTCTAGTAGATTATAAGAGATGATGTCCAATTTCGATAATCCCGGTTCTTTAACTTTCGCACTTGATAAATATTTCTCTATATACTCAGGTATTGAGCCTGATAAGCAGTTTATATAAACATTGGTCTCCACTTCTGGTTTTAGATATTTTACTGTATTTTGAAAATTTGAATAGTTTTCAAGATCAGACTCTGCTCCAAAAATAATATGACTGGCTCGATTTAAGTTTAGATTCCTAAATAACGAACTAATGTCTTTTTTATTCGCTTTTTCTATATCGAATACATAAACTGCGACTTTCTTTTTCTCATACTGTTTTTTCCATTCTTGAGTTATTGGATCTTTCAATATGAGCGAGATATCATATCGATTTATGTCGTTTAATAGATTATTTATCAGCGAATCAATTTGATCCGATTTTTCAAAGATTACCAGATGTCTTTTGCTGAATCTATTCCTCATCCTGTTTCTGAAGTGGAAGCAGGAGATTTGTTATTTTAGTGAGCACTAGAGCAGATGTAAGTAGTGGTGCAAGCCACATGGCAATTTGATATGAGATTGTAGACTCCGCTTGCGCAGGTATCGGCGGTGCAAATAAAAACAGTTTCATAGTTCCATATAGCATTGCTGATACCAAACGCCATGGTTGTGTAATAATGGGACTATAGTATGAATATAGTCCATGCACACCAAGGGCAAGTGCCACCAAAAACATTATATAACTTAGTCTTTTCTTGTAATAATTCCAATTTTCTCTCATAATTCTCTCCATTTTGATTTTTAATCATTTTGCCAAATTTTGAATGACTTAAGTTTATTATCACCTAATCAAGATGAGAAATGATAATCACTTCTATAGTTCAGGCAGTTATACATTTGTATTAATCACTACTACCTTTTACTTTAATTTTTTAAATTCTTATTCCCTTAATATCTTCTCCATACTCTTACCTTTTGCCAATTCATCCACAAGTTTATCCAACCATCGTATTTTTTGCATCAATGGTTCTTCTATTTCTTCAACTCTAACCCCACAAACTACCCCTTTAATCATATCTGCATTGGGATTAAGCTTTGGAGCTTCTTCAAAAAAAGTACGATAGTCAACTTCTCTTTCTAATTGAGCTTTAAGTCCTTCCTCATCGTAACCTGTTAGCCAATATATCACTTGATTCAATTCATCTTTAGTACGACTCTTTTTCTCGACTTTGTTTACCAATAATGGATAGACCTTGGCAAATGCCATTTTATATACCTTTTCATTTTTCATTTTATACAACTCCGATTTCATTATTTTTTCATAAAAAGTTTTGTTTCAGACATTTAGACATATTCCTATTGAATAAAACCATATAGTTATAGATACCCATTTTTTTGTTATTGTTTCATTTAAGCTCATTAAATAGCTATCATAATCTAACGTTTACTGATAATCCGAATTCATTTCGGGTATATTAATAAAGAAAGGTTAATACAAAAGAAAGTAGTAGGTATTAATATGAAATTTAAAACAGATTTAATTGAAATTGCTTCCAAAAAAATCATTCATATTCCCGTTGAGTATAGTCAGTCACTTCCATCTAGAGGATTGGTGATGGCTAAAGTAACAATCGCTGACATCTCTGCCATACTGCCTATCGAGCCTGATGGAAAAGGAAGCCATTGGTTTGAACTGGATGAGAATTTTATAAAAGACTTGGATTTAGAGAGCCTAGAAAATTTAGAAATAGATTTGGAACCCATTAAAGAATGGCCTGAACCTGACATGCCCGAAGATATTTTAACTGGTCTTGAATCTGAAGGATTAATAGAGTTTTGGAATAGCATAACGACAAAGGCAAAATGGGAATGGCTTAGATGGATACGCTCTACAAGCAATCCCGATACTCGCGCAAAACGTATAGAGGTCGCCAGTTCAAAAATGAAAGCTGGAGACAAAAGACCATGCTGTTTCAATGCATCCAGCTGTACAGTTCCCGAAGTTTCGAAATCTGGAGTGCTAAAGGATTATTAGAGTTTGAAATTAATAATGTTCGAATAAAAGCCCATTATCCAAATAAAGGATTGGGCTTTTATAGTATTAGTTTTAATAATTTATATCAAGCTTCTTGCCGAGGAGTTGGATAGTCGTGTGGGATTAGTCGTGAGTTTTAAATATAGCAGTAGAATTCTTCGAATTCCTTTTTTTGTGTCTCTCCCTCAGTCAGCATAGTTGACAGCTCACCGGAGGAGTTGGATAGTCGTGAGAGATTAGAGATAAGTCTGAAATATAGCAGTAAAATTCTTCGAATTCATTTATTTATATCTCTCCCTCAGTCAGCGGGGCTGACAGCTCCCTCGTCAGATGGAGCCGGAAAAGATTTAAGTGTAAATTAGTCTCTAACCCAGTAAGTTGTGAAGTAGATAAGGTTTAGTTTTATTTTTTTGAGAGCCTCCCTCTGACGAGGGAGGTGGGTCGCCTAAGCGACTCGGAGGGAGAGAAAAACCCAAGGCAATCATTACCTTTGTTCTATTTTCATGGCTATCATTCTACGCTTTTTTCATTAAATCTCTTCTATATCTTAATTATGAATACGCAAACATGGAAGTGTGGGGATGGTTGTGAGTTTGGAAGCAGTCCGTGAGAAGTTTAATATATAGCAGTAGAATTCTTCAAATTCCTTTGTAATATGTCTCTCCCTCAGTCAACCAAGTTGACAGCTCCCTCGTCAGATGGAGCCGAAAAGCACCAAGAATACCGTGATTGGCTAGAATTCGACTGCCAAAAGATGGAGCCTAGAAAACATAAAGTGACATCTTCACGTCGCTACATCGTAATTCTAACCTCAAACCTCTAATTTCTCGCATCTAAAACTGTGAGGTAGGTCGCCTAAGCGACTCGGAGGGAGAGAATTACCTAGACTGTAGTTGATTTAGCTACATTACCTCCGTTTGAAAATGTATATGATTTAATTGGTATTAAAAACAAATATGGCATTATTCAACTTCCCATAAAATAGATAATCTCTATCCAAACAGAGTTTATATACATTCTAAAGCCTCGTCAAAGACGAGGCTAAATGTTTTTAATGGGTATTAATTTCTTTATTGTACCGGAGTATTTATTAACCGAGTTTGAAATCATTGAATGCGTTAATTTATACAGCCCAAATATACTGATAACCGTAATTGCCGAGATGATTAATTGTAATTGATTTAGTGGATCTATAAATACAATTTCTCCAAATAATATCATCGTAGCAATAAGGGCAATTGTGCAGGCTACAAACAGAGCTATCTTTGTTTTTGTAAAAGGTCTGCAGTTTAGGAATAGTGCTAGAACCCCTGCTGCTGATAGTACTATGGTGGACATAGTAGATAGTGCTGCACCATTTATTCCGAGTGCGCTTGCTGTGAATTGTAATGCTATCATAACTGCTGCTGTAATTATACCTATCGGAACTGAAGTTCTTACATAATTATCCATAAATGAACCTGTAACTCTATCCTTATTAGGTCTTAGTGCCAAAAAGAATGAAGGTATGCCAATTGTAAGCGCATTAATAAATGTCATTTGTATTGGCATCACCGGATATCCCTTTGCCCAAAACACAAAGAATATAGCCAGTATAGATGAATACGTAGTCTTTACTAAAAAAAGTGAAGCAACTTTCTGTATATTATTTATGATTCTTCTACCTTCATATACAGCATGCACTAATGAAGCGATATTGTTTTTCATAAGTATGATATCCGCTACATTCTTAGATGCATCGCTTCCACTTGCCATCGCTATGCTACAATCAGCTTGTTTCAGTGCAGGTACATCATTGACTCCATCTCCCGTCATCGCTACTATATGTCCCTCAGCTTGTAATGCTTTTATAAGCGCCTTCTTCTGGAATGGACTTACTCTTCCAAATACCGAATTATTCTTAACAATATGAGCAATGTCTTCATCTCTGACATATTTCATATTTATATAGCCGTTTAAGCCTATTATGTCTGCTCTTTTAGCTATCGCATATACAGATTTCGGATTATCGCCTGAGATTATCTTAATCGATACATCTTGTTTTTCAAAATATGCAAAAGTCTCATTTACATCTTCTCTGATTTCATCTGACATTACGATGATTCCTCTTAGTTCAGATACCTCATCTTCGAGAGTATCAGACTCTGCAAGTACCAAAATTCTGTAGCCCTCTTCTAATAGAGTCTCAATTTTATCATTAACAGAACTACTTATCTTACAATTTACAAACTCCGGAGCACCAAGTATCCAAGTCCCATGCTCCTTAAAATCTACTTTTGAATGTTTTCTTTCTGAAGAAAATGGTATGACTTCATTTATTTCCCAATTGGGCTTATCTACAAACTCCCCGGCAATAGCTTTTTGAGTTTCATTAGCAGCGGGTAGTGCAGCTATCAAAGCACTAAGAGCCTTAGTAGTCATTTTATTAGATTTCTTATTATCATTATCTTTATAAAAATTAAATGACTGATTCTCATCCACCAATATTAAATCTTGGAACTTTATCTTACCGGTTGTAATGGTTCCGGTTTTATCAAGGCAAAGTACATCTGTCCTTGCAAGAGTTTCAATGCTTGAAAGTCTTTGAATCAGTGAATTATGCTTACCCATAACTATGACACCGGCTGCCATTGAAACTGATGTAAGCAGTATTAAACCTTCCGGAATCATTCCAATGATAATAGAAACTGTTTTTACAGTGCTAAGGGCAATATCTTTATTTCCGCCATAAAAAAAGTTGCCCGCAAATAGTAAGATACCCGCCGGAACGATTATAAAACTTAGTAATTTCAGCATTATATTAAGGGATTTTTTAAGTTTGGAATTGTCCCTTTTTATCTTCTTTGCTTCACTGGATAATTTTCCGCTAAAAGTCTCTGTCCCCACAGCTGTGGCTACCGCATAGCAGCTACCTGCTATAATTATACTTCCCGACCAGAGCTCATCTCCTACTTCTTTTCTTATGCTGTCTGATTCTCCGGTGAGCATTGATTCATCTACTTCAAGACCCAAGCATTCTATAAGCTTACAATCTACAGGAACCTGATCCCCGGATTTCAGTACAATTACATCATCTAATACAATTTTATCGTAATCTATTACCTCGTTTATGCCTTCCCTTATAACTTCAACTTTCGGCTGTGTTATTATCGTCAACTGATCTACCGTCTTTTTTGCTTGAATCTCTTGTATGATTCCAATTATGGTATTTATGAAAATTACTGTAATAAAAGTTAAATTTACAAGCAAATGTGGTCTATTTATAGAAGCGGCTACGATTAATAATGCCAATACTAGATTTAATAAATTAAAAAATGTAAATAGATTGTCTTTGATTATATTTGAAACGGATTTTGTATTCGTATTGATAATCTTATTAAATTTTCCATCTTTTATTCTGGATGCGACCTGTACTGAATTAAGCCCATAAGTATTGAATTTCATCTCTTACCTCTCACATTTTATAGATAGATAATACCATAAAACAGCCATCTATTACGCTACAAGTTTGTAACAAAAACCGCTAAATATGTAGACTCTCTACACAATTCACGGGGTCGTTTTTAAAGAGTTATTGTAAGAGTATGTATCTAACTTCAATCATGATATTTTAATTCACAGGTATTAAATACCTAAGCTATATCATAAAAACACGATTAAACCTCTATATTATCGCATTTGAATAGTATTATTCATCGTTATTCTTATTATATACAGGGTATATATTTTAAGGGGAGCGGTTCGAAGTCTAATCGTTAAACAATATTGTAACTATCTTTTCAAAGGAGGAATTATTTAATGTCAAATGACAAATCACAACCAAAGAAAAGTAGATCTAATTCGATTCTTAATGGAATTGAAAAAGCCGGGAATGCATTGCCAGATCCCGCATTACTGTTCATCATACTAGCATTAATAACTATGATAGTATCTTATTTTGCAGCTCAAGCAAATATGTCGGTAACCTATGATGGTGTCAATAATAAAACCGGCAATATTGAACCAATTACAGTACATGTTTATAATCTGCTTTCACTTGAAGGTTTTCATTATATGGTAACTTCAGTAATAAGCAACTTCTCAGGTTTCTTCCCTCTTGGTACTGTGTTTACAGTAGTACTTGGAGTCAGCATTTGCGAAGGAACCGGTATGTTATCGGCTCTACTTAGAAGGGCAGTTTCAAAAACTCCTCCTGCTCTTATCTCTGCCATGGTAGTATTTCTTGGTATAATGTCCAATATAGCAAGTTCAACAGGTTATGTTGTGCTTGTCCCCTTAGGAGCTGTCATTTTTATGGCTTCAAGAAGGCATCCGATAGCAGGGCTTGCTGCGGCATATGCCGGGGTATCCGGTGGTTGGACGGCCAATCTACTATTGGGGTCTAATGATCCATTATATGCAGGTATGTCCACCCAAGCAGCTCAGATGCTTAACCCAAATTATATCGTTCAACCAACGGGAAACTGGTTTTTCATGATAGTTTCAACCTTTATGATTACCTTAATCGGTACCCTAATAACAGACAAAGTTATTGAACCAAGATTGCCCGAATATAAATTTACTGAAGAAGAGCACTCTGTAGAAATCACACAAACCGAGAAAAAGGGGATGAAATTTGCAGGAATTGCCGCATTGATTTATATTGTCATAATGGCAGTATTAATAGTACCTAAGTCAGGTCTCCTTCGTAATCCTGAAACCGGAAAAATACTATCCTCACCATTCATGTCGGGTATTGTGTTCTTCATGATGTTATTCTTTATGATTCCAGGTATTGCCTACGGTTTTGGATCCGGTAAAATAAAAAATAGCAAGGATATTACTAAACTGATGTCAAATGGTATTGCAGGGATTTCGAGTTTCCTGGTCTTGATATTCTTTGCCGCTCAATTTACCGCATTTTTCAACAAATCAAATCTCGGAACTATCCTTTCTGTAAATGGAGCAAATCTACTTAAAGATATAGGACTTTTGGGATTGCCTCTACTGGTAATATTTGTCCTGTTAACCTGTGTACTCAATATATTCATACCGGTAGATACGGCAAAATGGGCAATGATGGCACCGATATTCGTCCCTATGTTTATGCAACTCGGTTTGACACCTGAAATGACACAGTTGGCATTTAGAATTGGAGACTCATCAACAAATATCATTACACCGCTTATGCCTTTCTTCGTTATGATTGTTGCGTACTTCCAAAAGTATGATTCAGAATCCGGTATAGGTTCAGTAGTATCAACGATGTTGCCTTACTCTTTTGTATTCTTAATCAGCTGGATAATTCTACTGGTAATATGGTATCTGGTAGGCTTACCACTAGGACCGGGGGCCTTTATTAAATATGTTATCTAATAAACTTAGAAAGAAACGCCTTATCGAATCTATATCTTCCAAAACTTTAGATGCAATACTGGTAACTTCACCCGAAAATGTTTTTTATATAACAGGATTTACTCCACATCAATTGACGGTTTCAAGACAGCCCGGATTTGCATACGCAATTGTGTTTCCGGATGAAAATCATCGAGATTTCTTAATTACTATGGACTATGAAGTCCCCACATTTAAAAACAAATCCGACGAAGTGGAGGTCTTGTCCTATGATACTTGGGTTGGAGTTAAATCATATGATGAATTCGTCAATAAAAAAGACGAACCCAAAATAAATAAATTTAGAACTTCAATGGACATAGTAGAAGACCTTATTAATGAGTACAATTTAAGTAGTTCAGTAGTAGGTCTAGAGATGCAGTCATTACCAGTATCTCATATGCATATCTTGACTGAGCGCTTTCCAAATATTAGATGGATTGATGTCTCTGATGATTTTCTGATTGCTCGTTCAATCAAGATGAACGATGAAATCGAGATTTATAGACGATTGACAGAAGCTTGTGATAAAGCACTCCACGAAATGTCAAAGTATGTGGAAGTCGGCGCAGAGATAATGAATCTGATTAAAATATATAGAACATCTTGTTTGAAAAATGGATTTACTCCCAGTAGTTGGAGTATGCTTGGATCCGGTCCAAATTCCTCCATGCTAAAATTGCCTTCCAATCATGTGATTAAAGATGGAGAATCACTTCGTTTTGATGGCGGTTGTGAGGCAGATTTCAAATTTTATAAAACTGATTTTTCGCGTAGTTGGTTAGTTGGAAGGCCAGATAAAAAGCTTGTTGAGATAAAAAAAATCCTTTTAGATGCACAAAGTCATATGATAGAAAAAATAAAACCGGGACTGCAATTCAATGAACTATTCGAGCTGGGTTTTTCGAAAGTGAAGAAAAAAATACCCAATTATTCAAGAGGACATTTGGGACATAGTATTTCCTTAGGACCTCAAACAGCCGACAAACCATATATTGCCCTTAATGAAACAAGACAAATAGAACCTGGGATGATACTGTGTATAGAAGTGCCTTTCTATATTAGAGATTATAATGGGTTTAATATAGAAGATATGATACTTGTGACGGAAAATGGAGCAGAAGTATTAACTTATCGAACTCCACATATATTACCTATGGAAGAGTTTTTATAAGCGTAATATCAAACAGCTAAATATAATTAAAGAAAAACTAAGGGATTTGAGTTTAAGTTATTTCATCCCTTAGTTTTTAATTTTTCAGTAAAATAGTATACCTTTAATCTAAGTTTTCATTTTTCTTCGGTTTATTATACATAAAGCCCCCGGAATGCCAATCAATTAGGCTACCTGGGGCTTGTTATTAGTTTTTTTCTAATTATGCAGTATTCTTTATTCGCTATTTCAAGGTTATGACAGCAAAGTATATTAAGTCCTCATCACTATCGTTTATTAAGCTGTGACCTGATCCGGTTTTGCAATAATGACACATTCCAGCATGAATTGGGACTCTTTCCCCTTCAATTAGTATCTTGCCACAACCTTCCACTATATAAAGCACTTCAAATCCGGGATTATGCTCGTGCTCACCTATTGATGCTCCGGGTTCGAGTCTTCCCATCAGGATTTTTATATCATCGTCAATATATCCCTTGGTTTCTACAGCTTTTTCTCCACCATATAAATTTTCAAGTTTTTTGATATCCAGTTTAGTAAAGTCAAATAACATGATGTCCTCCTATTTATTCTAAACTATTGTCTTCTTGTGAAAATAGATTCTCTTCCGAATCATCTTCACTTGTTTTTTCATACTCCGGATCATCTCCCGGTATTTGAATAGGTATTGGTTCCAATTTAACTTTTCTAAATGTCGGCGCAAATATGAACGGCAGATAAAGTACGCCGAGTAATACAAATGAAAAAAACACAGTCTGTAAACTTAAAATCTGATCTTTAATCACTGAAGGATCTGCAAATAGGAGTATCAAATTATTGTTTAAATAATGCATCCATACTGGAAGCCAAATATTATTCGTCTTCATATACACATAACCGAAGAAAACACTGTATGTTACGCATACTATTATTTGATTTAGTACAGAGTATCCCCAGGTCTGCGGACTGTAAAACAGTATATTGACCGGCAAATGCCATATGCCCCATAAAAATCCCAGTAGAAAAATCCCCAGATAGTTTCCGTAACGCTTTTGTAGAAGCGGTTGTAAAAATCCTCTCCATCCATATTCTTCACCGAAGAAAGGCAGCATTACGAAAAAGAAATTAATAGGTATAAAGACTGTAAAAATAATTCCACTTTCGTTTGGGATTAGGTTTTCAATACTCTCTAATCCAAGGATTACCGGTAAAAAAATTCTTGAAATATACAGCAGTAAAAATATAAGCAAAAAAATATAGCCTTTATTTTTCTTCATACTGGTTAATGAATAAGCAAACCTGCGATGGCTTTTCTCTACAAAATACAAGATTATGGAAATAAAACTACCTGCTGAGATAAGAATACTGCTCACAACTATGATATCGAACTCTATGAAAAGTCTAATGAGAACCGACAATACAGTTAAAGCCGTAAAGATTACCACACTTAAATAGAATTTCTTGGGAAGATTAGGATCATCCCGCTTAGTAATTAACATGGCTATGATGGCCCCGGCTGCCGGATACATCATTTGAGCATTTACAAAGACCTCCACCGGCAAGTTTTGCTTAGCCGCATAGGCCATTGCAAATCCCATAAGATAGGTAAAACCAAAAGCAATGGCAAAAAATATAATCAACTGTTTCTTTTCTATACCTGTAAATTTTTCTCTTTCCATTATCTATCCCCTGTTCTTATTTACAATTCTTGCGCCAAATGGCATAAATGCTAAACCCGCAAACTTAAAACACTGCATACCGTAAGGAATCCCAATTATAGTAATACAAAGAATCACTCCATTGGCAATTGCAGCTAAAGCCAGGGGTATTCCGCCAAATATAATCCAAAAGAAATTTGCTAAAGCAGATACAGCTCCCATATCGTAAACTATCTCCTTACCAAATGGAAAGAAGGCCACTGAAGCAAGCTTAAAACACTGTTTCCCAATTGGAATTCCAACAATGGTTAAACACCATAGCGCTCCAACAACTAACCATGATATTCCTTGCCAGAATCCCCCAAACACAAACCATATAAAATTACCAATACAACCCATATAAGTCTCCTAAATCACTTAAGCCTTTATAACTCCAATTAGTTTTGGAGGTTTTAACTCACAATATACTTTTTGAAATTATCTAATATGGCTTAGCAGTCATCTCATAGACGAATTATCCAACTTCCTCGAAATCAGACTAGGCTTTCGGACAGTGCTATTAATCTGAAGCATGATGCATATTTACTATCTAATTTGCCTTATTGAATTCATTTCAAGCAATATCTATTAACTCTAGTTTAACACACTTCATGCCCGTCTCTTTCAATTTTATTAATTATTTATAATTGATCGCAAGCTCTTAGTGAGTGCTTTTAATTACTATATGTCTTGTGAGCATACCGGATATTGCAGGAAATAGAGTATATGTGAACCTTAGTAAGGATACACCCCAACTATTAAATACTATCCCCGGTATCAAATATCCCGCTATCGTGATTAGTACGATATATGCAATTATGTTAAAAATATTTCCGTCATAAGCTAAAAAACTGCAAATCATTGTAGTTAATGGAATGATGATATATAAACTTAAAATCGTATAGTTAAGTTTATCGCCCATAGCAAATATCCCCCATAGCGTAATCACTGCAAATATAGCCATGTTTATTACAAAATATTTAATTATACTTTTCTTCATAATAAACCTCCTGACCATATTTGGGGAAAATTTCTCCCTCAGTTAAATAGATACCCATATCCAGGGATGCTAATAATATAACTTTGTTAATAAAAAAATCATGAGAATTGTAATATAATCAAACCTCTATCGTCAAAATATATAATTAATTATTGTAATTATAAATCCAAGAGTTTTATCTTAGAACTTAAATATTACTATGAGCAACTTATCCTGTATTAGATAATAATTTATTAAGTGCGTTACTACATCCTAATCCTTTTGCTCTTTAGGGAAATTCACCTAGACATTGAGACATGCCCTCTTAACTAAAAAGGACCTATCACTATCTTAGGTCCTTTTTAGTTAAAGAAGCTGTTTTGCAACAGCTCCTTCAGCTTAGTTATTATTTTTTGAAATACTCAACTGCATTTCTAAATATATTTTGTTCCTTATTTCCGGAAATATTTTTGAGTAGTCCGTCTTCATATCTTTCGGAATGTCCCATCTTTCCAAGTATTCTACCATCTTCATTTGTCATGGCTTCTATCGCATACATTGAAGCTGATGGATTATATCTACCGCAAAGTGTCGGCATTCCCTCTTCATTTACGTATTGAGCGGCTATCTGTCCATTCTTAATTAGTTCAAGAGCTAAGTCTTCCTCGATTACCACCTTGCCTTGAGTCTGACTGAATGGAAGTGAATGGATTTCACCAGGTACAAATGAGCTCATCCAAGGGGATTTATTGGAGCTTATTCTGGTATTAACTATCTTAGAAACATTTCTATTGATATTGTTCTTGAAGATAGTGACTCCGTTATCCTCAGATTCTGTAACTCTTCCATATGGAAGGAGTCCTGATTTTACAAGAGCTTGGAATCCATTAGATATACCAAGGATTAATCCGTTATTGGCAAGGAGTTCGCCAATACCCCATTTAATATGCTCGTTTCTCAATACATTTGTAAGAAGAACTGCACATCCGTCCGGTTCATCTCCGTTCGAAAATCCTCCTACAAGTGCCAGGATTTGACTTGATGCTATGGCTTTAGCCATCTCTTTTATAGCCTTGTCGTATTCTGCCTCATTTAAAGTATTTAGTATAAATGTTTCAACTTCAGCACCTTCAGCTTCAAATGCTTTTATTACATCGTATTCTGAATTAGTTCCGGGTACGATAGGAACTAGAACTTTAGGCTTTGCAATAGCTGATTTTGCACTGATATGATTCTCTTGGGTATAAAGCGGAGTATCCAGCTCTTGAGGTTCTTGTTCTACCACTATTGGATAGATGTCTTCAAATAGTTCAACAGATGCCTTTATCGCTTCATCTATCTTGACGCCAACTCCATTGAATACAATTTCTTCTAATTCAGTAGTCTTTCCTATATTTTTAAATATACCTGCATCAAGCTCTACACTTGATTCTACTAATATGCTACCAGGCATTATCACAAATAGATTCTCATCGGTTTCAATCTCAGCGCCTATCTTGTTACCAAAGGCCATCTTAGCTATACCTTCAGCTATACCGCCATGCTTAACAACAGAAGCACTGACTACATTGCCATTATTTATCTCATTTACAAGTGCATCGAATCCCGTTCTTAGTTTTGCAAAATCAGGTTCGTGTTTTTCGTCCATTTCAGCCTTTAACAGATAGATATAATTACCTGCTGATTTAAATTCAGGTGATATTACACTATTTACATCCACTGTATTTATAGCAAAAGTGATTAAGGTTGGAGGTACGTCGATATCGTTAAATGTACCACTCATACTGTCCTTTCCACCAATAGAAGGAGTTTCCATCTCAAGTTGTGCTTTTAATAATCCAAGCAATGCTTGAGCCGGTTTGCCCCATTTCTCTCCAGCTTCACCAAGTCTTTCAAAGTACTCTTGGTTTGTAAGTCTTGCACCCTTGTAATCAACGCCGATACTTACCAATTTGGCAAGGGCTTCAACTACTGAGTAGATTGCGCCCAAGTATGGTGAATATGCAGCAATATTCGGATTATATCCTACTGCCATTGCAGATGCAGTATTGGTAAATCCTTGGGTTGGAAGTTTTTGAATAGACACTTCGTTTTCGGTAAGTTGATACTTCCCACCAAAAGGCATCAGTACTGTTCCCCTACCAATTGTGGAGTCAAATTTCTCAATCATACCTTTTTGTATTGCTGTATTTAATTGTTTTAAATTATTTAATAAACTTTCTTTAGTTAATTCTTCAACCTTTGTTTCAAAAGGATTGTCTCCATAACCATTTGTATTTATATCTACTGTTTGGGTTTGTCTAACTCCATTTGTGTTTAAGAAGTCTCTGCATAGGTCTACTATTTTCTCGCCATTGTACTTCATAACAAGTCTGTTGGTGTCGGTAACTTCAGCTACAAGAACTGCATTTAAGTTCTCTTCTTTGGCAAATTCAACCATTTTTTCGAGGTTTTCGCTTGCAATTACGATTGCCATTCTCTCTTGGGATTCAGAGATAGCAAGTTCTGTTCCCGATAAGCCTCTATATTTTACAGGTACGGCATTTAGATTAATATCCAAGCCGTCTGCAAGCTCTCCAATTGCAACTGAAACTCCACCTGCTCCAAAGTCGTTTGATTTTTTTATAAGTTTTGAAACCTTTGGATTTCTAAACAGTCGTTGAATTCTCCTTTCAATAGGAGCATTCCCCTTTTGCACTTCGCTTGAAGATTTTTTATGTGAGCTATCAGTATGCTCAACACTCGATCCTGTCGCTCCACCAACTCCGTCTCTTCCGGTATCTCCTCCGATAAGAAGGATTAAATCAGTAGGCTCAGGATTCTCTCTCAATACATTTTCCTTAGGAGCCGCACCCACTACTGCACCAAGTTCCATTCTCTTCGCTACAAATCCGTCATGGTAAACTTCTCTTACATAAGTTCCTGCAAGCCCGATTTGTCCGGCATAGTTTGAATAACCGTCAGAAGCGGTTTTGGATATAACGACTTGAGGTAGTTTATTTGGTAGGGTTTCATTGATTGGAGCTGTTATATCTGCAGCGCCTGTAACTCTCATCGCTTGATATACATAGGCTCTACCTGAAAGTGGATCTCTGATTGCTCCTCCGACACAGGTTGCAGCACCACCAAATGGCTCAATCTCTGTCGGATGATTGTGAGTTTCATTCTTAAACATTAATAGCCAAGGAACTTTAACACCGTCTTCGTCTACTTCAATTTCAATACTGCAGGCA
Organism: Peptoniphilaceae bacterium AMB_02; assembly: GCA_036321625.1. Taxonomy (NCBI): domain Bacteria; kingdom Bacillati; phylum Bacillota; class Tissierellia; order Tissierellales; family Peptoniphilaceae; genus Microaceticoccus; species Microaceticoccus formicicus. The sequence goes on from CP143259.1 coordinate 2,415,736, forward strand.
TTTATCTCATCTGAGACCTCTTGATCATCGAGTCTTCCTGTCTTTCTGAAGTATCTTCCCACGATGGTTGCCATATCCATCAATGTAATTTCTTTTTCAGTTCTTCCTGTATCTTCTCTAAGTTTTAAATATCTGTTAAATGCATCTTCAATTTGAGATTTGAAGATTCCTTCTTCTATATCAATTTTTGTAAGTTCTGTTTCAAAAGTAGTATGTCTACAGTGATCTGACCAGTAGGTATCGAGTACTAAGAGTTCAGTATCGGTTGGGTTTCTGTCCTCTGACTTGAAATATTTTTGGACATGTAGGAGGTCTTCTCTGGACATGGCAAAACCCATTGAGCCTCTGAAAGCTTCAAGTTCTTCTTCATTTTTGTCAATAAATCCTTCAAAGGTAATTACGGGATCTTCATCCGGCATCTCTTCAAACTCAAGAGTTTCCATGTCTTTAGCTCTGTTTTCAACCGGATTTATTAAGTATTTTGCAATACTATTGTATTGCTCATCATTAATATCTCCATTAAGCACGATGTATTTACCTGTTGTAACCTTAACATCACTGCTTCCGCCCAAGATCATAAGATTTTGCACTACAGCATCAGATCTCTGATCGTACTGAACCGGAAGACTCTCATAAGCAATTACTCTAGCTCCATCTACAATAGGTTCTTCAACTATACTATCAGTCTTTGCATCGGCTATTATATAGTTCTTTAATTTCACTAAGTCTTCATCATCTGCGCCGTATACATCATAAGTATTGTAGATTAGCAAATCCTTAAGACCTTCTAATCCAAGCATTGTCTTAAGTTCACTTAATAGCGACTCAGACTCAATTCTAAAACCTTCTTTTTTTGCGACAAAAATCCTGTAATTCATCATTGCCTCCTATTCTTTTGTTAAACATTAAAAGAGCATACATAAAAAAACACTTGTCTATTTTATTAATAAACGGTTTTTTTATACATGCTCTTCACCACTTCTTCAGATTTAGTATTGTTAACATTTATATTATACACATCTACGACTACTTTTTCCACTAATTTTATTATCATACTCTCCAAATAAAATGGATGGCTTATAATTAGCCAATCATCATCGATCCAAATATAAAGATTTCTTATATGATATAATAAAATTAAGTTTTCATTCAGTTATTAGTATATACAATATTTGACAACTTGTCTAAGGGGGTATTTGAGTGGAGAGATTTAAATACGGTATAGATGAAATTAAATTGATAAAGCTCTGTTCTGATTTAATAAAGATTGACAGCCAAAACCCACCCGGGGATACGAGGAGCATTATAAATTTTATAAGTGAATACCTCGCAAGTCATAATATTAAATCCACAACTTTTGAAGCATCTCCGTATAGAACCGGGCTTATAGCTTCTATCGGTTCAGAAACAGGACCTGAATTAATACTCTCCGGTCATGCCGATACAGTACCAATCGGAGATCCTACAAATTGGAAGTTGGATGCCCTATCCGGAGATATAGTAGATAATTTTCTATATGGGAGAGGGGCGAGTGATATGAAGGCCGGCTTAGGTGGTTTGATTTACACCCTAGTCCACATTAAAAGTCTGGGTGTAAAACTGTCAGGTAAACTAACTCTTGTGGTGATTCCTGACGAAGAAACAGGATCCAAGCATGGAGCCCAATACCTATTGGAAAATAAACTCATCGGTGGTGATGCTGCCATTATCGCAGAACCAACGGGGAGAAATAACCCGGGCATTGGTCAAAAAGGTTCTGCAGGTTTTAAACTAAAGATTATGGGTATTCCGGCACATTCCGCATTATCACCACTGGCAGGAAGATCTGCAATCCTCGATGCTTTTACTGCAATCAATTCAATAAAAGAACTCGTATCAAAAGAAATCCCTTACCCGGAAGATTTGGAAAAATTAGTAATTCAATCGAAAGAGTATCTCGTTGAAACCGGATATCCTGAACTAGCAGATATAATCACTTTGGTCTCCTTCAATGCAGGTAAAATCATCGGCGGAACAGCCTCCAATGTAGTACCCGAATACTGTGAAGTCGATTTTGACCTTAGAACTCCTCTCGGAATCACAAGAGATGAAGTCCTAGACATGATAGAATCCAAGCTAAACACTCTCGGAATAAATTATGAAATGACCAGAAAAGTATTTAAAGCCGATGCAAACTATACATCAGAAGACAGTAAAATAGTAAGACAGCTTTATAAGAGCATCGAAGAAATCATAACTGAATCGCCCAAAGGAATAATTCAGTATGCTGCAAGTGACTCAAGATTTTTTAGAAAGCACGGTATCCCTTCAGTGCAATACGGTCCTGGCGAAATCGAAACGATACATGGTCTTGATGAGAGAGTTTCGGTTTCCAATATCATAGAATGTACCAAGGTATACCTGTTGACATCTATCCAATACCTGAATAATAAGAATGAATTGTAATGCAAGCATATGCTGAATAGAGTTTTTAATAGTTTAAATAAAAAAGAACGACTTGTAATTAGAGCCGGTCGTTCTTTTCATTTTTTATTAAAGAGAGAACTTTATACTCCCTGCTTTTTAGTCTCGATTTTATCCTCTAACTCTTTACTCCAAAAAATTTTTTAAATAAAATCTCATAACTATCGAGTTTAGAGACCTTTTCTACGATATCCGCATGAGGGAAGGAAATCATCTCAGGCTCATTTTTATAGTGGATTATTTGTTTAGTTTCTGTATTATAATATTTGCAGTTTGGGATGGTTCCACTGCGAATAAAAGATAGCCAATCCGTTTGCAGTTTTTCCATCTCGTATTTATTTTTTTCAGTTAGCAAAATTTTCATCTTTTCATAGTTTCCAAAAAACATAGCGAGTTCTGCTCCATGATAGGCTCCTCTTATACCATCAAAAATATCCGGAACATAAGACATCCTATATCCATAAACTGGAGATGTTCTACTGAACTTTTCAAGAAGCTTGTAGCTAATAGTATGAAATGCAACCATCTCCATTATCTTAAACTGTAAATCAACCAAATTTTTGGATTCAGATTCGAGTGCATTTTTCATAATTTCGCCATAGTTTCCATATCTTTCAAGTAATGCAGCAGCTAAGTTCTCTTCTTTTTTTACAATGCCCAGTCTATTAAAAATGATTGGCATATAAAACATTGTAAATTCATCGGAGTTTGCTCCAATTAACATGGGTTTTGGAGAAAATTCACCTTTATCAAAGATGGCTCTTGGATTCTCTTTATAAAAATCACCGTCGATGACTTCATTTACAATATTTTTGATTTTTAGTCTTCTGAGTTTTCTAAGTGGCAAGGTTTTAAGTGCATTATAATCAGGCAATTTATTTTTTTCCAGCATTTCTTTATAATCTCTCTCTGCTTCATCTGCTTCTATTATTGGAACCGGCAGCGCTGCACATAATATAAGCTTGTCGAAAAATTTGCTGCTCATAGGGTTTAGAAACTGGTTCAAAGCCGATAGTGCTCCTCTGGATTGTCCCATAAGTGTAATATTGTTCGAATCCCCTCCAAAATATTCAATATTTTCTTTTATCCAAGCCAATGCTGTCTGCTGATCCAATGCTCCTCTATTAGCGTTGAGTCCGTTTTCGTCATATACGGGTAAACCTCCCAGTATTCCGAACCTATAGTTTAAAGTAACCACAACTATGCCTTTTGAAGCAATACGAGATCCATTATAAATCGGCACTGTTCCTGATCCGTTGTCGCCACCTCCATGAATAAATACGAGTACCGGCTTTTTCCCCTTAAATTCCGAAGTCCATATATTAACTACAAATGCATCCTCTGTTTGAATATCGTCATTTACCATAAACTCAGGACGTACCAGGGGATTTTTAAAGAATTTAGTAACAAACTTAGGAATTCTCCTTTGTGGAAAGCAGATGCTTTCTCTCCTATTTATAATTTCGTCATCAGTATACTTTTCTATTTTCCTTGGTTTTTCAAAACGATTTGCTCTGGCATAGGGTATGCTTAATATTTCATAGACTTCTTTCAGTTCTTCTTTCACAGTAGCGTAAAACTTCCCTATCAGAGTGTTTATAACCATTATCATCTGCACCTCCTTTAAAACTTTTTTTAGGGATTGTGACCTACTAAGTTTTAGATATTTATAGCAGGTGAAGTTTATCCACCTGCTATTTATTCCTTAAATTACTTTTACCCATTAATCTTCATATTTACCCTTGTAGTTTAATTATTTAACACCTGCAGGAAATGCAAATATTTAAAGTCTATTATTACTTATTTCTACACCTCTTACTCATTCTCTTCATCATGGTAAAGTTATCCAGTTTATGTTACACTTAATACAAGAATAACAGGAGGTGTGTTTAATGGATAATACTTATACTTTTGAATTTAGCAGACTACCCGAAAACTTAGAACAACTTAAAAATTTAAAAGAAGCAGGTCTTACTACAGCACAGGAAACCGGCGCTCTCACTGTTCTGGCACTTTGTGTCTACGATACCGATCCGGATACTGCGATAGAGATGCTGGATTTTCTTAGGGGTCCAAGACCTCTAAGCAATTACGAAAAACAATTCTTAAAAGATAGACTATCCGGTAAAAACTACCTTCCAATGTCTTATTTTGAAGGATCCTCTCCTCAAAACAATTATACGCCAAGTAAACCATATACAATTAATGTCAAGGCTAATAATTACAGCTATGATTTTGAATCCGAAGGACATATTACACTTTATATACAATCATCAGGAGCAGATAGTCCTAGACCTATTAAGTTTAGGTATAAACCTTCTACAAATCAGTGGTTTCTTTGGGAAGAGATGCTGCTAAGCGATATCAGAAAGCCTGCTGAACTCGATCCCTGGGCATAGGACTAAATTAATATATTATCACGTTATTGATTTATGTTTGTACTATGAAAGGATTAAATAAATCAAAGAAGATTAAGTCAATACTTTTCTTAACTTCAATAATATACTTAGGCAAATAAAAACCCCTTAAATTTAAGGGGTTCTTTCTTTTAAACTGATTCTCCAACAAGTCTGCCTGGGATATAAACTTTGCTTTTTTCTTCAATATCTATAAAAGCGTCGATATATTCTCCTTCGAAATATTGCATAGGTCTCACTTGATGAGTTTTAATAGCTTCAATGAGGTCTTTTTCGTCTCTGACTCTTCCGAAAAACTCTGTAGCAAAGAGTCCTACTCTTTTTGATAAATGGGCATCACTTGAAGCGACTATTGGAATACCTCTCTGTTTTGCACCTTCACATGCAAGTAGGTTAAGCTTTCTTGGAGTGCTTCCATTGAAACCTTCAACTGCTCCAAGTCCGGGTACTGTTTTGATCAGGTCTTCCAATCCTCTATTGTTTTTACGATAAGGATGAGCACTAAAAGCAATACCACCCGCTTTTTGGACCATCTCTAATAGTTCCCATGCATTTACCATCTCTTTAGGGAGATTATCCAGTCCAAATACTACGATATCTCCTTGTTTAGTGAGTATTTCGGCTCCTACAAATATGGGAAAGTCCACTTCTTTTGAAACTCTATGTGCATATTCCATTATATTTTGATTGTCGTGATCGGTGATACATACTGCATCCAGCCCTTTAACCCTAGCTTCAGCTATTATTTCCGTTAGGCTCATATGGCTGTCGGGAGAATGGGTTTTCTCGTGCATATGCATATCTATAAGCATGATTAACTCCTTATTAACAATTATTTATAATTTGTACGATTTGATACTATCATATTACAACATGCTATTCAAGGAATTGCTTATTAAAAAATTTTATGATTAATCGCTATTAATAAGATATCTTTATGATAATGGTTATCGATATTTTAATAATAGTATTTTTACTGATGCTAAAAAAGAGCGGATTTTCATCCACTCTTTCTTAGGGTTTTATGATTTACTTTTTTTAGTCTTAATCTACTTTTTAGTTACAAGGAAATTGGGCGTGGTATAGTACTTCCTAGCGCCACTTATCAGCGCCTCGTTTCCGATTCTCGTATAGAGGCCTTGGAACTGCTCGCCGTAGATAAACATACCCAGTACAAAGGCAAAAGGTACAATCTGTAAGTCTCCGTTTTCGTCATACTCTACGAAATCAATTTTATTCATTTCAAAGTACTCTTGATAGATATAGTTTTGACCGAGGAGTTTTCTTAAGATTCCTTCCCATTCTTCTCTAGTATGTTCTTTTCCTGCATATACCGAGTAAGACGCGTAGCCGTCATACGGCTTTAGTATATAGTTATCTTTATAAGTTCGTACCCTTTCATAATCGTCTTCTGTTATGAATTCTTCGGTAAAGGGGACATGTAATTGCAGAAATTCATTTTCTTCATCAGTTAAAAAGGCTCTTGTCTCACTCAATCTCAAGATTTTAAAGATGAGTTTGGAGTGCATAATCTGTGATCTGAATGAACCTATCATGACATATGCATCATCCAAGTATGCATCTAAAAATGGTTTTATTTCATCCTTTTTTTCCATTACATCCATGGTAACTGCTCTTCTATAGACTAGGTCAATTTTAAAGTCACCGCTGTAGATTGCTCCGTCTTTATATTCTATATCTCTTGGATCTACAATTTCGCATGGATATCCTGCGTTTTCATAGCACTCTTTGAATTTGATAAACTCGTTGGTGGTTCCCTTGTCGATAAAATCCACTATGGCTACATTTGGTTTTTGAATATCCGGTCTAGCCATATGGAATATTTCAATTGATTTTTTTACCCAAGAATCGAAAAGCTCGAATTGCTTTAATTCGTATTTTTCTTGATACTTTTTAAATCCACTGCTCTCAAGCATTATTCCGCCCAGCACCCAGTCTTCGTTCATGGCAGAAGAACCATCGGTATTGAATTCACAGAATTTATAGTCATCTATGCCATTGTAGAAAACATCATATCTGCAAATAGGAACGGGAATATCGTAACCCGGATTGTGCAGTATAAGTCTTTCCCAGTCCTCAGGAAACTTGAATAGCGCTCTATACTCCGGATTATTCACATACTCTTCGGTTACTTTTCTGGTGATTTCCATTAGTATTCCGGATATTTTCCTGAATTCGTTTAAATCATCCTCACCAATGAACATCCCCTGATAGGTTACCGGAATTGGTTTATTCTTATAGATGGCACTGGAGTTATTTACCTTCTCCTGCATCTCTAAAAAATCTTTATAGTATCCGGGATCGCTCTTTATTATATCCAAATAGTCATTGACCAATTCTCTATTAAACATTTTCCACCTCAATCTTCTCCATTTCAACTGCTGCTTTTAATCCATCTACATTATATATATCTCTAAAATCGTCTCTAGGATTCTTTCCTACTCCTGAGAGTTCCTCTATTGTTTCCAAATACTTTGCTTCATCTTCATCCAAACTGTCTTTTGCCATATAGATTAGCTGATTTGCCCAATCTACAAAACTTCTACCTAGATATTTCCCATTCATTCCATATTTTGAAGCACTTGTTTTACCGGCTTGAACATCGGCATAGCTTATGTCTTTAAATAATTCATCCAGTCTATCTAGGTTTTCATCTGAATACATCAAACCCTTTATAAGTGCTGCAGCTGACAAGTTTAGTGGATATGGCACCGCATCCATCATTCTGAATTCCAAATATCTCTTTAATCTAAGGTCAGGAAATACTATTGAGATTGCGTGGTATATTTCCTCATCACCATGAACTTCAGGATCAAATATATCCTTAAATAGTGAATCACCCGTGGATGCCAGAACTCCATCGTCATCGGTAAAAATTATATTATTATTTAGTATATAGTCAGCATATTTTCCATATGAGAAGTCCTTGTCAAATGCCGTTTTTAATACTCCGGATCTATCCAAGTCGGTGTTTTCCCAAATATGTTGTCTAACGCTGTAATTTTCATAAACTTCACTTTCAAAAATATAGGAATTGTCGTACATGGTATAGAGAATCGGTGACAATGCTGAACCAATTCTGTACTTTCTTATACAGTCTTCTTCCGAAGTAAAGTCTATTGTGACCTGTACGGCACAAGTTCCCTTCATCATATTATGTGCATGAGTTCCTCTTTTCTTGAAATACTCGTACATATATGTGTATCTCTTTTTCGGAGAGATTTTAATCTCATCGATTTTAGTTACGGGATGGTAGCCCATGGCAATAAGTTCTTGATTTTTTGATTTGAAAACAGGAAGTATTTGTCTCATAAATTCTAAGTAAAGCTTATCTAGTTCCGATATACTATGTTGCGCTTCCATGCTAATTTCAAATTGTGCAGCCGGTTCAGTGCTTATTGTATAAGGACCTCGTTCAAGCCCTAATAGGTATTCATCGTTATAATAGCCTTCCCAACCTTGTTTTTCAATGTCTTTTAGGCTTTCTTCAACTCCGTTTTTGCCGTAGTATGAAACAGTTCTAAGTGAGTTTTTATCTATTATAAAATGTTCTAATTCTATTCCTATTTTAAGATTATCCAGGGATTTTTCTCCTGATTTGAAATAATCTATAAGTCTATTTCTTTGTTCTTCTAAATTCCTCATAATCATACCCCCTTATCTAGACTGTAGTTGTTATACATGGTCTATGTTTGATTATACCCATTATTTGCGATATTATGCTATGTAGATATAATAACGATCTCTCTAATAAAAAACCATCCTCCTTAAAAGTTTGAAGGTAGATGGCTTAAGTTTTTTATTCAATTCCGCCGTCAATTCTTATAACCTGTCCTGTTATATAGTCAGATGCCGGTGAGGCAAGGAAGACTACTACAGGTGCAATGTCCTCAGGAACAGCCCATCTCTTTTTAGCAATTGAATTGGTTATATTTTCAACCAGGTCCGTTTTTTCTCTCAATCCTTTTGTATTGTCGGTGATTGTGTATCCCGGCGCAATTGCATTAACATTGATTCCTCTTGCTGCCCATTCATTAGAAAGTGCCTTTGTTATTCCGATAACCGCATGCTTGCTTGCAGTATAAGAGATACAATCAAATCCTCCACCAATCCCATGTATCGATGAGGTATTTATTATTTTCCCATATCCTCTGTCAAGCATATGTTTTCCAACGCTTTGGCATAATAGAAAGACAGCTTTTGTATTGACATCCATGACATAGTCATAGTCTTTAATGCTGTGGACTTCAGCAGGGTCAATTTTAATTACTCCTGCATTATTGACTAGTATTTCTATGCTTCCGTAAACAGCTATTGCTCTTTTAGTAATCTCTTCGATGCCTCGAGTATTCGATAAGTCGAATTCAAGTTCGGTGTAATCATATCCTTTTTCCAGCATCTCTGCTTTAGTTTGACTGCCTTCAGTTCTTACTATTCCGACTACTTTTGCACCGACACGTGCAAGTTCCAAAGCAATGGCTTTTCCCATTCCTTTATTTGTTCCGGTAACCAGGGCTACTTTCCCATCCAATCTGAATTTATCCATCTATGCCTCCATCTAAAAAGAACAGTTCATCGTCATGGTATCCGGGAGATACTACGCATGATACTAATACGAAGTCCCCGTCTAAGACCTTTGCCGTTTGCCAATATCCTGCAGGTACTTTTACTATAAAGTCTCCACTTTCAGGGTCTAGTATGAAGTTTTCCAGTCTTTTAAAACTGTCAGTCTCGGAAATCACTATCTGAAGTGTTCCGCCTGCATGCCAAAGCCAGTATTCTTCAGGTCTTAGCATATGCCACTTGGATTCATCTCCGGCTTCTAATAAATAGTAGATCAGGGATACTGCTTCCCTTTCTCCACTATAATCTCCCAATAGATGATGCGGGATTATAAACTCTCCCCTTGAAACAGGAGCAAAGTAGCCGCCTTCAGGAAGGGGTACCATATCGTATTTTTCTATAAAGAACTTAGCATCTCTTTTCATTATAGATTATTTTCCTCTTTCAGTTTTAGAATTCCTTCTTTAAACGGAGGGTAGATGATACCGTATTCTGTAATGATTCCCGTAATAAGGTCGGCATCAGTTACATCAAAAGCAGGATTATAAACATTTATACCTTCAGGTGCCATTCTCTGTTCATACCACATCTCGGTAATCTCTTCCGGCTTTCTCTCTTCTATTACTATCTCTTCTCCACTTTCTATTGAAAAATCAATGGTGGATGTTGGAGCACATATATAGAAAGGTATATTATGTCTTTTTGCAGCTAGCGCCACCATGGAAGTACCTATTTTATTGCAAGCATCTCCATTTACAGCAACTCTATCACAGCCAACAAATATAATATCCACTTTTCCCTGTCTCATAACTGTCTGAGACATATTGTCACATATCAGCGTGGTATCAATTCCTGCCGCATTGAGTTCATAAGCAGTAAGCCTGGCACCTTGAAGTAGAGGTCTGGTCTCGTCAGCAAATACTTTAATCTTCATTCCAGCTTCATGAGCAAGATACATCGGAGCTGTTGCCGTACCGTATTTTACAGTAGCAAGGCTCCCGGCATTACAGTGAGTCAAAATTCCCATTCCATCTTTTAATAATTTTAGTCCGTTTTCTCCTATACTCTTACAGACTTTTATGTCTTCTTCTCTTATTTCTGCTGCTTCTGCCATAAGAAGTTCATTTAATTCCAGAGGATTATCTCCCCCGTACCCATCCACTACCACTTTCATTCTATCCAGAGCCCAAAAAAGGTTTACAGCTGTTGGTCTGGAGGTTTCGAGATAGTTTTTGATGCGGTTAAATTCACTCTTGTATTCATCGATGTCTTCTGTTTTAATCTTCTTCGATAGTATTGCAATGCCTATGGCAGCTGCAACTCCTATAGCAGGCGCCCCTCTTACTTTGAGTAGATGGATTGCATCCCATATTGACTTTTCGTCATCCAGTTCAAGCATATTTATTTTAGTTGGTAATAGTGTTTGATCTATAATTCTAAGTGCATTTTTGTCGAAATTAAAATCGACGGTATCAAAATGCTCGAATTTCTTTTCCATTTTTACCTCTTTCCTTTATCGTATATTTCACCCAGCGCTCTTGGCGGTCTGTTGTTTTTAGAGAAGAATACCAAAAGTACCAAGGTCAAAACATAAGGTAGTATCATGATTATGTCTGAGAATGTGGAGCTCATCTTTAAGACTTGCGCCAAATAGTATCCTCCGGATCTTGCAAATCCGAATAGTAGTGCAGCGAATAGTGTAGGTTTGATACTCCAGTTTCCGAATATCAAGGCTGCAATGGCAAGATATCCGAATCCTGAATATACTGATCCTGAGAAATTAGCCGAAATTGAGTAAGCGAAGCTTATTCCTCCAAGTCCTGCCAAGGCACCTGAAATCAACACGGCATAAAACCTCATTCTTCCGACGTCAACTCCTGCTGCATCGACTGCGTGAGGATTGTCTCCTGCAGCTTTTAATCTCATTCCGAAGCTCGTCCTCTCAAGTACGAAGTAAGCAATTAACGCCACTATAACTATGACTATTGAGAACGGATATATGTCTTTGAAAAATCCTCCAAGTATCGGGATTTCCGAAAGAACAGGTACAGAGTATCTGGGTGCAACACCTAATTGAAATTTATTAGATGGTCCACCAAATACTTGCATATTTATCTGTCTGGTTAAAAATTCTGTCAACGATACCGATAGTATATTTAAAACTACCCCTGAAATTACTTGATTGGCTTTAAAGAATACACATAGAGCCGCGTGAATTATGGCAAATAACATTCCACCAATCATAGCAAATAGCATAGCTACATAGATACCGTATTTTGCTATAAAGTCGGGAAATGCGATAGCTAATAATATTACGGTAAGAGCTCCGGTAAAGGCTCCAAAGCCAAGCAGTCCTTCGAGCGCTAAATTGATAATACCGCTTCTTTCACTGTAAATACCACCTATGGCTATAATGAAAAGTGGTATTGCAAATGCTAAGCCGTCTATTAAAAGTTTATTCATCGTCACCACTCCTCTTTTCCACAGTCGTCATTTTTTCAGTTTTTTGCATCTCTACTTTTCTGTTAACTCTATATCTTATATATGCACCGGTTGCACTAAATAGTAGTATTAAACTCGTTATTACTCCGGAGATTTCCTTAACTACTCCAACTTTTGAACTCATGTATACAGAACCCTTTGATAGAATCGTTATAAGTATGGAGGAGAAGATTGCTCCGATTGCATTATTATTCGCAAGAAGTGCTGTTGCTATCGCATCAAATCCTAGGCTTGAGATTACTCTTGGCTGCATGGACGCAAAGTATCCGAGATAGTAACTCACACCTGCAAGTCCTGCCAATGCTCCACTTATCATCATTGTTACTATCAGTGTTTCTCCAACTTTAATACCTGCATATGCCGCTGCATTTTTATTGCTACCTACGGCTTTGATTTCATATCCAAGTGTGGTACTTTCCAATAGTTTATATATAAATAAACTGGCCAGTATTGCAAGGATTATAGATATTGGAAAATCTGCCTTTACACCTCCGATATTGATTCCCTTTATGGTTAGAGATGATGCTTTGCTTATATACTCGGATTGTCTCGATACGGGGTTTACATAGTATGAATTTATAAAATAGCTGGTTACGAATTGTATTATATTGTTCAGCATTATACATGATACAACTTCATTTATATTGAATTTGTATTTTAAGAAACCTATAAACCCGCCAGTAAGTGCTCCGACTGTTATTCCAACGATTAATACCAGTGGTTTAGCAATTACTGCATTTAGTGGAGAATATCCAACCAAAATGGTTGCGATAAATCCCGAGATCAACATCTGTCCGGAGACTCCTATATTGAAAAGTCCGGATTTCAAAGCTATTATAACTGCAAGCGCTGCAAAAATCATAGGTGCAAGTATATCCAAAAAGCTTGTAAAGTCAGTTATTTGTCCGGTACCTCCTGCATAACTAGGCTTTGGCACTAAGCCAGAACCTTGAAGTAAACTTATATATGCTTTGAGAGGATTTTTACCGGTCAATAGTATTACTATCGAACCTGCGATAACGCTTAGGAATATGGCAAATAAAGGTATGGTATAAGATTGTCTTTTCTCATCACCTAGTAGGGTGGGTAAGAATCCATAATTTTCAGATTTCTTTTTAATCATCCCTCTTCACCCCCATCATGTATTCTCCGATTTCATTTCTATCAAGTGTTCTTCTATCGGCTACTGTCAGCATTTCACCATTATAGATAACGCCAATGGTATCAGCTAGACTCATAACTTCTTCCAGTTCATACGAGATTAGAAGTATGGCTTTCCCTTCTTTTTTCTCTCTATTTATTTGATCCCATGTATTGGAAATTGCACCTATATCCAGTCCTCTTGTCGGCTGAACAAACATGAGAAGTTTTCCGTCTTGATCAATTTCTCTGGCAATTATAACTTTTTGCTGATTTCCTCCTGAGAGTGATCTCATGGAAGAGGTAATGCCCTTTGAACTTCTGATATCATAATCAACAGAGAGTTTTTCTGCATATTCATCTATATTCTTTCTATTTAAGAATCCGGATTTACTGAATGGTTCCTTGTAGTAGGATTTTAGTATCATATTGTCTGAAATATCGAAGTCCAGAACCAATCCGTACCCTTGTCTATCTTCAGGTATATAGGCTATTCCAGATTCCTTCTTTTCTCTTATGCCCTCTTTGGTTATATCCTTTCCATCCAGAGTTATAGTTCCGGAATCAATCCCTATAAGTCCTGCTATTGCATCTGCAAGCTCATTTTGACCATTTCCTGAAACTCCTGCTACCGCGAATACCTCACCTTGACTGACATTAAAGCTAACGTTCTTTACTCTTTGAACGCCGTCTCTATCGGATACATTGAGGTTCTTAACCTCTAATACCATATCTCCTCTTTCGCATGTTTCGGGTTCATGAGTAAACTCGATATCTCTACCGACCATAAGTCTCGCCATTTCTTTAGTCGAAGTGCTTTCAACATCTTTTACGGCAACGAGTTTTCCTCTATTTAGTACCGCAAATCTGTCAGAAACCTGTTTGATTTCTTCGAGTTTATGTGTGATTAGAATTATCGTTTTACCACTCTTTTGCAGCTCTAGAATAATCTTCAACAGGTATTCTATCTCCTGAGGTGTAAGTATTGCCGTCGGTTCATCAAAAATCATGATTTCAGCTTCTCTGTATAACATCTTTAAGATTTCAACTCTTTGTCTGGTTGCAATATTTACATCTTCAATCTTTGCTTTTGGATTTACTTCAAGACCGTATTTTGCAGACAATTCAGCTATGTCTTTTTCGGCAGATTTCATATCGACTTCATCTATAAAACCGAATCTCTTTTTTATCGGTTCCTCTCCAAGTACTATGTTTTGAGCAATGGTGTAATTTTCAACCAATTTGAAGTGCTGATGGACCATTCCAATATTTAAGCTATTGGAATGCCTTGGAGAATAGATTTCCATCTTCTTGCCTTTTACGTATATCTCTCCGGAATCGGGCTCATACATTCCGAAAAGCATACTCATGAGTACCGATTTACCTGCTCCGTTCTCACCCAGTACTGAAAATATTTCGCCTTCTTTTACTCCGAATGAGATATCATCATTAGCGACAATTCCGGGGAATGTCTTGGTTATGTTTTTAAATTCAACAATATATTCATTATTCATAAAATCACCTCGATAGTATTAGTACTCATCTATGTATTTTGATGAATAAAACACTATTATTTCAAAAAAGGACGTATCTCTACGTCCCTTTTAGGTTTTATTCTTTTATAGACCTGGGAATTTATCAGGTGTATGTCCATTGAAATTAGCTGCAGGCACTATTGTACCGTCTTTAAGTTTTGCATAAGCTTCATTCAATTTTTCGATTGTTTCAGGCTTAAGTTGATGTCTGCCTTCTGCAGTAACTATTCCTGTAGAATCAGTGTCAGCTCTAAGAACGGTGTTTTGTCCTTTGAATGATCCTTCTGAAACAGCAGTAAGAGCTCTGTCCACGTTAATTCTCATGTTTTTAAGAGCAGATGTAATTACAACATTACCACCACTATATGCACCGTCGTCGAATTGATCTACGTCACAACCGATTATCTTAACATTTCCTGCTTCTTTAGCTGCAGTGAATACTCCGTTTCCTGATCCACCTGCTGCAACCAGCATAACGTCAACGCCTTTTTCGATTAGTGCTTGACCGACAACCTTACCTGTAGACTCATCGTTAAATGTACCTACATAGTTTCCGCCAACATTTTCATTTCTAACATCAGTTCCGGCATAAGATTCGATTTCAACTATCTCAGCTTTTGTATCAAGGTGAGCATTAGCATAGTTTACACCTGACATAAAGCCCCATTGATAGTTAACATTTGATGGATATGCGATTCCGTTAACTACTGCAACTTTTCCTGATTCAGTTTCAAGGGCAGCAGCAACACCTGCTAAGAATCCACTTTCTTCCTCAGCAAACATCATAGCATATACATTTTCGAATTCTTCAACTTCGTCAATTGCTTTAGGGAATGAGTCAACAAGTACAAATTTCTTTTCCGGATTATCTTTTGCAATTTGAGAAATACCTGCAAATTGGAATCCTGGAGTAATTACAACATCGTAATCTGCAACTACATCGGCAACAGCTTGTACTGATGCTGTTTCGTCTCCTGATGATTCTTGAACTGCTTGTACTTTGGAATCAGCATGAGACTTGATGAAATCTTGTATACCATTATAGTTGTCTTGGTTAAAACTTCCATCATCTACTCCTGAAGGACTTGTAACAATAACGATTTTTAAAGCATCGCCTGCAGGTTCAGCTTTAGCATCATCTTTTGGTTCTTCCTTCTTCTCATCTTTCTTTTCACCGGCAGCATCTTCTTTCTTCTCGTCCGGTTTAGCGTCTTCTGTTTTAGGTCCGCAAGCTACAAATATCATTGAAAAGGCCAACAACAGAGCTAATAAGACCATTAATTTTTTATTAATTTTCATACTACGCCCCCATTTATTATATTGTAGTTAGATATGCTCCAACTATACCTATATTATAGATTATAATAGAAACGATTTCAAGGATTATGCGATTTTCTAGGCTTTTTAGTATGCTTTATTAAGATATAATAATAATTATTTAAAGGTTATTTAATATTTTCTTTCAGTTTTGTAGGAATCATATCACTTAATTATGATATACTTAATTTAGGTGATGGATATGAAAAAAGACTTTTCTGATACAGACAGATTAGACGAAATCAGAGAACATTTGAACAAACATGCTAACTACAATGAATATAATAATGCAGAGAAAGACAGATACGATAAAAAAACCTACCATTATTATGAAGAAGATGACTACGATTATGATGATGAACAAGAACCTTATAATCCATATGATCCCTTCACTGATTTAAGTAGAAGCAAAAATATAAATAAACAAAATCAATATTTTGGACGTTCAAACAATAATCACTATTATAATGATTATGATTACAATCAAAATGTCCAGACAAAAAAGAGAGGTTGCGGTTGTGGTAACTTCTTTTTCGGCTGCTGTTTAGGAACTGTTATAATTCTTGCAATACTTGGTGCTTTTATAACTGTTGCACTTGGTGGTATAGACGCCATCTTTAGATTAATTTTTTAATATAAAAGAAATTAATAGTATCTGTAAGGCATATGCTTTACAGATTTTTTATTTTCTCCGGAAATTTTATTTTTCGTAATATTTGATATGTTATCTTACCTTATTAAAAAGATATTACACAATCTGTATACTTATATTTCCCTAAATTTCAATATTTAAACTACGATTTTAAAAAGTTACAAAATAGTTACAAACTATGTAATTTTTTATTATTCTCACAATCTACTCTCATTTTTTGCATTATAGCCCTCTAAAATTTGACTCATAAGCCACTTTCCCGTAAAATACTCCTTGTAGCCAAAATGGTTACAAAATAGTTACAACTTTTTTGGAGGATATAATGAACAAATTAACCAAGCAGCTTTTGACTCTATGTCTAAGCTCAACCCTTTTAATCGGAGTACACGCAAAAGCAGATGAATCAAAATATAATATAGAAAAATTACCAAGCGCAAGCCACGAAATTGTAGAAAAGACAAATGACGGAAAAATTCTCTATGTCGCTGACAAGAACGAATTAGCAGATGCATTAACCGGCGGAGTACTTTCTATAACAAATGGTGGAAGCCTACTTACTCTTGATTCAAATAATATTCAAGAGACGGAATCAAATCTACTGGATAAAGCGGAAAAAGTATTTGTCCTCGGAGGCGAAGAAAGAATCGGTAAATCCATTGAAGAGAGAAGTAATTTCTCAGGCAGAATAAGTGGAGCCGATAGATTTGAAACAGCAACAAAAGTTGCAGAAACACTTGGAACCGATAGAAATATTGTCATTGTAAACGGCATGAACTATGTTGACGCCATAACAAGTACGCCTCTTAGCATAATAGAAGGCAGAAATATTCTAATGGTTACCAAAGACGGTATTCCGGAAGCAACGAAAGTATACCTTGAAAAATACGGCAAGGATAGAGACATTATATTTGTAGGTGGAGAAGACTCAATTTCTTCAGAAAACAAGCAAGCTATATATAATCTTACAGGAAACACAAGTTCAGTAGATGCGAACACCTATGCAGGTAAAGACAGATACGAAACATCCATCTCAGTAGCCAAGAGAACAGAAGGAAAGAATATAGTCTTGGCACATGGTGAAGATTTTACTATGGCACTTGCCTCTGTCAACTTTACTAAATCGCATAATACGATGACCTTACTTGTATCACCTACAAATGCCGAAGAAGTTTTAGATGGTCATTTTGGAGAAAGCGAGAAAACCAATATATATTCCATAGGTACTGAAGTATCACTAAGCTCAGAAAAAGTAGAAACAGAAAATAATGAGCAGACAGAAAATTCAGAAAAACCTGAAGAAACTGCCGTAGAAGATAAAAAAGAAGAAAATAACGAATCAAATAAAGAAGAAAACAAAGAACAACCAAGTGAAGAGAATAAAAAAGATGAAGGAACTCAGACAGATAAACCGAGTACAGAATCAAAAGAAACACAAACTGAAACTGAAGTAAAACCTGAAGAACAACCGGTTGAAACTAAATCAGTTCAAAGCTTTATAGATGCTGCACTTGCCATGAAAGGTTGGGATTACTCACAATCCATGAGAATGTCAGACGGTTATGCCGACTGTTCATCACTGGTATTAAAAGCACTGATTAAATCAGGTCTTACAGAAGACACTACGAGAAACCTAACATCCGAAACCATCTGGGGAGATCCAAGATTCTACCAAATCACCCAAGATCAGCTAAAACCGGGAGATGTTTGCTATAACTACGGACACTTAGCCATCTACATGGGCGATAATTCAGTATTCGAAGCAAAAGACTGGGGAGTCCCTGCAGGCTACGGAAACTTCCAAGGAAGATTCTCTGCATTCTTCAGAATAAAAGGACTTTAAATACAAAAAACCAAACCAAGCAAAATATCAATATAAGATACCAAACCTAGTTGAAAAACCGGAAAATATACATTTCCCGGTTTTTTTTTCCCATAATTTCAACGTTAAAACGGGGTCAGGCTACACTTTTTCAAAGTATATTGCATGTTTATAAATTAATGTGCTCATTTTAGTTTCACCTGTCTCAATTTTACAATCTTATGTTTCTTTTTGTTATACTCTTTTAAGCATATTAATGCAAATAAATAAAATTAATTAGGCCTCTTTAAGTCAAGTAGTCTTTTCCAATCTTTTGGAACCCTTTTTCTCCAATGAAGGCTCTATTTTTGGTGTTTATTTTAGTGTAAAGATGTTTTTGTGGTAGTCTAGGTTGCCTTCAGCTTTGAGCTTCATTAGTTCTCTTGAAAGGGCTGAACGATCGACACATAGGTAGTCTGCCATTTGTTGACGGTTTAATGGTATTTTGAATTGTAGGGAGTTTTCTTTTATTGAGATCTCGCTCAGATAGGACATTATTTTTTCTCTTAGGGATCTTTTCGTTAAGTGGTCAAGTTTTTTGGACATTATGATGTTTTTATGTGCCAGGATATTCATCAGATTCATGGAGAATTTTGTAAAGCCAGGGACTCCTAGACTCTTCTCGCTGTAAATACTAGATACATCTATCATTAAGAGCTCAGAGTCTGTTTCTGATAAGGCTGTGACTCCAAGTTTTTCTCCTATTGATATCGCGTATGATTCTCCAAATAGGTCTCCAGGTTTAATTACTGCTATGATATTCAGATTCCCAAGATAATCCAGTTTTGTAATATGGATGCTTCCACTTAAGAGAAGTGCCATTTCTTTTATGACCGATCCCGTTTCAAAAATAACTTCATCTTTACTATATTTAACTAGTCTACTCTTTAAGCTTTTTAATACCGATTCGATTTCATTTTCATCTAATCCTTTAAATATTGGAGTGGTTTTCAGTATATCAATTTTCATTTTTTATTCCTCCGTTGTAATTGCAACGTACTTTTTGTTTTAATTTTACTATACTCTATATGTAAAAACAATATTGGAGGATTAAAATGCTTAGACAGGTTATAAAAATAGATGAAGAACTTTGTATTGGATGTGGGCTATGTGTAAATGCATGCCAAGAAGGAGCCATTGGTATGGTTGATGGGAAAGCTAAACTTCTTCGTGAGGATCATTGTGATGGACTTGGAAGATGTTTGCCGAACTGTCCTGTAGAGGCTATTTCTTTTGAAACTAGGGATGTTGCTATTTTTGATAAGACCGATGTAAAAAATGTGGAGGTAGATGAGATGAAAGATGATAAAAATACTGTAGAACCACTGGCTTGTGGATGTCCGGGAACTCATGCAAAGACTTTTGATAGGTCACAAGTTTCCAATGTAAGCGCCGTAAATGTGAATACTTCACAGCTAAATCAATGGCCTTGTCAGATTAAGCTAGTTCCAGTGAATGCACCTTATTTCCATAATGCAAATCTTCTAATCGCAGCAGATTGCACAGCTTTTGCTCATGGAGATTTTCACAATACTTTTATGAAGAATAAGATTACCATCGTAGGATGTCCTAAGCTCGATGAAGGTGATTATACAGAAAAACTTGAAGCAATTATTAAGAATAATGAAATCAAGAGCGTTACTATTGCCAGAATGGAAGTTCCATGCTGCTCCGGCCTTGAAAACGCTGCTAAAAAGGCACTTCAAAACAGCGGTAAATTTATCCCATGGCAAGTCGTAACCGTTAGAACAGATGGTACTATTTTAGAATAATGAAAATCCCGGATTGTTCCGGGATTTTTTTCTGTAGACAAAATCTAATTGAGAACAAGGTTTTTATTATGTTTTATGTTTTTAGGCTCTATCTGACTAGGAAGCCATGTGCTATAACAGACTGAAGAAATATACACAGAGAAACTTACAATTTCAATCGTTGTATTTTAAATTTATCCCTAATTTCTCAATCCTATCCACCCCTACTATGAGCAGTCATCGATATCTAACTTAGGAGAGTTGAAGTAGGAATTCTATGTAATTCCAGCCATTTGTATTTTTCTATCCCTCCGAGTGTGCTTCACAAACCCACCTCCCTCGTCAGATGGAGGCTATCAAAGACTAAAATTTCACTATTGGCGATTGTTCAAAGAACAATAGGTAATAGATTAAATTCAATTTTATTAATCCGCTTTGTCAAAAGTCTGAATAGGGTTTTTATGATATCTTATGTTTTTTGGTTCTATCTTTTGCAATCGAATTCAAGCCACAAAAATTCTTTAACAGCTCCATCTGACTATCTAGCCATCAGCGATAGCTAGATTAGGAGATATAGAAGTAGGAATTCTATGTAATTCCAGCCATTTATATTTTTCTCTCCCTCCGAGTTTGCTTCACAAACCCACCTCCCTCGTCAGATGGAGGCTATCAAAGACTAAAATCTCACTATAGATAATTGTACAAAGAACAATAGGTAATAGTTAAGTTCAATTTTATTAATCCGCTTTGTCAAAAGTCTGAACAGGGTTTTTATGATATTTTATGTTTTTAGGTTCTATCTTTTGCAATCGAATTCAAGCCACAAAAATTCTTTAACAGCTCAATCTAACGATGTAGGCATCAACGATAACTAGATTAGGAGATTTGAAGTAGGAATTCTATGGTGTTCCAGCCATTTATATTTTTCTCTCGCTCCGAGTTTGCTTCGCAAACCCACCTCCCTCGTCAGATGGAGGCTATCAAAGACTAAAATTTCACTATTGGCGATTGTTCAAAGAACAATTGGTAATAGACCAAGTTCAATTTTATTAATCCGCTTTGTCAAAAGTCTGAAAATCCCGGATTGCTCCGGGATTTTTTATTTATCTTCAGTTTTGAGTCTCTTCTTAAAATATCCATCTTTACAATAGAGCGCTACTACCGGATTATGTCCGGTAACCCTGTCTTTGACCACAAGGGTTGTGCATAATGCTTCTGAATATTTATAGAAGAGTGAATCATGTCCTACACATAAACCCATGACGATGTTGAATTCTGTTTTTTCTTTATTAAGTATCAGCGCTTGAGCAACGGGATTGCAGATTGCTTCGAAGTTTCCGGGTCTAAGTTTTACTTCTTCCGGCATTCCAACTTCAGTTTTATCCAAACCACCGGTCTTACACATTGCAGATATTATTTCGATTCCATTTTCAAGAAATATTTCACTTAAGATTTTAGCTTCCTTTTTAAATCCATTACAAAAAGCCAAACCCACTTTTTTGTATTTCATCTTTTTAATCAATTCCATAATCTCTCGAACTCTCGGCCAAATACAGTAGCCCTCTTTTTCAATTTCGGTGCTGGCTACATAAAACTCATTATATTTATCAGAACTTATAATGTCCACAGCTTCCTGATAGATACTTGAATCTTCCATAGGGCAAAATACAGGTAGGTTTTCTTCTTCCCCAACAGCACATTTTACTGAGCCGCAAATATGGCAACTTGATTGATCCTTCATTAGCTCACCTCTATCGATTAGTATAATGCTATTATACCACTACTTCTACGCATGCTTAAAAATAAAATATATAACATAGACCCAGCCTAAGATTCCATGGATAATCGCCCACAGTATTGATTTCCAAGTAGTATAGCTTATAACCATAGCAAGTACCGAACCGAATGATACCCCTTTATTTATGGTTTTCTTTATTATAGTATTTCCGCCTTTATGCCTAAATTCGTTCATTTAACATTCCTCCCATCAACCAGATATAGATTTAATACCCTAACAGGACTTTATAAAACATTTATCCATTTAAAAAGCCCGAGTTTATCTCGAGCTTTTTTTCATTATTATTCTAAATTGGATACTCTATTTCTAATGAGTTCTATCTCGGCCTGATATCCATCCAGTTCGTTTGGAGTTTCCAAATTCAGCGGCTTATTTACCAGTTCCGGTTTGGTGATGAAGTTAATGAGTGCATCCACTCCAATCAATCCCTCGCCCAGTTTAGCATGCCTGTCTTTTCTAGATCCAAGTTCAGTCATGCTGTCATTTAAGTGTATGGCTCTTAGCTTATTAAGTCCAATGATGCTATTGATTTCATCTATTACATCATCCGGTTGACTGACAATATCATATCCGGCAGAATACATATGACATGTATCTATGCAAATTCCAATACTCTCATGTCCTACACCATCTATAATATCCTTAAGTTGTTCGAATCGATAACCTATCTCCGTTCCCTTTCCGGACATTCCTTCAAGCGCAATATTTGCATGGGGATTGATTTTTACAGCTTCTTTTAAAGCATCCACGATAAACTGAGTACCTATCTCCGGTCCCTGCCCCACATGCGAACCCGGATGAAATACATATATAGTATCCTCAGGCAATTGCATAAGCCTTTTCATATCATCAATTAAAACCATATTTGCAAATTCTCTTACATCTTCCTTATCAGAAGATAGATTCATAGTATAGGAGCCATGAGCAAATAGTGGTCCAAAATCATACTCACTCATAATCTCTTTTAACTGAATTATGTCCTGAGGATCTATCTCCTTAGCTCTACCACCCCTGGGATTTCTCGTAAAAAACTGAAAAGAATTTGCCCCAATTGAAACCGCCGTTTCAGCAGCAGCTTTAAATCCTTTTGTTATTGATAAATGACAACCTAAATACATTATTTAATCCTTTCCAATACATGTTCTCGTGGAGTTAATTTTCTAATTACTCGCAGAGCCATTTGAAGCTCTATGAACCATGTATCTACCGTATCCTATAACCACTCTGTAGTATCCCGATAATTTCTCATCACATTTATCATCAAGTGTATAAATCAGCATATCTCTATCCTGTAGAGTTGCCAACTTACCTGCCGTAGATACTATCGTTACATCTTTTTTATCGACTTTGTTTAGAACTCTACTGGACAGCTGCTGATTTCCTCTACCAAAGATATATCCCTGACCTCCCATAGGTGTCACTATAAGCTTGAAAGGTTCATCTCCTATGATATCTAAAATCTGCTGTTCATTTACATCTTTTGCCACCAGTTTTTTATTCTTAATTATATCTACTCCAAGTATGGTATAGTCGAGTCCCAATTCCTTCATAATATACATGGTAGTCGTTCCAGATCCGATGATATAGAAGAGGTCATCTTGCATATCATCAATAACATCAAGTGCTATCGACTCCTGTGCATGCTCATCTGACTGCGGACTTTGCGACTTCATATTTTGAAGATAGATTTCATTGTAGGGTACTTTCAGATATCCATATACCCTCACTTCAACTCTATCCTCTCTAAATGCATCTTCATCAAGGTCTACTACTTCTTCATCCTTAAGAGTTAACTGAGCCCCATCGAGGTACTCATAGGCCAATTGTCCTGCACTTTCAGGAGTATTCCCATATACAGGTGAGTGTATTTTAACTCCGGCAGGAACTCCTATTGCCGGAATTCTAGTCTCTATTGCATTGAAAATGTCCCTGGCAGTTCCGTCACCGCCCACGAATAAAATCAATTCTACATTTTCTTTTTCAAATATCTTACATAATTCAGTCGTATCTGCATTGGACGTCTCTCCGGGTTCCGGCTTGTAAACTACTTCATAGTTTAGACCTACTTCTTTGACTTCTTCTTCACCCATCTGTCCCTCGGACACCAATACGCTTATGCTGTCTTTTAGTGGCAATAACTTTTCAAGTGCTTTTTTTGCTTTTAAAGGTGCCTCCGGTATAGAGCCGAGTTCTCTAGCTTTTTTAAGGACTTCTATCCCGTCCGTTCCTTTAAGTCCTACTCTACCTCCCATTCCAGCTATGGGGTTTATAACCAATCCTATTTTTCTCAAAATATCACTCCTCGTAAATTAATTTTTCCAATTCACAAACCTTATCTATAATTATGTCAGGGTTTAAACTCGCTAGTTCGTTTTTATCAACATATCCCCAAGTTACTGCACAAGTTTTTATTCCTGCATTTTTACCCGTTTTTATATCTACATCGGAATCCCCAATCATTACCGCTTCCGACTTTCGAATTCCTAAACTGCTTAGTATGAGCTCTACCGTTTGAGGATCAGGCTTGCGTTTATATCTTTCCTGCTGTCCTATTACCATGTCAAAAAGACCTTTTCTGAAATAAGACTCTATTGAACTCTGCGCTGCTCCATCGGGTTTATTCGTGAGCACTGCTAAGTAACTTCCTCTTTTCTTTAACTTTTCAAGCATCTCTTCTATACCTTCATAGGCGGTAGTATCTCCCAGAGGGTTTTCTATATATCTTAAAAGAAAAGCCTTGTAAATATCATCTATTGCATCAGGAGCAACTCCTCTATATTCTGAAACCCTTTCAATCAATACCCTTGCCCCATTACCTATATAAGAAGTGTACTTTTCTGTATCTACCGGTTCATATCCGTACTTTTTAAGTGCATAATTAGAATTGTCGGCAATAACACCTAAAGTATTTAAAAGAGTCCCATCCAAGTCAAAAATGTATAATTTCATACCATCACCTTAACCTATCTTCTCTTTCATAAACCAAAACATCGCAATTCCCGCCGCCATAGTAAGGTTTAAAGAGTCCACTTCATCAGTTTGAGGAATGAATATAGGCTCACCAATATCTTCAAAAAAGTCAGGTAGTCCACTACCTTCATTTCCAAATACAAGCGAAAACTTCCCTTCCGGATTTACATCTACAAGTTTTAACGGATTCTTCAACGAAAGCATAAAGGGGTGTATTTTTCTGTCTTTAAACCTCTCTAAATACTTATGAATATTATTAAAAAACTCAATTCTGACCTTAAAAAAAGCTCCCATAGATGCTCTTGTCACCATTGGATTATAGATATCACATGAATTACCGATTATCGCCAAATCATGTAATCCAAATCCTACCATGGTTCTTATAATAGTCCCTAGATTTCCCATATTTGAGGGACTGTGCAGCACTATATGATTATCATCTCCTATAGTTTGATCGACTTTCTTAAATACTCCAACTACAAAAATATTGCCTTTATTTGCAATCCTGTTTATTGTTTTATCGTCTATATTATAGTTTATACCCTTTGATTCAAGAATTGTCACAAGATTTTCAATTTCATTGTATTTATTGGATATAATGACTTCGATGATTAGTTCAGGTTTTGCTTCTATTAATTCTATGACCGGAAAAGCTCCGAATATATAGGAATATAAATCTTCTTTTCTATATGCTTTATACTTCATATAATCAACTCCTGGCTTTTTTATGTTTTAAATTTAAAATATATTTTTATGAATTCTACATAAAATTTACATTATTTAAGACTATAATGGATTTAAATTTTTATGTTAACGCCCAAAATTTATGATAAAATAAAAATATATTCATTTTAGATATTATGTATGCATCAATTATATTAAAAAATCAAAAATTACTTTGAATTTGAAAGGAGATTTCAATGGGTCATTTTTTTAGAGCCGAGACTGATGGTTATGTATTTAAAGCAATGAGTCCTATACATATTATAACTCTAATTACATTAGTTTTCGGGATAATTGCCATCATCTATCTTTATAAAAACAATAGAAATTTATTAAAACCGATATCAAAGTTTCTTTTCATTGCACTTATTATTGAACAGATTTCTCTTTATGCTTGGTATTTTTTCGTACTGGGTTTCGATCCGGTACAGGCTTTGCCATTGTACAGTTGCAGGATAGCCATGCTTTCAATAATATTTGGTAAGCTTTTAAAATCCGACTCCCTTTTGCTTTTTGGTGGTTATTTCGGTTTCCCGGGTGGAGTAATCGCATTAGCTTATCCGTACCTGGATGCTTATAGCTTTCCTCATTTAACCAATTTTACTTTCTTCCTGGGTCATCTACTGTTGACTTGGCTCTGTACTATAATTCTGCTTGAAAAGAAAGAGCAAAAAAAACAACTAAAGGGAATGCTCATTTGGGTCCATGTATTCTTCATTATAACATATTTCGTTGATATTAATTATGGAGCAAATTATGCATATCTATTGTGGTCTCCTATTATGACCTCAACTTTTGCTAAAATACCGCATTTTCTATATATTGCATTAATATACTTTGTATACGTGGTAATTCTCTTATTGACACATTTAGGAT
Source organism: Peptoniphilaceae bacterium AMB_02 (assembly GCA_036321625.1). Lineage (NCBI taxonomy): Bacteria > Bacillati > Bacillota > Tissierellia > Tissierellales > Peptoniphilaceae > Microaceticoccus > Microaceticoccus formicicus. Next base: position 2,442,322 of record CP143259.1, read on the forward strand.
TTAAAAAACTTCGTAGTTTAAGAGATACAAATAGGGAGGCCTTTAACAATATCTTTTGACATTTTTAGGTATTGCTATATAATAGATATACTCTATTAATTTAATCAGATAGAGTTAAGCATTGTATAGGAGGCCGAATATGATTGCAATTATCATAAATGCACTTGCCGTATGTGCCGGTGGAACTGTTGGCATAGTCTTGAGAAATCATATTTCAAAAAGACATATAAATTCCATCTTTTCCATTATGGGTGTTTTAACTATTGTAATGGGTCTGCAAGGGGTAATCCCTTCCGATCATATGATTTTTATTATGATTGCCCTGTTTTTAGGTTCGATACTCGGCAATTTTATAGATATAAGTGGTAAAATCGATAGCATATCAGAAAGATTTTCAAGTGAAGACGGTGAAACAAATCTCATCAGCGGCGCCATTACCATATTCTTGATTCAATGCACAGGGGCTCTTGCAATCCTGGGTCCGATGAAGGCAGGACTGGTTGGTGAGTATGATCTGATTTACTTTAAAGCTATACTGGATGGAGCATCCGCTATAATCTTTGCAAGTATTTACGGAAAGAGCATATATCCTGCAGCACTCTTACTACTTATTTACCAAGGTGGCATTTTTTTAGTCTCCAATATAATCGAACCTGTACTTACACCGCTCGTCATTGAACAAATCGGTCAAATCGGTTCAGTGCTATTAGTTGCACTGGGGATAGAAATGCTGGAACTGAAAAAAATGAAGGTAGTAAATTATCTACCGGCAATTCTCATACCCATACTATATACATTAATACGTGGTTTTTTTATTTAATACACGTGGGGAGTAAAATACTACTTCCCTTTTTTAATGCTTTTTTACAATTCCTATAAATAAAAAGAGCCGACATAAATCGACTCTTAAATCGCTAATTATTTATTTGTACTTGTCGCTCCCTGACTCTTCATTGACTTTAATAATCCTTCGGTAGCTACTATGGAATTATCATTGAGTATCCAGAGTGCTTCAGCTCCTTTATAGGACTCTATAAACTTTTTACTCTCTTCAAAAGGCATTAGATAAGCAGCTGTAGAAAGAAAATCTGCAATTCCACTATCTTCAGTTACGACCGAAACCGATCTGAAGTAAGTCATAGGCATCAATTCTTCCGGATCTATAAGATGGTGATATGTCTTACCGTCAACTGTGTAAAACCTTTGATAATCACCACTTGTAACGACTGAGGTATTTTCAACATAGAGTACTTCTATAGTCTGTTCCTCAGATTTTCCAAGTGCATTGTCAGGATTCTGAATTCCGATTCCCCATCTCGCTCTGACTCCGTCTTCCGGTTTGCCAATCGTTCTGACATTTCCGCCGGCACTGATGATTCCCGTCTTCAATCCCTCTGCCATTAATTTTTTGGAAATGAGTTCGGTTGCATAACCTTTTGCAACTGCTCCAAGATCCACAGACATCTTTTCATCTGTAAGTTCTACTGTATTGTTCTTTTTATTGACCTTAATATTATCTATATTCATATTGTCCTTGACGGCTTGTAGCTCATCAAGACTTGGAATCTTTGCAGTTTCCGGTTTCTCAATACCTCTTTCTCTGTATTCATGCCAAATTTTCAAAACCGATCCCATTGCAATATTGGTCTTATTGCTTGTTTTCTTATAATTTTCTTTTGAAAACTCGATTAAATTTATCAAATCCGGATCTACTTCAATAGGTCCTTTTCCGGCATTGTCGTTAACGGTTTTGATATTATTTATACCGTCATAAGTATTATATCCGTCATAGAGTTTATGCAGTCTTTGAAACTCGCTAACAACTATATCCTTATACTTATCAAACTCTTCTTGTGAACTTTGATACGAGACAAATTTAATGATGGTATCAAAGGTATCGAAAAAAGTATGTTCATACTTCTCTAATTTATTGTCCGTATTCTCTTTATTCTCATTAGATGCTTTTTTACAACCGGTAAATACCAGCACCATAGAGAGTAGAATTATTAGTATCTTCCTCATGTTTTCCTCCTGTAAAATGCTATCTAGATAATAACAGATATGTTCATCTTTTACAATAATTCTAGATGATCTATTATTGCTTAATCCACTTTACTATATTTTAGTTGACCATCGACATAAGTCCTAATAAGGTTTAAGGATTTATCCATTACGACGATATCAGCCGATCTTCCAATATCTATTACACCTATCTCATTATCCAGTCCCAGTGATTTTGCAGGTACATAGCTCGCCATCATTATCGCTTCATGAATCGTCGCCGCACCCCAGTTTACGACATTTTTTACCCCGTCGGATAATTTAAGAACAGATCCCGCAAGTGAGCCCGATTCAAGTCTTGCCTGACCGTCTCTAACATCAACATCATATTCACCCAATGTATAACTGCCTTCCGGCATTCCTCCTGCCATCATACAATCGGTAATCAGAGCTATTTTTTCTCTGCCCTTGGCTTCCATCAATATATCCACTACAACGGGGTGAACATGATATCCGTCACAAATCAGCTCGGAATAAGCTTCTTTTAGATGCATAGCTGCACCGACCATACCCGGTTCTCTGTGATGTAGTCCACTCATCCCATTAAAGGTATGAACGAATACATTTGCTCCTGCTTCCACAGCCTCTCTGGCTTCTTCATAGCTGGCATCACTATGACCAAGTGCGACATAAATCCCCATCTTATTCATATCTTTAATAAAATCCACAGAATTTTCATACTCAGGTGCAATCGCAACTTTCTTGATTAAACCTCCTGATATTTCCTGTAATTCTTCTATCATCCGGGTATTTGGAGCTACCATATAGTTGGCATTTTGTGCGCCTTTATATTTAACAGTAAAAAAAGGTCCTTCTAAAAATACTCCCTTTAATTTTGCTCCATTTAATTTATCCTTCTGGTTTTTCACAAGTCTAAGAGCCTCTTCCAGAGTTTCTCTAGCTGAAGTTAAAGTAGTCGCTAAAAAACTCGTAACTCCCATCTTTACAATATTTTGTGAAATATGTTCAACATTTTTAGGCTTTAAATCCATGATATCATAACCTTCATAACCATGTATATGAGTATCAAAGAAACCCGGTCCAATTATATGACCGGTTAAATCTTCAAATTCACCGGTATATTCACTCTTTATATCTACAATCTTGCCATCTTCAATTACTAAAAATCCGTTCATCAGAATTTTGTTTCTTAAATAGCAATCGCCTTTTAAAACAAGTCTAGTCATAGTACCTCTCCTCAATTTTATTACTATTAATATATCGTAAACGCCTATTAATTGCAATATTTTACAAATACTCTATTCTATTTTATATTTATTAAACATCTTAATGTTTTCAATCCTGTTTTTTAGGGTAAAGTAATAATAAGCTATGTAGTTTATTATTTATCAGCTACAATTAATTCAGTAGTCTAGCTATGTGTTTAGTTAAAACTGTTCATAAATCCAATAAAAAGGATAAACTATAATTATATTTAAAGGAGTGTTCGTATGAAAAAGTACTTAGTTCCAACTGATGGTTCTGAAAACTCGGAAATGGCCATTAAGACCGCCGTTAATATGGTAAAAAAATCAGGCGGCTCAATAACCCTATTGTCTGTATTGGATTCGGATGCATTTATGACAGGTAGTCAAGTCAATGTATCCATAGCTGAAGTAATGGAGAAAAACAAAAATGCATTGGATGAATTGACAAATAACTATATCGACAAATACAAGGATCCTTCTTTTGAATTCAATGCAATAATAAAGACCGGAAATGTAGCAAACGAAATAATTTTAGAATCTGAGAATGGATACGATATGATAGTTATCGGTTCAAGAGGACTTTCGATGCTGAAGAGAACTTTCCTGGGATCGGTATCAAATAAAGTAGTTAACTCCGTCCACACGCCAGTCTTGGTTGTTAAAGAGTATCATGAGAACGACTTTTCAAATATCTTAGTTCCTATTGACGGTTCAAATAACTCTAAAAGAGCAATGTATATCGCAGCCGAAATAGGAAGATTATTTGGAAGTCAAATCACCTTAATGAATATAGTAACTGAGCTGCAAGTTCCTCAAGTTCGTGGAGTTGAATTTGGAGTTGTTTCAGATTATTATCCAACCCTTTCTCAAAACTCCAAATACCTGCTTTCCGAATCAGCTAAGAAAATAGAAGATTATCCTTACCAAATAAAACTCGAGACAAAAACAGGCAATGTTGCCAATGTCATTATCGAGGTGGCTGACGAAGAAAACTACGATATGATAGCTCTAGGATCAAGAGGTCTTGGTAAAATTTCCAGAGCATTCATGGGTTCAGTATCAAATGCAGTTCTGCATAATACTAAAAAATCTGTACTGATTATCAGATAGTATGTTTAAAGCCCTCAACCTAGAGGTCGAGGGCTTCATTTCTAGAATAAAGGACTTGCTACTCTCAGTATTGCTCTATAAATTCTCACAATACCGCTTCGGTTTAAATCGTCTTCATTTAATAATCTGCTAACTTCAAAGACTTCCATATAGTCTTTTTTTATATCATGAATTACACTTGAATTCACCATATATGTTCCACATTCGAAATGTAAGTAAAGACTTCGGTAATCCATGTTAATCGTCCCTACAATCGCAACATTATCATCGGAAATATAACTCTTTGCATGTATAAATCCAGGAGTGTACTTGTAGATTTTTACCCCCGCATCCATGAGTTCTTCAAAATAAGACTGTGTAAGTTCGTAAACTGTCTTTTTGTCAGGGATCCCCGGTACGACAATCCTAACATCTACACCTCTTTTAGCAGCCATTTTAAGTGCCGAGGTCATCTCAAAATCAATTATCAGATAGGGTGTAAATATATAAACATATTCCTCTGCTTGCCAAATAATCTCCAGGTATACATTATTACTGAGAGCTTCATAATCGAATGGCGAGTCGGAAAACGGCTGAATATAACCGTCTGATCTATACTTTATATCAGTTCTCGGTCTAAATTTACTATTGTCGAAACTGCTCTTCTCATATGCTTCCCATAAACTTAAAAACATCGAGCTCAAGTTCCATACAGCCTCTCCATATAGTCTAACTCCGGTATCTTTCCAGTGTCCATAAGGAGATTTTAAATTTATATACTCGTCTGCAATATTTATGCCGCCATTGTAACCGATATTCCCATCTATAACTATCAGTTTTCTATGATCTCTATTGTTCATAATAGAAGAAATTATGGGCTTCATCCTGTTGAAAGAGACGACTTTTACTCCTGCATTCTTTAAATCCAATCTCTCTTTGACTGGAAAATGACCCATGCATCCCATATCGTCATACATCAGCCTGACATCCAACCCCTCTTTTGCTTTAGCTACGAGTATCTCCTTTATGCTATCCCACATAAAGCTGCTCTTTATAATAAAAAACTCCATAAAGATAAACTCTTTTGCATCGTTCAAGTCTTTTAGTATGGATTCATACATCTGTTCGCCGAGTTTAAAATACTCAACTTCAGTATTTTTATATATGGGAAATTTGCCCGTATCTGCCAAATACTTTGAAGTTTGCTTCAATCTTTTTTGGTAAGTTCTCGATTATATCGAGCTCTTGCGAGAGTAGTGGCTGTATTGATTTTTCTGCCAAGTGAATCTTTTTGTTTAATCTTTTGGTGGGTCTTTTATCTCCCCAGAGTAAGTACATAACTCCCCCTATAAGAGGAAAGACACCTATCGTAATTATCCAGATTATTTTATATTCTGGATTCTCGCTTGCAACTATTACACTGAGAAACATAAAGAAACTTAAAATTGTAAGAACGCTACTAATCCAGCTCGCATGTTCGGTCAGTTTAGAAAAAAATATAGCTATCCAGGCTATTTGTAGTACTATCAATAGAACAATAAATGGTAGTCTACTGAATAAAAACTTTAGATATTTTTTCATCCGTCCCCTCCGGAAACCTCTATTAGTTTTAAATTAAAATAGAATTGTCTTTTGCAAATTCTTCAGGCAAATTTTAAAGTATTTACTAGTGTAATACCCTTTTACAAATCATTAAATAAAAAACTCCCTATTGATTCTATTATAGACCAATAGGGAGTAATCGCAAGTACTGATATTATTTAATTATACTTATCTTGCAAGTTTAGCTGCTTCTGTAACTGCCGCTTGATAGCCTTCTACTGTTATAGTAACAGATGATGTAAGATCAGGATCGTCCGGTACCGCTTTATGTCCCGGATCTCTTTCTTTTACTTTAAGTCCATTGATTTCATCTATGGTCTTGCCTTCCATCCATTCAGTAAAAGATTTGATTTGCTCATGCCATTCCTTCTTAATCTCAGATTTATCTTTCATTCCATACTCATCACCAAGATCAAGCTTTGATTTGTCTTCAGCTGCCAGTTCTGCTTCAAACTTACCATTATCGTCAAATTTAACTTTATTTTGAACTACGTCAACTATTGCCTTAACCACTTTATCTTCCGCATCAAGTGCTACAGCTGCTGCTGTTGTATCGACTTGAGAAGCCATTCCTTTGCCTTCTTCCAATTCCTTTGATCTAAGTGTGTTTGTAACTACGCCAAGACCGACTTTTACAGCTCCTTCTGCATCTACAGCATTATCCCAAGCTTCTTTAACGGCCGCTTGATAAGATTCAACAGTGATAGTTACAGATGATGTAAGATCCGGAATGTCCGGTACTGATTTATGTCCTGGGTCTCTTTCTTTAACTTTAATACCCATAACTTCATCTGCTGTTTTTCCAATCATCCACTCTTCGAAGGAAGCCATTTGCTCATCCCATTCCTTCTTGATTTCTGATTTATCCTTCATGCCGTATTCTGCGCCTTTTTCTTTCTTACTCTTTGCATCAGTTTCTAGTTCTTTAGCGAATTTTCCGTCTTCAGCATATTCAACTTTTGTCTGAGCAACGTCTATAGTAACGCTCACTATCTTACCTTCAGCATCAAATCCAACTGCAGCAAGAGTAGTATCAGCCTGAGCCACAGCACCTTTTCCCTCTTCTGCTTCCTTACTTCTACCTGATGAAGAAACAAGACCTAGACCTACTTTTGCTATTTTACCTTCAGCTTCTTTAGCACCATCTTTTGCTTCGTCCTTGGCTTCTTCCTTTTCATCCTTTTTTTCTTCAGGCTTTGTTTCTTCTACTTTATCTGCAGGTTTTTCTTCAGTTTTACATGCAGATAATGGTATAAGAACCATAACCAAAACAAGTAACAATGAAATTATACGTTTCATTATTCTCCCCCTTTTTATTTATTGCGTTCAATACAATTTTAGCATATTGAACTTTACTGTACAATTATTTCACTATAAATACAACAACAAATTGCGATATTTAAAATTTTCTTAATAATTTGTTAAATCTATATTTTATTATTCTTTATGAGCATAGTGTTAATATCTTGTCATTCTATTTTATTGGTTTTTGTAAAACGAAAAGACAGTCATTATAAACTTATGACTGTCTTTAAAATTCTATTAATTATTTTCATTCTGTTGACAATATAGATATTAATACTTGAGTTTGACCTCTTATCTACTGTTATTAAAAGATTTGTAACCGGTAAGACTTTAGTCTTTGAGCGCCTCCATCTGACGAGGGAGGTGGGTTTGTGAAGCAAACTCGGAGGGAGAGAAAACTACAAATAAACGGAATTCCATTGGATTCCTACTTTCAATAACCCAGCCCAGCTCTCTCTTATAGCTCATCGTTTGGATTAGTAGTAGTCAATTTGAGATAAGTTTAAAATCTAAAAGTGGAATTCTCTAAATTCTTCTTTAGCATATCTCTCCCTCAGTCAGCATACTGACAGCTCCCTCGTCAGATGGAGCCTGTAAAGAATTCTTGAAATCACCTGATCGGTTAGAGTTTCACTACCAAAAATAAAAATCTTAAAAAACATCAGATAAAATCTATTCCCAAACAGGGTATTACTGTCTGAATTATTTTTTTAATATTCCGTTTATTTCCATACCTACTGAATTTAATACATCTTCTACAGCTTCTCCTGCTGCGATTCTGTTGACTATATCCTTAAGATGTGATCTGGCTTCAATAATCCCCTTTACGGCAGGTATGCTTCCGGCATCTTTCATCGTACCGGAGAGTACTTTCATGGAAGGATTTGCATTTAAATACTCGCTATAGGCTGTGTTTCCTCCATAATTAAATGGTGATATACCATGGTATTTTTTTACAAATTCTATATTTGACTGTTCAGATATAAAGTATTTAATAAAGTCGAAAGCTGCTCTTTGTCTACTTTCATCGCTTTTTAGAATTCCAATAGATGGGCCAATAAGTGGTTGAAACGGTTTTTCGGGGTTTTGAGGTAATGGAGTATAACCCACCTCAAATTCCATCTCTTCAGGGTTCAAGAATAGGGAATAATAAGATGATGTCATATACATTGCAAGTTGACCACTTTCAAATGTACCTATTAGCGAACCTTCTTCTGCAGGAGCTTTAAAGCTTCCGAGATTGTATGAGTTCTGAAGTTTAATCATAGCTTCAATTATCTTGGGTTGAATAAGACTGAAATCATCTTTTCTGTATACATCATCTCCATACTGACTAATAATTAAATCCGCCAGCTCAGAACTGGACTCTGCTGCAAAACCGGCGATTCCTTTCTCATTCAGTATCCTTTCAGAGACCTGAGCCAATTCATCCCAAGTAGTCGGCGACTGAATTCCCATGGAATCAAAAATGGTCTTATTATAGTATATGAGTTCTCCCGTCTTAACTATCGGAATCATATATCTTCCGCCTAATTCCATGCCTTCCTTGCTCAAATTGCCGGATAAAATCTTGTCGAAATCCGGTAGACCGATTTTCTCGTGATTTATATATTCGTCCAGATTAATAAATGATTCGGTATTCTCCTTAGTAATTTCAAATGGAAATGCAATGAGTAAATCGACTTCTCCTTTGTGTGCTGCATCAGTTGCTGCTTTTAAATTGGAAGCTTCCTGCTTAACCGTCTTTACCTTGATACCCCTGTCAGAATTATTGTAGACCTCTACTAGTCTTTCGAGTTCAGTTTGTAAATCATCCGAGAAACTATGCCATAGTATCAATTCGGATTCAGGTAATGGAATTTCCTCCTCAACCTTTTCTACAGGCTCTACTTCCTCATCTTGTTTTTGGACTTTTGCATCCTCTTTATTCTCTGAAGTATCCGTTTTTTCTTGCGGCTGCTCCACCTCGGTTTGAGGTTTTATGGCACAAGCCGACAACAAAAGCGATACTGCTATTAAAACTGCTAATAACTTTTTCATCCATACCCTCCTACTAATATTATCCGCAAGTACTGCTCTGATAAATATAAGATATATTCTAATCTATATAATAATGTTTTTCAATTCGTGCTTTAGATTCAGGCAAGTCCTTTGGGTATCCTATGGTCATGGCACCATATACAACTTCATCTTCCGGAATATTTACCAGCGTCAAGAGCTCTCTGATTTCTCTGGTATCATAGCAGTGCTTAAGCTGGTTTATCCAGCAGCATCCAAGTCCATAATAAGTCGCTGCCAGGTAGAGGTTTTGAATCGCTACTGCAGTATCTGCCAATCCGTTTTCAGAGTCCCTTGGTACCGAGATTATTAAAAACACCGGCGTATTAAAAAGAGAGTAATCTTCCCTATTAAGAGCAGACTCTATCTCCCTTTCAAATTTTTTTATTATTTCAGCATTTTCTATTATCGTAAATCTTCTATTTTGGTTATTCATTCCTGTAGGTGCATGCTTTGCTGCTTCCATTAATTTTTCGAGTATGTCCCGATCGACTTTTTCTGTTTTATAATTTCTAATGGTTCTTCTCGTTTTTATTATATCAATAAGGTCCTTCATATCCGTCTCCTATGTAATGTCTATCACTCTTGCTTCAGTTAATTTTATTAAGTCATCATGGTGTAGTTCTATCTGAAGCCCAATCTTTCCTCCGCTTACAATTACCATATCATTATTTTTTACCGATTTGTCAATTATAGTCTCGTATTTCTTTTTCATACCGATAGGAGAGCATCCTCCTCTGATATAACCTGTAATTGACAGTATTTCGTTGACATGGATGGGCACTATTCTCTTCTCTCCTACTTCATTGGCGAGTTTCTTTAGGTTTACTTCTCTTTCAACAGGTACAACTGCCACATATACTTTATCTGAGTTTCCTTTTAATACCAATGTTTTAAATACTGATTCCATCGATCTACCGATTTTTTTAGCTACCGATATGCCGTCTATTTTACCATCATCAGCTTTATATTCCAGCACATTATGCTCAATTTTTTGAGCGTCTAAGATTCTCATGGCATTGGTCTTGTTAATTTTAGCCAAGTGATCACCAGCCTTTTTTAATCTTTTCCAATAAGTCGTTCAGAAGTTGTTTTTCCATCATTCCAATTCCTCTAATTGGATATTTATCTGCTACTTCAAGTCCTTGTTCTGCATAGTATTTTGCTTTATCGAGGTCTAGATGTGCACTGTAGTAATAGTATGCCAGTATTCGTCTTGCATTTATGTCCATATCTTTTTCCAATCTATTCTCAATACCTGCAAAGAACTTAGTGGCTTTTAATTTATCTCCTATTATATAGCAGTAGTAGAATATTAATTCGTATATAATGGAATCCTTTTGTATATTTTCTAGATTATCGTATCTATTCTCAAGAAGGTTTATACGACTGTTCATAAGCGAACTGTCTCTCATATCAAGACCTTTATAATACATCATTAAATTTATAAGTATGGCAAATATATTCTCTTCATATTGGATCTCTTGAAGTTCAAGATCAGCTGGTCTTGTTCCCGATATCAATTCATTTTGTAATTTTTGATATATAAGTGCCGGTCCATTATCCTTACCTTCAGATTTGTAGAGTTTTACTAAATAGCCGTCGTTAAAATTCCCGGCGATTTCCCTGGGTATGGCATTGGAAAGTATTATTATTGTAGTCACTATGATTGAAATACCGATTAAAAACCTTTGGGAAGGAAATAAGATAAAAGTGATAATAAGAGGTATTAATGTTATAGAATTGGCTATGTATCCTGATTTAAAGAATTTGATTTGATCTTCATCCTGCACATCTTCATTAGGTATCATAATAGCTAAGCCAAGGGCATCTGTAAAACCATCCACCCTTAGCTTTAGTTTATTATTTTGTTTATAAATAGTTATCCCAAATACTTGAAAACCTAAAAAACTGTAGTTGTTTTTTACACCACAAACAACATGACCTAATTCATGTACAATTATCTGTATGAAAAGTGTCATGAGGGCAACTGCTAATAATTTGTAGATTTGTACTCCAAACTTAATAGCTACGTCATTTATTTTACTTACATCTATCATAAGTGATAGGATTGAGAGAATAATGACTAAAAAAATAGCTATCTGTTTAATAAGTTTTTTCATAATTAGTCTAGTAATAATCCCGGTAACTCTAATGGGGTTACGGACTCCTCTCCTTTATATACTCTCATATTTCCTCCGGAGATTTCATCTATCAGCATGATATCTCCATTTTTATCTTTGCCGAATTCAAGTTTGATATCGTATAATGATAGTCCTCTGGTTGCAAGGATTTCTTTTACAATATCGGATATTTCTTTTGTAAGTTTTATAATCATATTATATTCATCTTCTGTAAGTATTCCAAGCATCAATAATGCGCTTTTACTTATAGGAGGGTCTCCGGCAGAATCATCTTTAATGGTTATTTCTACAAATCCGTCTAAGTCTTGGCCTTCTTTGACATACTTGCCAAATCTTCTATAAAAACTTCCAATTGCTTTATATCTGCAAATACACTCAAGTCCTTCCCCAAAAGGTTTTGCCTCAAGAACTTCCATGGTTCTCTTTTCGGTATCTGCACTTATATAATGTGTTGGGAGTCCTCTTCTCTTGAAAGTCTCAAAAAAGAACTTGGATAGTTTTAGTCCGGCTTGACCTGCACCTTCCATTTTTAAACCAACTTCGTTTGCACCCGGGTCAAAAACTCCATCTTTTCCGGTTACATCGTCCTTAAATTCAAGTAGTAAATTCCCATTGCTAAGTTTGTAAACATCCTTAGTTTTTCCATTGTTGATAAGCTGCATAAAATCTTCCTCCCCTTGAATACCCTAATGTTTTAGAATTTGTTTCACATTAATTATACTACAATTAAGTTATAATAAAAAGTTATGGAAGCTCATTATACAGAAGATATTATATAATTTTATATTGTTTTAACTTTAATCTATTTTTTAGTCTCTTACTTAAATCCGGAGTAATGCTTGAAACCGCATATCCCAACAATAGCCCTGCTATAATGTCAGTTGGCCAGTGAACACCCAGTATTATTCTGGTAAGTCCTATTAGAAATGGTAAAAAGATAGCTAGGTATCTAAGGTATTTGTCCCTATTGGTCTGGACTCTCATAATTCTTGCAAGAGTCCATAGGGTCGCTGAACTTACCGATGCATGTCCACTTGGAAAGCTAAATCCCCCTTGAGTAATCCTCATGAAATTCTCAGGTCTAATCCTTATAAAGATATGTTTGAATACCTCAACTAATAAATTTGAAATCAGCGTAGCCATTAAGAGTGTAATAAGCAAGCGGTAGTCTTTCTTTAAATAACAGTAAGCCAAAACTATTGGGTAAATAGCAAAGTAAGTTGATACATTACCTATAGTGGTTATAAAGTATGGCCAGTTCCATTTGGCGCTTACCAGGTTTTGTACAGCCTCAATAAATATATAATCAAGGGCAATTCCTCTTCCTCCTCTGATACTTATTCCAAATATAATCAACGAAAGTATAATAATAGATGGTATTGTCCATTTTTTCATTTAAATCATCCTTTAAAATAATATTCCTGCAATTATCACTCCTAAGACCACCAGTGGAGCAGGAATTCTCTTAGTTGCCAATATAATAATTGTTAAAATGAGTATAATTGTATTTGAAATGCTCAAACCCGCATTTCTTAAGATTATAAGTGCAGCCGAACTTATCATACCACCGGCTACTGCATTGATACCTCTTAACGAAATTTTAATCGATTTAACAGCTTTGAGTTCTTCCCAAAGAGGATATACAAAGTATATCAGCAGTATTCCCGGTAAGAATATTCCAATACCACCAATGAATCCGGCTATTATTTTGTATAAAACTCCATTTCCGGTAGCTGACATTGCCGATGCATATGCGCTGAAACTGAACATCGGTCCGGGTATGCCTTGAACCAATCCATATCCGGTCAAGAACTGTTCTCCGGTCATATACTTACTGATTTCCACCAAATCAGTGTACATCATCGGAACGACCACTTGCCCTCCTCCAAATACTAAGTAACCATATCTGTAGAATCTGTCGAATAGATAGAAGAGTTTTGAGCCCGTTGTTCCATATAATAGTGAGCCAAAAATTGCAAATCCCAGAAAGGCTATAATGATATTCCAGTTCGGTCTTAGCTTTGGACGAGACCAGAGATTTTCTTCCTTTGAACTGATTATTGCAACTATCCCTCCGATTATTAAAATTAAGGGAAAAGTCCATGCTCTTCTTACAAAATAAGTCATCAATAATCCCATAATAAATAGTGCTACTGTAAGCGGATCGTGGATTACTTTTTTTCCTATTCTATATGCAGCTAATATAATAAAACCTGCCGACATTGGGGCTATAAACCTTAAAATTGCAGGATTCAGATTAAAACTGTCAAATATCTCGGATAAAAACGAGAGCGCGGTCATTATTATTATTGCAGGAAGTCCCCAAACTAGCATTGTTAGAAAACCCAATATAGGTCCTCCCATTTTATAGCCTATTGCAACAATGGTCTGAGTGCTGCCGGGACCGGGTAATAAACCGCAAAGTGCTATTAATTCTATCAGTTCTTCTTCAGTGATGTACTTCTTTTTAGCAACCATTTGGTCCATAAATACTCCATAATGCGCCTCCGGTCCTCCATATGCTCCTAGTGAACATATGAGTACATCTTTGAGAAAGGATATCCTATTCATCTCACTTAACTACCACCTTTTTCTACTAGTATATAATTCTATGTACCTAAACTTGGTAGATTAATCTATATAGTTTTCTTATATCCAAAGATTTATCAAACCTTTCTCTTAAATATGCCTATGTATTTTCTATACCCTTAAATAGCCAAGTTTAACGATATAGTCTTATTTTATTCCGATTTGTTTATTATTTTACAAATACTATTATAAACTATTTATTTTCTGCTATTTAATATGTTATAATTTAAGTATTATATACAAGGAAATGGTGCCGATATGAAAACTAAAAAATCAATTTCAATTTTAATCGCTTTTATCATGTTTTTCCAAATAATAGGGATTAGAGTCATGGCCGATAATGAAACTAAAAGTGTTATTCGGATACATGGTTCTGACAGATTTGAAACAGCTATTAAAATAAGTAATAAAATAGCTGATAGTTCAGATATTGTACTCTTAGCAAATGCTCAAGATTACCCTGATGCACTAGCCGGATCGACTCTATCAGGAGGAAAATACCCTCTTTTGTTTACAAATAGGGACAAACTGGACGATAGGATTGTCACTGAAATCGAAAGACTTAAACCTCAAATGATAATAATACTGGGAGGAGTAAACTCCGTATCCAAAGAAATCGAATTAAAACTCAACCGGTCTTATGAAATTATGCGTATCGGCGGTGCCGACAGGTATGAGACTATGGAGCTTATTAGGGATTATAGTCCTCAAAAAAACGCCATACTTACTACGGGCGATGATTTCCCAGATGCGCTGGTTTCAGCGCCACTTGCAATATCTAAGGATGCTAATATAGTTCTGACTCCAAAAGCAAGAATGGGAGAGAATGCCTTAAATATTTTGAAGAAGACAAGCGAAAGTCTTTTTATCGTCGGTGGTGAAAACTCGATAACCAAATCCATGAAAGATACCATCAGATCACTAAATGAATTTGACAGCATCAAAGAACTATATGGAGATAACAGGTATTCCACATCTGTAAAAATCGCTGAAGAGTTCTTTTCCGATACCGTAATTCTAGCAAGTGGTAATGTCTTTCCGGACTCACTTGCAGGTTCTGTATTGGCAGGTTCTATGAATGCACCAATACTATTATCTGCACCTGATAAACTTGACCAGAGTGCAAGGGAGTATTTGAAACAAAATAAGGACAATATAAATAATATTATAATTGTCGGTGGTGAAACCTCTCTATCTGAAGCAGTAGTAGAAGAATCACTAGCACATATAAAGGGCGAAAATTACGTACTAGAAGGAGATTTTTCGGATCAACTACAGGAATTTAGAACTGTTTCCATATCATCAGAACTCTACGATAAACCAGATAGTAATTCTGAAGTAACAGGAAGTACTTATGTTGGTCAGTATCTGGAATGTTATGGTGAATCAGGCGGATATTTAAAAGTAAGGCATGATGGAAGGTTCTCTTACACAAATGCAAGCAGAACCCAAAAGATAAGTGATCCAAATATGTTTAAGGTCGTAGGAGGAATGCTTATCCTCAATAAGAAATACTATGTACCATCTGATTATGCACCGGGTGTTCATCCCGATGCCAGAAAAGCTCTAACAGAGATGCAGCAAGCAATATGGGCACAAGGTTTAGGCATATACATTGAATCGAGTTATAGGAGTTATTGGTATCAAAACACCATACATAATAACTATCTGGCAATGGATGGATATTATGCAAAGCAATACTCTGCAGAACCGGGACATAGTGAACACCAAAGCGGTAGAGCATTCGATGTATCGTCTTATGGTGAAGGATTATATACTTCATTCGAGAATTCAGCTACCTTTAGATGGTTGTCTGAGAACGCTCATAAATACGGATTTATCCTGAGATATCCCTATAATAAAATCCATGTAACGGGATATATCTATGAACCTTGGCACTATACCTATGTTGGTGTCCCTCTGGCAGAAGAGATTAAAAACAGCGGATTATCAGTAGAAGAATATTTCAATTTAGTAGAGGAGTGATATTGTGAATAAAAAAAGATGGTTTGCCTTTGCACTGGCAATTGTTATTTTGGCAATTTCCTATGTCGTACCGGCATATAAACCTGAAACAGAGGATATGAGTCAGGTATTTGATAAAATGCTTCCATATGGACCTTTTTCAAGAGAACATAAACTTATAGAAGAGAAGATAACTGACGGTGGTCAAAATAAGATAGCAGTGCTTGAATTAAGTGGCGCAATAACATCCGCTCAAGCTTCTGCACTGTCACCTGTAGGATATGATCACGCATTTTTCTTAAATCAACTGGATGCAATTAAAAAAGACCCTGCAGTCAAAGGTATACTTTTCGTCGTTAATACTCCGGGTGGAGGTGTTTTTGAAAGTGCGGAAATTCATAGAAAAATAAGTGAAATAAAGTCCGAAAAACAAATCCCGATATATGTAACAATGCAGCAGCTGGCTGCCAGTGGTGGTTACTATGTATCGGCAAATGCAGATAAAATCTATGCTAATGAGGAAACCTGGACAGGATCTATTGGAGTTATTATGCAGTCCTTCAACTTCACAGGTCTGTTTAAGAAATACGGTATCTCTGTAAATACCATAACTTCCGGAGATAACAAAGATATGGGATCTTCTTTCAGAGAATGGACGGCAGAGGATAAACAACTATTCCAAGGTCTCGTAGATGATGCATATGAAAAATTTGTAAATATAGTAGCTGAAGGTAGAAACATGGACAAAGCTACTGTCAAAAAAATTGCCGATGGTAGAATTTATACAGCCAAACAAGCACTTGATAACAATTTGATAGATGCCATAGGTAATAAAGACGATGCTCTTGATGCACTTATGTCCGAAAAAGAACTGACCGGTGCCACAGTGTTTAAATACAGACAATTAAAGGCACCTACATTCATGGACTTCTTAAAAACATCAGTAGCAAAAATAAAGGGAGAATACGATCCTGTACTATTACAAATGGAATCCCTTCTTAAAGAATACGGAAATAATGCACCTAGATTAATGTACCTCTACGGAGGTGAATAAAAGTGAACGATAAAAACACTTTTGAAGAAAAAGACCTTAACAATGAGGAAACCAAGGTCATCTTTGAAGATGAAAAACCTGAATTTGAAAGTATTGAATTTGTAGAAGAACCTAAAGAAAATAGTAATAGACCTAATAATGATGGAAAAAAATCATACAATGATTATCCCGATTTTTTCTTTGCAGGTTTTTTTATAAGATTCTTTGCCTTTCTCGTCGATTCAATCATTATCGGAGCATTTTCCAGAATATTAGTAGATGGTAGTTTGAGCCTTATATTTAAGGACTTCTATGTATCAAGCATGGCAATTAACTTATTGAGACTACTGGTATTAGTACTATACTTTACCATCTTAACCTATGCAACTAATGGTCAAACCATAGGAAAAATGCTCTTTGGAATAAGAGTCGTCTCCTTTAGAGAACCTAGACTGAAACTCGGAACGGTTATAACGAGAGAGTTTTTCGGAAGGATAATTCACAGCTACGGAATCTTACAAGCTCTATATGTAATCTGTGCGTTCTCACCTAGAAAACAGCACCTGGGAGACATATTGGCAGATACATCCGTAGTAACAGAAAAAGTAATAGAAGCAAGTAAATTAGATTTATCTACAGAAAATTATTAGAAATAAAAAGTGGTAGTGTGTCGGAATATTGAGAATTCTGATACACTACTTTTTTATACTCTTATACCGGGGTCAGGGTTGACTTAATTGACTTTTTCGTATATATATCCACTTTTCCCAGCTATTCTACTCACTTAGGTGTTATATATATTTACTATTATGTATTTATATTTACTCATTATTATCAATATACCTTTTATTAACTCCTAATTTCATTACTCCATCCGGTATTATTTCTACTATTTATCAAATCTTTTGAAATTCATTCATAAATCTTTCTAGAATAATTCGCGGTATATCAGTTGATAAAAGAGGTATTAGAATCTTAATTATCAAAAAGCTGACTGCATCCAAAAAAATACTTCAGGCAGTACGAACTGCCTGAAGTAACAAGTTTGTGATACAATTGGATACCAGCACTATTTAAGAAATAGCCTTTATTATATTCACTAAATACGCTAAACATACTCCAGTTATTAATAGCCATATGATTGTTTCAAGTTTCTTTTTTTTTACTAAAATAAAAAAACACGCTCCAGAAAGAAATAAGTGATAGAACTACACCTGTTAATAAACTTGGCCATCCAATCGATATGAAAAACACAATAGAAAAAAGTATAAGTATTTTACTCTTTTGTTTTTCATATGTTGACAAAAGTATTCTTTTCATTTACATCCCTCCTCTTTTAATTGATATCCTCTGTTTAATATATTGTAACATGATAATATCGTTTTAAGTTTATTTTTATATTCTTTCTAATCATTTCAGAGTCAAGTCAGTCAAGTCTAAATAGTGTTTAATTTGTTTTATCATAACTTTTGATTAGTAGTATCTCTTTTGTTCAGAACGAGCAAGAACCTTTAATTCATTTATGCCCAAAGTGATTGATTCTGTAGCTTTGTCAGTAAGCTTAGACATATAAAAAAACAAATCCATCTCTTCGGCAGTCCATGAAAGCATGGCGAAACTATTTAAACCATTAAGATATATAACTATTTCAGCAGCCGTAGAATTATACCTATATTATTTGTTATTATTATAATACTGCAGAATAATTATGGTTCATTCGACTTTCATAAGTTATTTTAATACTTTCTTATGCTTCACATTTGTTCTTATAATTCTCGTCTAAATCGTCATAGTTAACACATCCGATGACCCCGTTTGTGCTTGTTTTTTTGACGGATTAATAGGCAAAAAAAGAGCACCTAAGTGCTCAGAAAATCGTGATGATTTTTTTATGCTTCAGCTTTCCAAAGTCCGTGTAAGTTGCAAAATTCAAATACAACAACCGGTCCGTCTTCTAAGTCAAATTTTGCTTTTGGAGGATCTCCGGGTTTTAAGTTTGCAATTTGTATTTTTGCTCCTTGTTGTGCTGCAATAAATGTAATATAATGCGCTTCTTCCATTGGATGTTCGGTTGATCCGACTACTACTTCCAATTTGTTTCCATCTCTATTAAGTACTGGAACATGCTTTTCTACAGCTGCATCTACGGTATTTGCATTCAGTTCATTCATCGGTACACCACAGCATACCAATTCTCCGCCACCTTCTACTAAAAGTGCTACTACATTACCACATTCTTCACAGTGGAAAAATCTAATTTCTTTCATGTCTACCTCCTTATATTAGGCTACGGTCCGTAAACTTAAAAAAGAATAAGAGTCCAGACCCCTTGTGATACAATAGTTTTATCCACAAAACCAGTACTCCCAAGAAAGGAATGAACTCTTATGAATAATAATGTATCACTTATCTGCCCAAGATGCAACAATAACTCGTCTTTTTATCGTTACGGCTTTGATTCTCGTGGATATCAAAAATATCTTTGCCGATCATGTAATAGACAGTTTGCACCTAATAATCCAAATACCATAATAGGTAAGCTACCTTCAAGAAAATATCAGCCTTGTACTGTTTGTGGTAAGGCTACTTTTCTTCATCATGACTTTACTTACTATAGCAATCTTAGGTGTTGTGATAAGTCTTGTAATCACTCTTTTAAGGTTTCTAAAGCCATGCCTATTGATTTCCAACCTTACCGGTAAAGACCATTTTAAAGGACTCAGATTTCCTGTTAATATAGTTTTAAAAGCCATGCACCTTTACTTCATCGGTAAAAACTCTCTTAGAGAGTGTGCTTTTTTGATGAAAACCCTGTTTAATGTGTCAGTTAGTCACACTACTATCCATAGCTGGGTATCGGGGTTTGCTCCTGCCTTTAAAGAAATTTCAGATTATTTTAAGTCTTATCTAGATCTAAATTCTGATGAGTGGCATTTGGATGAAACCGTAGTCAAAGTTGCTGGGATTAAATCATATATTTGGTTTGTTGAAGATTCTGAAACCAGGTTTATCGTAGATTTTAACCTATCTCCTCACAGAAATTCTGATTCTGCTTTTGAGTTGATTAATTCTGCAAAAGAACATGGTTGTCCTAACTCTTTGGTCACTGATCGCTACAGTGCCTATTTAAAACCAATTGAGGTCTATTTCCCAGACCAAGAACATATTAGAGTTGAAAGTTTTCACGACGATATTTCAAATAATCTAATTGAATCTTTTCACTCTCAGTTTAAGTCTTGGTATAAAACAAAGCGTGGTTTTGAAAGCTTTGAAGATGCTAACAATATTATTTCCATGTTTGTTTTCTACTATAATTTTATTAGACCTCATAGTTCTTTAAACGATATGACTCCTGCTAAAGTAGCTGGTCTTGATATCTCTGAGGCTGAGCAACACAAATATTTGATAGCTGCTTGATTTTTTACTCAAATAAGTTAGGCTTTAGTTGAGTAAATAATCTCATCATTATTATAATTATTCGTACTTTTGTGAATATATTCTATTGTTTTTTCTATTCTTTCATTTTAAGTTTACATTACCTTAGGCTATGCATATTCTATATACCCTTTATCAGATAATATATTCATGTTAAATGATTGATAATCATTATCAATTCCTGTATTCTAGGGAAGTAGTCCTTATTAGAGGTTATTTATTCCATATCCAAAAGAGACATTTGCCTATCGATTTGAGCTTCCAAAAATATGTGATTAATCTCATCGATCTTATAATATAGTTCGTATTTTTGACATGTGATTTCAAACATTTTTCTCAGTTCATGCGTTTTAGGACTTTCACAGTAGTATTTATTTCCAAAAGTCTTTTTGTAGATTTCACTAATCCCCGGAAAGTGAAGGTCTAATTTTTCATAATAGTAGTTCCTTTGATTGCCTCTGAGTGTAAGTCCAAAAGAAGGATAGATGAATTTAGCTCCTGCACTTTTTGAGGCTTTAACTACTTTTATAATATTATCCTCATTATCGCTTATAAAAGGTAATGTTGGAATGAGCAAAACTCCGGTATTGATACCTGCAATATTGAGTTTTTCTATAGCTTTAAATCTTTCTGTAGGTCTAGAGGTATAAGGCTCTGTTTTTGAAGCCAGTATATCATCGGCAGTATTGATTGAAAATAAACAGAGTACCGGCTGAGTTTTGTTAATTTCTGTCAATATATCTATATCTCTAATTACAAGATTACTCTTCGTAGTAATTATGATTCCATGTTGATATTTTAGTATTAATTTAAGAGCCGCCTTGGTAAGCTCTTCTTCTTTTTCTACGGGATTATAGGGATCACTCATAGCCCCCATCCCTATTGTCAAGGATTTTCTTTTTTTCCTAAGCTCGTTTTCCAAGATTTCAATGGCATTTGTTTTCGCTTCTATTTCATCAAAGTTTATTATCCCATAGCACTGACTTCTACTGTCACAATATATACATCCATGACTGCAGCCTCTATAAAGGTTAATACCATAATCATAATTAAACCAGTATTTGCTCTTTTTTTGTCTAATCAGTATACTCTTGTATTCCCTTGGTCTATCCGCCATTTTATCACCATTATTAGAAAATATTTTTCTTACCTTTTTGTAATCTTTATAACACATTTCCTACATATATTTTATTTAAAATAGTCTTGTAATAAGGAAACACAAATAAATCTTAGGAGTGATGCCTTGTATATAGAAACAATAAAATATAAACAAAATAATAACTAACACAAAATAATGCTAACAACAAAATAAAATAAATATTTATAGTCGAGAAAATAAATACAAATCTTATTCCTCCTACCCGTCGTAATTGCGACCAATAAGAAATTGTTAAAATAGATATCGACTATGAGGAGCAGACTTCTGCTCCTCACATACTTACCCCATAGTGGATTTCCACTATTTAAAATATGCAATTTTCTTCACTCAGTTCAATACTTCCTCCTTTCAAATTTTAGTAGGAACTGAGTTTATATAGATAATTACTCTCCTAAAAACATCCACTCCCCTAAGTGGATGTTTTTATTTGATTTTTATTCCATAATTTTTTGAATCCATTCCATTTCGCTGCGATTGAGTTCTCTGTATTCACCTTCACCAAGATCTACATCGAGTTCGATTTCACCCATCGAGAGTCTCTTGAGTTCCACTACTTTCATACCAACGGATTCAAACATCCTCTTGACCTGATGATACTTACCTTCCTGTATAAAAACATGCACTGTAGACATCTGGCCTCTTTTAAGTATTTCCAGCTTAGCAGGTAAAGTTGTATAATCCTCCTCCGCTAGATATATTCCGTTTTTAAAAATTTCAATTTCTTTTTCAGTAACTCTTCCGTCAATTTCTGCATGATATTTTTTAATAATCCCGCTCTTAGGTGATATCAGTTTATGTGTCAGATCTCCATCATTGGTTAGTATCAGAAGTCCGGTGGTGTCTATGTCAAGTCTTCCAACAGGATATGGTTTGAAATGGAGATAGTCTTCATCTATCAATTCAATAACCGTTTTATGATAGTCGTCTTCCGTAGCACTTATATAGCCTTTCGGTTTGTTAAGCATAAGGTATATAAATTCCCGATATTCTAGTACTTCTCCCCTAACTTCAATGATGTCTAAATAGGCGTCCACTTTTATGGACGCCTGTTTAGCATATTCATTATTTATTTTTACTTCCCCTTTTTTTACTAGTTCTTTAACTTCTTTTCTGGATCCGTACCCCATATTAACTAGGATTTTGTCCAGTCTCATCATCTTCTTCATCTACTAAAACCTCTTTTTTCTTAGTGCTTTTGAATTTAAAACCTTTCAATCGCTTTTTAAGGAATTTATAAATAAGTCTTAATATCACAAATAGTATAATCAGCAGAATCAAATTTGGGAAGAAATATATGAAACTAATCAGTAAATCCCCCATACCTTCTACAAATTCTTTCATCGAACCGGATACTGCGTTTTTCAGTCTGTCAAAATATGAGGTAGTAGGTGTTTCTACTTGAGTAATAACCTTGACTTCTTTTAATTGAATGTATACAGTGCTATAATCTACCTTATCATCGATATTTTGCAAATCCGATTTGATTATCTCAATTTTAGTTATAGTTTCAGATAAGCTATTTTCGATTTCTATAATATTTTCAACTGTTTCAGCCTTTTTAAGCAGTTCTCTGAGTCTATTTTCTTTGTCTTGAAGTACTCTTAATCTTGTTTCATTATCCCTATAAGTCTTCGTAACATCGGATTTACTGATGTTTTCTGATATCAGTGTTCCTACCCCTTCACCCAAGGATGCCTTAAATTCCTCTACCTTGTCCTTAGGTACCCTTATAGTAATATAAGCATATTTGACTTTTCTGTTATAACTACTTCCGAATTCTATATTTGAATCTTGTACATAAGCTTTTACAGCTTTAGCAGCTTCGTTTATTTTCTCTACAGATTCTTCAAATTTTGTTGTTTCAAAATTCATATCGATAGTGACTATTACTTTTTCCGGTTCTACACTTTTAGATTCTTCGGCACTCTCTCCTGCATCTTTGTAATCTTCTGTAGTGCTTCCACCGGTTCCAAAATCTCTATCACTTATATATATTTCACCTGCAGGCATCTCGTATTCATTTTTACTAGCAGGTTTGGAACATGCAGTAAATACTAAAAACAATACTAATAACAAAACGATACTGACATTTCGCTTTCTCATCGTTATTACCTCACTTTTTATTTAACTTCGAATTTCAGCTCTAAATTTACCCCGTTAATATCTTTAGTAAGTGTATAATTCCCGTTTTCAAGGTTTATTCCGAAATACTTTTCAGAATTCAGTTCTACATATCTTGTACTTCCTGTTGGAATTTTTAGATTTCCAACTTCCCTATCTGCTAATACTTCCAATGCTTCCACCATCTTTGGATAAAACAAAATTATCATCGATATTTATTTCAGCACCGGTATCATTTCTAATATAAATTCCTATAGGATCTCCAGTTTGATATGAAGGTTTATTTAAGCCCATAGACAGTTTATCAACTGTAACAATCGGTGCATCCTCGCCATCAGTCCTAGACTCGACAGTTGTCGTTTCATCATTCGCATCTTCTGTTTTGGCTTCTTCTGTTTTTTCCTCTTCTTTTTCGACTTCTTCGTTCAGTTTTACTTCGACTTTACCCTCAACCTTTTCTTCTACTCCCTGATCTTTTTTATCTTCAGTCTTTTGTAGCTTAGCTTCTTCCTTCTTGGCTTCCATCTTGGTATCCATAGCAGGTTTATCAGATTTTAAACCGGGCAATAAGTTGATACTTGCTGCAACTATAATCACAAAAACAGCCGCAACAGATACGAGCTTTCCTGTTTTACTGGTCAGAAAACTCATAATATCAAAACCAGGCTTATTAATTTTCTCCATCACTTTTCTATCAAATCCCGGAGAAAACTGAATATCCATATCGGATATCTCTTCATAATGTTTTGATTTATCAATTACGTATTCAGTTAGAGCTTTTTTTATTAAATTGTCTTTTTTATTCATCGCTATCACCAAACTTCCCAAGAGCAAATATTATTCTTTTTCTTCCTCTCTCAGCTCTCTTCCTAACAACTTCTTTTGATATTCCCATGCTCTTTGCAATCTGTTCATCGTCCAGTTCATTTACATATCTTAGAATAAGAACATCCCTATATATATCCGGTAGTTTATTAATTGCATTTACCACTCTTCTATACTCGTCTTTGTTCTCAATTTCTTCACTTACATCCGGAACATAACCCATATAGGATTCGTTAAATTCAATATTTCTACCTTTATTTTTTCTATATATATCAAGCGCGGTGTTTTTAACTATAGCTGCAATATAACCTTTTGTCTTATATGACTCTAAATCGTCTATATTGCTGAGCGCACCACTTATTTTAAGTATTGAATCACTTACTGCATCCTCGGCTTTGGCTTGATTGCCTAATACCTCGTATGCTATTACATACATGTAATTCTTGTATCTTTCATAAATATGAAGAAGTTTACTTTTTTCTTCTTCATTCATTAACATGCTGATAAATAACATCTTTCCCTCCTAATCCATCTTTATCCCCGTATTGAGGATACTTTACTCTGTTTAATAAAGTATATCATAAAATCAGCATTTAACTACTTTTTTTCTTCATATATATAACGATTAAACCGTGATTCTGTGACATATGGATATTCTTGCATAATATATACTATTATTTACATTTATACGATACCTTTTCAAACAAAATTTATTGCTAAGTAAAACAGATTCTAGTGTGAATTATAGCTTATTTCATAATTCCACGATATATGCAATGAAAAATATATTCTCTTGTATATATATTTAAACCATGATAGAATATATTTGTAAATATAAGTACAGTAAAACTGTCAGAGTAGGTAATGGTGCGTTAAGTGCTGGTAGATGGGAAGTTGCTATCAGACGAAAACCTTGGTTTACGATACCATTCCGCGTCCGCTGCCACCTATAACTCCTTTGTGTGGCACAAAAGGAGGTTTTTTTATGCTTGATACTAAAAAATTGGTAACTGTTGGACTTTTAATAGCAATAGATGTAGTCCTAACCAGGTTTTTCAGCTTTCAAACACCGATTGTACGATTAACTTTTAACTTTATTGCAATTGCTGTAACAGGAGCTCTCTATGGTCCTCTTACTGCAGGAATAGCTGCTGCACTTGCAGATATAATAGGAATGTTATTGTTCCCATATGGTACTTTTTTCCCGGGATTCACGCTTTCCGCTTTCCTAAGAGGTGCTGCTTATGGAGCGATATTCCATAATAGAAAGATCGATATTAAATCAATAATCTTGGCTTCTGCTATAGTGGCCTTTGTTATTGGACTTGGTATCACTTCATTATGGCTAAATATGACTACCGGTACACCATATTTTAAACTGGTACAAGTAAGAGCCATTCCGAATCTTATAACTTTTGGAGCTCAAGTATTAATACTATCAGTAATTCTAGATAGAATCGTAAAAACCGGCAAATCAATTTTAAAGAGTTATTAATAAACAAAAAAGAATAAACTAAGGTAAAGCTAAAGGCATTAGAATTTCTTCTAATGCCCAGACTGAAGACAAACCCTGATTAAAAATCAGGGTTTGCTCTATCTTGACAAATCTATTAGCAAAGTTCAATATTTTTCTTAAAACACTATTATTTTTGGGTGGTTTTTTATCTCTTTTACTTAAGATTATTGCTAACTTTTTCATATTTAGGGTCGCAAAAGTAAGTGCTGCTTTCATATCCATTTTCTTTATACCTACCATATTGGTATATCTAAATCCATGATATTCCTTTGCACTCCCAAATTGCCTTTCTATTGTTTTTTTTCTCTTTTTATACTCTGCTTTCCCTTTATATGTATACCGGTATTCTTCTGAGATATCAAGATAATCTTGCCAGATATGTCTAGTTATTATCTTTTGGTGTTTTTTACTACTTGTACACCTTCCTAGGTACCCACAGTTTACACAGATCTTTGGGTTGCTCTTGTACTGCCTATATCCTTCTCTATTTGTGGTTGAGTATTCTAATATTTCATTTGCTGGACAAAGGTAACAGTTGTAGTATTCGTCATACACAAAATCTCTTTTGTAGAATGGGTTTTCTAGTTTTGGTTTTGTTTTTTGCCTGGTGTATGGAAATACTGGAAATACTCCATCATCAAACAGTTCTTTCGCTATTGCCGGGAATTTGTAGCCTGCATCCATAACTAGTTTTTTAGGGTTCAATCGTTTTAACTTTTCATCAAAGAAATCTTTAAATGTTGTTCCATCGTGTAAGTTTCCAGGATATGATTTAAAACCTAATATCCATCCATTTTTATCACATGATGTCTGTACGCTGTATGCAAATACTTCTTTATGTTCACCTTTATGGAATAGTCCTGCTTCAGGATCTGTTGTGCTTTTTGTTACTTCTTTTAGTTCTTCATCTTTATCTTTAGGATCAAATGGCTTTTTATCATGTTTTTTTCTATCTTCGTTTATTTCTTTTTCTAACTTTTTTTGATAGTATTTTACCTCTTTTTTCACTTTTACTTTAACAACCTTATACCTATTGGCATGTGCTTTAACATGTGTTGAGTCAACAAATTGGATATTTGTATCAACTAAGCCTTCTTCAATGGCTTGTAGTAGTATGTTTTGAAAAATATCTTCAAATATGTTTGTATCTTTAAATCTTCTTCTGTAGTTTTGACTAAAAGTTGTGAAATGAGGTATTTTATCGTAAAAATCAAAACCTAAAAACCATCTGTAAGCAAGATTTACTTCAATATCTTTAATTGTTTGTCTCATGCTTTTTATGTTGAAAAGGTATTGGATTAAGGTAATCTTAAGCAAAACAACGGGATCTATACTAGGTCGTCCGTTATCAAGACAGTACAAATCTTCAACTAATTCATATATGAAATCAAATTTAATGTATTTATCTATTTTTCTAAGTATATGATCTTCGGGAACCATTTGATCTATTGAAATCATTTGAACTTGATCAACTTTGTTTTTAGAATTTTTAAATAGCATATTAACACCTCTCTCTTAGTGTTATATATACCCAAAACGGCTTAAACTACACATAATATGGCATTTTTAGAACAAAAAAAGCACAGCTAGAAATTTTTTCTAGCTATGCTTTGTCAACAGTCTGGGCATTAGAATTTCTTCTAATGCCTTTACTTTTTTATATAAATATTTTTGACTACTTAGTACTAAACAATATTCCAAATGCCTTTAAACCTATATGACTGCCTATTACCGGTCCCAAATCATCTATTGTAATTTTTGCATCCGGATGTTTTATGCCCAGGGATTCAATCAATTGATTTGCCACCTCATCATTTGAGATATGGCAGATAGAGATTCTATTGGTGTTTTCAGGAATCATCTCTATAACCCTTTCTATGGCTTTTTTAGTTCCTCTTATTTTCTCAACCAGTTCCAATTTACCGTCAATTAAGCCGATTATCGGTTTTAATTGAAGAAAATTACCTATGGATGAAGCAAAGGATGAAATCCTTCCACCTCTTTTTAAGTACTCCAAATTATCTACGATTAGAAATACTTCGTAATTATCCCTCTCTTTTTCAAGAATTTCCACTACCTCTTTAACCGACTTCTCTTCTAATAATTCCAAAGCTCTTTCTATCATAAATCTTAAATTGCTTGCAGTATTTAAGCTGTCTACTATGGTAATTTTGGAGTTCTCGATCATCTCAGATGCAAGTACCGCATTGCTATAAGTTCCGCTTATCAGCGAAGAAATGGTAATTACCAAGAGCTCATCGTATTTCTCTAGCCATTCATTATAGACTTTTAAGAAATCACCGGTAGAAGGTTGACTTGTAACCGGAAAATCCTTAGATTTTTCAAATCTATTGAAAAACTCATCAAAAGTCTCGGTAACGCCCTCGCAGTAGTTCTCTCCTTCGAAAGTGTAACTCAGCGGAACTATCCCAATATCATGTTTCGAAATAAACTCACTATCCAAATACGCAGTACTATCCGTAATAATACCTACTTTTTTCATCTTATCTCCTTTATATTTCCTATTATCATATTTACTAATCTTATATATTTAATTATAATATAATATTAATTTATTGACAATATCTATTCATGGTTATAAATAAGCCATCTATGAGAAATAGATTCTGTTTAATTAAAAATCATCCGTATTTTGATTTTTTATGTAGAGTATATTTCCTGTCATAATCTATCTTTTCCCAATTAAATCCATATTCGTCTTTTATGAATCGGTATTACATATTTTGCCTCTCATCTTTCAAGTAAATAAAAAGGATAGTGTCGGAATTATTCATCCCAATACACTACCCCTTATATACTTGAGTATTCTTATTTCATATCCAATGCTTTACGGACCTTTAATTGGTACTCTTTGTCACCTTTTAGACCCTGTTTCTCTCTTATTTGTCTACTTAAGCCGAGGAAGCCCTTTAGCACATAGTGTTTAAGTTCATCTTCTGTCAAAGTGGTCTTTCTCATTGCTAATGTTCTTGCCATACCGTAGATATAAAATATCATCATCTCTGAAAACTCTATTACATGCTCAGCATCCAAATCCGTTAAATCTCTTATCATTCCTATAACTTCTGTATTTGAGCTGTCTAAAAAATCATAGAGATTAGGTGCATCATATTTATTATTCATAAACAGAAAACCAAATAAATTTTTCTGTTTATCTGCAAAATTTACATATTCCATAATCATTGCAAATAGTGGAGTCTTATCAACGATTCTCTTCTGTTTCTCCGTATTAAAATAATCCTTGGCGCTTTGATATACGGATTCTCTTAAATCGTCCATATTTGTAAAATTACTGAATATAGGTTGAGTGGAGCATTCTAATTCATTAGCAATCTCCCTTGCATTAAATCCATCAATCCCGTGTTTTGATATTACATTTAGTCCTGCTTCTATAATATCATTTTCACTTATCCTTTTTTTCGGTGGCATTTTTTCAACTCCTTTCCAAAACCTATTATAAATCATTTATATCCTCAGTAATATATTTACCCTTATTTTACAAATCTAACTATTTTTTAAAATATTTGTTAAATATCAACGGTTATATCTAGGTTTTGTAATATATTAAATTAATATTGCCAAAGGAGTTGTCTTTATATCCAAATCTTCAGATAATTTATGGCTATCTTCTTCTTTGAGTGTAACCAGTACCGATGTACTTGGTCCACTGCTTTTCTCCAAATCTAAATCCGTTTTAAAGATAAGCGCTTTTGATTTTGCATCTCTTTCTATGTTTCTAAGTTCATTCCTGATGCCCGTTGAGCCTACAGGTAAAATCTCCTTAATATAAGGCAGTGACCTTACTTTTTTTAAAAGTCCGGCATTCATTACTTCACTTTTACCAGCGTCGATAATTTCCTGCCCAACTAAGGGCATACCAAGAACTGCAACTAAATCTCTTTTTTCAGATTTGAAAATTGGAGTCTGTACAATATCAGTCACACCCAAAACGGTAATTCCTATTCCCGTCATGGTAGTGATAAAATTCTCTTCGGTACTTCCATTCAAGCATTGAGTAGTATCCATACCAACTGAATTCATGGCTTGGACTACTCCATCTATTATCCGTTTTCCGGTGGGTTTCATCTCCACACATAGATTATTTATGACGAGCACAGGCTTCGCGCCATAGGCGATAATTTCCATAAGGGCGACCTGTGCTGCATGGTATCCTACAACTTCAGGATCTACCTTTAGTGCATCATTTTCTTTTGATCCTATGGATCCGGAAGAGTCGTTGGCAACTACCAGATTTTTATCCCCAAGATTTATAATACTTAAATCTCTAAACTTGACGATCTCCATATACTATAAACTTTGTAGAGCGGTAATCATTGCAAGTTTATAAACATCTTCTTCAGAACATCCTCTCGAAAGATCTGAAATTGGAGCATTAAGTCCCTGTAGTATCGGTCCTATAGCCTCGAATTTACCAAGTCTTTCTGCAATCTTATATCCTATATTTCCAGCTTGTAAGTCCGGGAAAATAAATACATTTGCCTGACCTGCAACTTTTGACTCAGGAGCTTTTTTCTTTCCGACTGAAGGTACAAGTGCAGCGTCGAATTGCATCTCACCGTCTATTGCAAGTTCCGGAGCCATTTCTTTAGCTAGTCTGGTAGCCTCTGCAACTTTTTCCTGCTCCGGAGATGAAGCTGATCCCATAGTTGAGAAACTCAGCATAGCAACTTTAGGATCGATTCCAAAGATTTTTGCCGTTTTAGCAGTTTCAACAGCCAGTTCTGCCAATTGATCCGCTTCAAGAGTTATATTGATAGCTATGTCCGCAAATACATATCTTTCATTATTTGGTCCCATCATTACCATGGCACCACTAATTCTCGATACCCCCGGAACAGTCTTTACAATTTGAAGTGCAGGTCTTACAGTATCTCCCGTTGATCCAACAGCACCACTGACCATCCCGTCTGCTTTTCCAAGGTATACAAGCATAGTGCCAAAGTAGTTGCTGTCTTTTAATAGTATTCTGGCTTGCTCCTCAGTAGCTTTACCTTTTCTTCTTTCTACAAATGCATCGACCATAGCATCAAATTCATCATATGAATCTGGATCGATGATTTGTATACCTTCTAAATCAAATCCTTCGTTTTTAGCTATCTCTTTAACTTCTTCCTCTTTTCCTATTATTATAGGAGTTACTATCTCGTCTTTCTTGAGTCTTGCACAAGCACCCAGTATTCTAATATCTTTTCCTTCCGGAAATACTATGGTCTTGTCAATACCATCCAATTTAGCTTTTAGTTCTTCAAATAATCCCATTTTTCTCCTCCTGTTTACACTATAATTTTTAATGCATCTCTTTTTATAATTACATTTAATTCCTCTTTAAGTAAGCTTATCTCTCCATCTATATTGAGCTCAATATAATCCTTTGGTTTAATTGTAACACTCTTGGCCCTAAAATATACGACTTTTTCACGGTTTTCCAGATGTACGCCTTTAAGTAATTCAATAAATATCCTTATAATCGATATCTTGGACATATCATTTCCTATGCATACATCAAGCAGTCCATCATTCATCTCAGCCAAGGGCAGTATATTGAACCCGCCACCGTAATAATTTCCATTTCCGATAGCTGCTAAGAGGACACCGCCCTTATATCGTCCTTCTTCAGCATATATTTCCAGCTCTTTATTTTTATACCTGGTAAAAGCCATTATAAGTCCCAGATAATAAGCAAACTTACCTTTGATATGTTTTTTTACCATATCGGTATATTTTACTACTTCGGCATCAAATCCAACCGATAAGACATTTAAAAATATATTTTCACCTGCAATCCCTATATCTACAAGCTTTTCCTCACCATAGATTATTGAATACATGGATTCTTCAAAATTTCGACTTATATTTAAACTTTTTACAGCATCATTTCCGGTCCCTGCAGGCATGATTCCCAATCGTACATCTCCAAAGGCAAGTCCCTTTGCTACTTCTTTGACCGTTCCATCTCCACCTACTGCAACTACGGTATCAAAGTCTTCGAAAGCTGTTGCTTTTGCAATTTCAGTTGCATGCCCCGAACTTTCCGTCAGTACTATCTCATATTTAATATCAGTACCGTTTAGATAATCAGCTATTTTCTCTCTATAGTTTAAAGCACGACCTGATCCCGCAATAGGATTTATTATAAATAATATCTTTCTTTGCATTTTAAAAACTAACCGTTTTGAAGAGCTCTACCAAGTGCAATCTCTTCTTCTATTGAAAGCTCCTGTACGCCCTTGCCCTTTCTGATTTCCTTGGCATATGTGCTGGAACTTTCTCTTCCAAATATGCTCGTAATTATTATTCCGTCCGATCTCGAATCTAAAAGTGTCAGTGAAAAAGACATCTCATTGGTAACATACTCAAATGCATTATACTTATGAAATCCGATTTTCTGGATTGAATCAGAACTCTTACCACTGATTTCATTTAGTTTTGAATTCAATAACCTGCTATTTTCTTTCATTTCTTCTTGCAATTTCATGATTATTTCATCATGATTTTCAAGATCGGTACTATGTGCAGCAATTAAACCCTCCATATCGAGTTCACCCCTGCCTCTTAATAATGTGTCGTATCTCCTTCTTAATCGATTTAACTTTCTATTTGTATTAGATAAAATCATAAAACAAAAAATTATAGCAACCAATAGAATAAAGAATAATACCACATTAGCTGTTTGGATAAAATTAATGAAACTTGACATTTTAATACTCCTTAGCTATCTCTTTTAAAATTCTAACTGCTTCCAAGACTTCTTTATCGGTGTTAAAGTAGCCAAAACTAAACCGAGCAGCCCCAAAATCAGTAGTTCCTATCGACTTATGCGCAAGAGGAGCGCAGTGAAGTCCGGGTCTAATAAAAATTTCATAATCCTCACTTAAAATGTATCCAAGCTCGGAAGAGTCCATATCTTTAAGATTCAAAGAAACCACAGCGCCCTGTCTATTATCCAGAGTTCCGTATAATTTGAAATCCTTATCGTCTAAAATATTCTCAATAAATAAATTTTTTAAAGATTCCTCATGTTCCCTTATATTCTCAAGACCCACTTCTTCAATAAATTTCAATCCCTCTCCGAGTGCAATAATTCCGGGACCATTAGAAGTTCCACATTCCAGTCTGTCCGGATAGATTGACGGTTGCAAGGGATCACTGGA
Source organism: Peptoniphilaceae bacterium AMB_02 (assembly GCA_036321625.1). NCBI lineage: Bacteria > Bacillati > Bacillota > Tissierellia > Tissierellales > Peptoniphilaceae > Microaceticoccus > Microaceticoccus formicicus. Next base: position 2,475,625 of record CP143259.1, read on the forward strand.
AAAACTTCCCGTTCCGCCTTCTTTAATATGATCCAGCTCCAGTCCCTCTCTTATATATAATCCTCCCGTTCCCATAGGTCCAAGCAATCCCTTATGTCCCGGAAAGCATAAAATATCGATATTCATCTTCTGTACATCTATATCGAGTACTCCAATAGACTGAGCCGCATCTACGATATATATTATATTATAATTCGCAGCTATTTGTCCTATTTTTTCAATATCCAATATAGTTCCGGTCAAATTGCTCATATGAGTTGTAACAATGATGCCGGTATTCGGTTTTATCGACTTTTCAATATCTTCAGGTTCTACCATGCCCTGTTGATTTCCTTCCACTATAGTCAGCTCTATTAATGCTCTTCTTTCAAGCTCTTTAAGTGGTCTTAGAACAGAATTATGTTCCATGGAAGTTGTAATTACATGCATACCTTCTTTTACTACACCTTTAATAGCGATATTTAAACTATCGGTACCGTTAAAAGTAAATATTGTATTCATGGTATTTGTTCCATTGACAAATTTAGTCAACCTGTCTCTAACATCGAAAATCTCTCTATCCATTTTTAATGCAAATTTATGACCACTTCTACCTGGGTTAGCACAATATCCGGTAACAACTTCCAGCAACTTGTCGGTAACAACCGTGGGTTTAGGAAAAGTAGTAGCTGCATTATCGAAATATATCATAATTCCCTCCTAAAACTTTTACATTTATGTATGAATTTTGACCTTAAACTGATTCGCTTAAGGTCAAAATTCATATTATTTACTTTAATCTCAAATTAGTCTAATCTTCTATAAGTTCTTTCCAAATAGTCATCCCTTAATCTATGAGCATTTGCTATTAATTCATGGACCTCATCATCAGCCTGCTTGCAAAATTCCTCATCTTTAATGCTCTTTAAGTTAATTATAACATTGAATAGTGCCGCTTCTATAGCAGAAGCTAAGAAAAGTATAGCACATCCGACGTCTGTAATAGCCGATACCGTACCATGCTCTACAAATGGTTCCAATTTGTTAAGAGCTCTATTTGCCAATCTAGCAGTATTTAAAGGAACCTCCAATGCATACTTGTACCCTTCTTGAATTGCATTTGATCTGATTTCCTTCTCTTCTTCTGTTTCTTTAGGAAGTTTGAAAGCTTCGAGTACTTTATTAAATGATTTTGCATCTTCATTTACATAGACTTCCAATTCCTTAATAATCTCAAAATACTCATCTTTTAAATCTTCCAATTGATCTTTGATATTCTGATCCAAATCCTCATAAGCTTTTTTGCCATAAGAAAGATTTAAAACCATTATAGCAAGAGCTGTTCCCAGTCCACCTACATAAGCTGCAACTGAACCTCCACCCGGATTAGGTTCTTTATCCGAAGCATTGTCCAAATACTGTTTTAAGCTTAATCCCATCAAATTATCCATAATTTTCCTCCTTAAAGAATTCATATATTCTATCGAGATCCTCATTGCTAAAATAGCTAATCTCGATTTTACCACCTTTTTTACCGGGTATGAGTTTTACCTTTGTAGCGAGTACTTCGGTAAATCGCTCTTCCATGTCCTTAATAAAAATATCAACTTTACCGGTATGCTTTTTCTTAGCCCTTCTCTCAATCTCTCTGATATTGATTTTGTTTTCGAGAAGCTTGTTCAAATACTCTTTTCTCTCCAGTGGGTTCTTAATTGAAAGCAAGGTCCTTCCTTGGCTGGAGGTGATTTCCCCTTTAATTAAATACTCCTTAATATAATCATCCAAGCCCAATAATCTTAAACTATTAGCTATATAGGATCTGCTCTTCCCAACTTTAGCAGCTAATTTTTCCTGAGTTAAATTATATTCGCTTAATAACTCTTCGTAAGCCAGAGCTTCCTCAATCGGATTTAAATCTTCCCTTTGTATATTCTCTATTATAGATATTTCTTTAACAATGTTGTCTTTTACATCCTTTATAAGAGCAGGTACTTCTTTTAAACCCGCAATCTTAGCCGCTCTATACCTACGTTCTCCTGCAATAATCTCAAACTTATCTCCAACTTCTCTCAATAAGAGTGGTTGAAGAATTCCATGATCACTTATGGATTTTGCAAGTTCAGCTATGGTTTCATCATCGAATTGTTTTCTAGGTTGATCTTCTCTAGGATAGATTAATTCAATATCGATACTTTTAATTTGCTCAATATCACTAGACTCATTATCAGGTGCAGTATCCCTGATAAGAGCGCCAAGACCCCTACCTAGTCCGGTCTTTTTTTTCATATTACCAGGCTCCTTATCATCTCTTATTATTTCTGACAACTTCTTTTGCAAGTTTGGTATAGGCCTGTGCACCCTTAGACTTTTCGTCGTACTCGATTACACTTAAACCATAAGATGGTGCTTCGGCAACCCTAATATTTCTCGGAATAATACTTTTAAAAACCTTATCCTTAAAGTATTTTTTGACCTCCTCTACCACTTCCAAAGCCAAATTGTTTCTACCGTCAAACATAGACAGTAGTACTCCTTCTATTTCCAGCGAAGGATTTAAACCGGTCTTTATAAGCTCTAAAGTAGCAATCAATTGGGAAACACCCTCAAGTGCATAATACTCACACTGAATCGGAATAAGCACAGAATCTGCAGCAACAAGAGCGTTAATGCTCAACTGTCCGAGCGATGGAGGGCAATCCACAAGTATAAAATCGTAATCATCTTTTACATAATTTAATACTTTAGAAAGTCTAGTCTCCCTGGTATCCAGCATCACTAGCTCCACTTCAAGACCTGCCAAATCCGGTGTAGACGGTAAAATACCAACATTTTTTGAACTGGTTTCAAGTATGAATTCCCTGGAATCTTCAGTACTTATAAGCAGCTCATAAATCGTATGCTCCAACTCTTCCTTATTTATACCCAGGCCTGAGGTAGCATTTGCTTGCGGATCGACATCCGTTACCAATACCTTTTTCTTTAAATTCCCGAGTGCAGCTGCTAAATTAACAACTGTAGTCGTTTTACCGACTCCACCCTTCTGATTAAAAACACAAATAATTTTACCCATAAACACTCTCCAAAGTATTCAAATCGGCATTACATTTCACCGGATAATAAATATATATTTAACAATCAATTCATAAAAATACAGAATTCTACTCAATCTATTTTTATCAATTTATTATTAAATATCATGTTTTCTTTAGCCCCAGCTAAAAGGAATAAAAGACAAACTTTGTCATATTATTAACTATCTCTTTATTATAAAAATCCCTCCATAAATTTATTTCGTAAATACATTTTTTAACAAACTATCTATAATAAATGTATACTGATAAATTTGAAAATAATACTTGTATTTAAAATATCTTGCCTACATACGTCTAAATAATCCACTCGTATTGAATGTATTTTAAGACATATTACAGCTCCTTACAGCTATTATCAATTACTAAAATCTCAAATTCAAATTAAATAATCACTTATGAATATTATAACATAGACATAGGAATATACCAATTTTAGAAAGTTAAAGATTGCATATTAACCATTTTAAAATCTCGCATGAGCATACAATATAATTATAGCTTAAATTACTGTCATTTATTCGAAATCATTAGACATCAAATGATATATTAGTTTTGAGAATGTTTCATGTGAAACATCATTATTAATGAAAGAATATTTTGATACTATTAAGAAATATGATTATTGGATTGAGCGGATTTAATTTGCTAAGTATAATAATTGTACTTAATACTTTTAATTATTTAAACAATTTAAAATTTTCAGATTGAATTATTTTATTATAATAGTTTACTCGTTTTAGTGGATTTAAACTATCACGGTAGATCTAGTTTTTTAAGAATACTCAATGTTTCACGTGAAACACAAAATAATAAATAATGCCTAATGATTGTTTCACGTGAAACATCATTATTAAAATTAATATCATAAGGTATCATTTAAAATATTCTGTATAAATTAATCATATATGAAAAATGAAATGAATAAGGTATTGGATTGTTTATTTGTTAGTGCTAATGAGAATTTAAGGCTAATCCGAAGTATTAAAATCTTGTAGATATTGTAAATTTGAAAATTGAATAATCAACAATTTCAACTAAAAAGAACCCTTTATTGAAATTTGTTTCACGTGAAACATTATGTCAATATGTGTTATAATTCAAAATCTAAACAAATGAAGTTATACTTAGAATTAGTTTAGTTTTTTAAGTAGTTTTCTTTATATAATGGTATCCAAATTCCAATATACCTAATGATATAACCATTTTATCTAATTTAGTTAACTATTATAAGCAGAATATAGTTATCCAAAAAGTAAAACCCCTAAATTGTTACACGTGAAACAATTTGGGAGCTTATCGATAGTTTTATATTATCATATATTTGTTTTAGTAATTAATAGAGCCTGATGTTTCACGTGAAACAATAATGGACAATAATTCTAAAATTAAATTAAGTCCATTAACTTATAAAAATCAAAGATATAGATTAAAGCATTTTATATTTATTTTAATGTATGCAATTATTAGCATTATAACTCCGGAATTCTCAACTCAAACAATTTAAATGTTTCACGTGAAACAATTAATTACATGGCTTAAATAATATTATATTACTTATATATCTTTATCAAGTAGCCTTTTAAGTAGTGCATTTAATAATTCTCTTGTTACTCTTTGTCGTATTTCGTTTCTTAGTCCTTTAAATACTCTACCATTTATATAGAGTTCATCATTAATTAGATAGCCATAGTAAGCTAAGCCGACTTTATCATCATTCGGTCCTGCATATCCTGTAGTTGCAAGACAAATATCAGATTTAGTAATTCGCCTAATTCCATAGAGCATTTCTTTGAGGACTTCAGGGCTGACTGCACTGTGTTTTTCCAATATGTCCTTATCTACACCAAGGATCTCTTTCTTGGCATCATCGCTATAGACTACATAAGATTCACTTATGACACTGGAGATTCCGGGATAATTGATTAGGGTAGAGGCAACCATTCCACCTGTAATGGATTCAGCAGTTGAGATTGATAAATCCTTCTCAATAACTATTTCTCCTATTCTCTCCTCTAGAGGTCTTTGATCATAACCTAAATAATTTTCCTTAAAACGTTCTTTAAAGGCTTTTTCATAAGGTTCAAACAAGACTTCTGCACTTTCCAAGTCTTTTGCTGCTGCTGTAAGTTTTATAACTAGCGCTTCTTTTTTTGCATAAGGTGCTACCGTCGGATTTGTCTGAGTATCTATTAAATCTTTGATAATGCTGTACATCTGCCATTCTCCCATGCCTGTGATTCTGTAGAACCTAGAGAAGAACTTCTGCACACTGAATTTTGAAAGATAGGGATATACATACTCTTCGAACATCGGTTCCATCTCTTTAGGTGGTCCGGGCAGTATTATAATAATTTTACCTTCAGCTTCTATAATCCCTCCATCGGCTGTTCCAAATCTATTTGGAAGGATGATAGTCCCTTCAGGAAATACTGATTGTTTCATATTGTTTTCAACGGAGTTTCTGTCTGCAAAATACTCCTTCAATCTCTCATAACTCTCGTCATTGAGTAACAACGGCAAATCAAGTACCTTGGCGCATGCCTCTTTTGTAATGTCATCCGGCGTAGGTCCGAGTCCTCCGGTCAGTATCAGGATATCATTATCTTGAAGGCCCGTGATGATAGCTTTGCATAGCCTTTCAAAATTATCTCCTACCGTGGTATGTCTATAAAGAGGGAGACCTAGTTCAGCCATTTTTGTAGATATATATTTTGAATTGGTATTTAAAATATCTCCAAGTAATAATTCTGTTCCGACAGATATAATTTCAGTTTTCATTTAATCACCTCTACATAGATTATAACTTATATTCTACTATTATATAATTCTTTTATAGACAGGATTCACGTATTTATTGTTAGTTATTTATTAAACGTATTTTCGCTATTTCATTCATCTTATATAGATTATGAATATTATAATTTTAGATTATTATAATAGAGGCTCTAGAATGAACGTAGAGACCGTTTTGTAGTTTTCTCATAATACAAGACTCTAAATTTATTCTGATAAAACCAGAAAGATGGCTCAAACCGGCTTATGTCAATTAATATATATCTTTTGGAATATTAATCCAGTATAAAAAAAGAATTTAGTAGCTGAATTCGAATGTAAAAATAAAGGCGAATAAAATAAACCTAAAAACGGCTCGGGGGAGAAAATTCTAGATTACAATTTTTTAGCTCTTTTTTAGCACGCCCGATTGAAAAATTTGTAAGATTAAAATAGGTGGGAAAATAAACATGTAATTGTGGGTATGTTTCTTAGTTTATCGGTTGTAAGGAAAGAGTTTGGAAATAAACGTGGAAGTGTGGGCACTTCCTCTGCTTCTTTAACTGATTTAATCATAGAGTCGGTAGAGGTTTGGATAAATGGTGAGTTTAGGATATATAAGTAGAATTCTTCTAATTCTTTTATTCCTTTCACTCACTCAGTTGCTATCACAGGCATCTCTCTTTCCAACTAACCAATTGAGATTCATTACGAAATTACGGAAACTTTCATGTAAAGAAGTTCTAAGAACTGGGTTATTGGTAAGAATTCGACTGCAAAAAAAGGACCGTAAAAATAAGAGAATGTAATGTATGAACTTAAGATGGGTTCTGCTATAGGAGATGTGGAAAAATCTGTCTTTGAAGGCCTCCATCTGACGAGGGAGGTGGGTTTGCGAAGCAAACTCGGAGGGAGAGATAACCCTAGGCTGCAATTATTTTAGCACTATTCTAATAGATCCGTATGTAAATAGAACAGTATAGAGTCAATTTTAGGAGTAAATGATGAAGTGACGACATTTCCTAATTTTTTCTACGACGTCATTGCATTACTGGTTGATCGTTCTATTAGTAAGTATTAAATGTGGATATAAGGTTAAATGTAGATCAAGATAAAATCATCTTATTTTAGCTGATTTATTAAATGACGCCCCTTAAGTCATAGACTTTGAAACCCCCTAATCCTCATGTTGAGTTGATATAGGGGGTTTCATAATGTTTTAACTATTTAATTCAATTCATTTGTCTAAAGCGGTTTACTCTTTGGCTTGCCACCCGCTCTAGGGTATTTTTTAGAAGTGCTTTTAATCTTCTTTATACTTATTAGGAATCTCTTATGATCTCCTTCGACTAGCTCATACTCGATAATATCCTCAGGTTTTCCTCCCAGAATCTCGATGGCATTTTTTGCATCTTTGAGCTCTTCTCTTCCTGCAGATCCTTTCATGGATACGAAATGACCGGATGGTTTTACAAAGGGAATACAGAATTCCGAAAGCGTATCAAGTGATGCAACGGCTCTTGAGACACAAATATCGTATTTTTCTCTATATGCAGGATCTCTGCCCAGTTCTTCTGCTCTTGCATGGATGGCTCTGACTTTTTTTAATCCCAGATCCTCGATTACGAATTCTAAGAAACCAATACGTTTCTTTAATGAATCCAGTAACAAAAACTCTGTATCCGGCATCATTATTGCAAGTGGTATTCCTGGAAATCCGGCACCTGTTCCTATATCTATGATTTTCTTTGCACCTTTTATCTCATCCAGCTTTAAAAGCAAGAGGCAATCATAAAAATGCTTAATATCAAACTCTTCATCATCTGTTATAGCAGTTAAATTGAACTTTTGATTCCATTCCAGTACCAGCTCTTTATATCTTGTAAGCTTTAGTATGTTTTCTTCACTTAATTCAATATTTGCAGAAGCTGTCAGTTCAGTAAGTTTACTACTCATTTTGCCTCCTTTGCATCTCCAAATAAATTAACAATACATTTATATCGGATGGTGAAACTCCGGAAATTCTGCTTGCCTGACCAACCGATTCAGGTCTGAAATTATTAAGCTTTTGGACAGCTTCATTACTTAAACCTTTGACTTGCTTATAATCTTCTATATGAGCTATGGATTTCTTTTCCAGCTTCTTAAACTGCTCTATCTGGAATAATTGTTTTTCTATATATCCTTCATATTTGATTATCGTCTGTACTTGGTTTTTAACCTCAGTCTCAAGGTTTGGCCTTTCAGTATCCAGTACTGCAAGCATTTCATAATCCAGCTCAGGTCTTCTGATTAAATCATATAGACTAAGTGCAGTTTTAAGCTCTGTTGTACCAAGCTCTACCAGAGTATTATTGCTGCTAGCGGTAGGCGTTATTATTACCTTCTTTAATCTTGCGAGTTCATCTTCTATAGCTGCTTTCTTCTCGGTAAACCTCGCATATCTCTCTTCGGTAACCAGCCCGATATCATATCCTTTTTGAGTCAGTCTTAAATCGGCATTGTCCTGTCTTAAAGTGAGTCTGTACTCCGCTCTTGAAGTCATCATCCTATAAGGTTCATTTGTTCCCTTGGTTACCAAGTCATCTATCAACACGCCTATATAAGCATCGGATCTGTCCAATATAAAAGGCTCTTTTCCTTTTATATTGCAAAATGAATTTAGTCCGACTATCAAGCCTTGTGCTGCAGCTTCTTCATATCCGGACGAACCGTTAATCTGACCTGCAAAAAACAGATTTTCTATTTCCTTATGTTCAAGTGTTTGTTTTAATATGGTCGGATCTATACAGTCATACTCGATACCGTAAGCAGGTCTCATAATCTTGACATTCTCCATACCGATAACCGACTTGTACATATCTATCTGAACTTCGTAGGGAAGAGTGGAACTTATGCCTTGAGCATACATCTCTTTTGTATCAAGTCCTTCAGGTTCCAAAAATATCTGGTGTTCTTCTCTTTCCGGAAATCTTACTATCTTATCTTCTATAGAAGGACAGTATCTTGGACCGATACCGGCAACCTCACCTGAATACATAGGGCTTCTACTAAGGTTTTTTTGAATAATCTCTTTGGTCTTGGCCGTTGTATATGTCAGATAACAGTCCCTTTGTTCTCTTTGTATATCTTCGGATTTATTCATAAAGGAGAACGGAATTATTTCATCATCACCTTTTTGAACCTCCATCAGTTCTAAATTTACTGAGTCCATATGAACCCTGGCAGGTGTTCCGGTTTTGAAACGTCTTAACTCTATATCATTTTCTAAAAGCGACTTAGACAAAAACTCAGCGGATGTCATACCATGAGGACCGCCTGTATACTGTAGTTCTCCCATTAAAATAAGTCCCTTTAGATATGTTCCGGTGGCAATAATCACACATTTACCAGTATATATGCCTCCTGCCAAAGTCTTTACACCTACTACTTTTTTATCTTTTATGATAATCTCTGAAGCTTCCAGCCTGTATCAAATCCAAATTCTCTTGATTCTCCAGAACCTGTTTCATTTCTATATGATATTTATATTTATCTGCCTGTACTCTTAATGAGTGAACAGCAGGTCCTTTAGAGGTATTCAGCATTCTCGACTGAATAAAAGTCTTATCTATATTAATTGCCATCTCTCCGCCAAGTGCATCTATTTCCCTAACCAGATGTCCCTTACCGGTTCCTCCGATATTCGGATTACAAGGCAGATCGGCCACAGATTCCATACTGATAGTCATTATAAGTGTTTTGAGCCCCAGTCTAGCTGAAGCAAGTGCAGCTTCACATCCTGCATGACCAGCACCTACGACTACCACATCATATGAACCGTCATCAAAATATTTCATTTCCAATATATCACCATCTTTCAATTACAAAATTACTTACCTATACAAAATTCACTGAAGATTTTATCAAGAACCGACTCAGGTGTAGTCGACTCGCCTGTAATTTCTCCAAGTTTTATCCAGGAGTTTCTAAGATCAACCTCCGCACAGTCTATAGGTATACCTGATTCTATAGCATCGATCGCATCTGACAAACTCTGTTTTGATTCTCTTAATAGTTTTTCATGTCTCGAGTTAGATATTATTATATCGCTGTCCATATTTATATCGCCTAGATAGAAAAGCTCTACTATAGACTCTTCAAGTTCTTTAATGCCTATCTCATGGTTCATCGAAGTTTCTATAATCCTCACTTCACCGATTGTGTTTTCAATCTCTTCCTTGGCAACTATACTTCCAAGGTCAACCTTATTGAGTAGCACTATTGTCTTTTTATCCTTGATTATCTCGAGTATCTTATGGTCCTCTTCGTCCAGTTCATTTGATATGTCGAAAATCGCAATAATTAAATCTGCATTTTCAGACAATTCCAAGGATCTCTCAACTCCTATTTTTTCAACTATGTCGTCTGTTTCCCTTATTCCTGCAGTATCTACAAGTCTAATAGCCACTTCATTTATATTGATAAATTCTTCAATCATATCCCTCGTAGTTCCGGGTACATCAGTAACTATTGCTCTATTTTCTCTAAGCAGATTATTAAGTAGGGAAGACTTTCCTACATTCGGTTTACCCAGGATGATAGTATTTACACCATCCCTTATTATCTTACCCTTATTGGAAGTATTTATAAGTTCCGACATTTCTTCCAATAGCATTCTACCGTCTTTTATGACCTTTGAAGTGTTGAGTTCTTCTTGACCGTCCTCGGAAAAATTGATAGCCACTTCTACAAACATCAATATCTCCATAAGGGAATTTCTAAGACTTGAGATTTTGTCTTTAAGACCGCCTTTTAGTTGATTTATTGACTGCTTGTAAGAAGAATCCGTCTTTGCTTTTATTACATCTATGACCGCTTCAGCTTGAGATAAATCGAGTCTCCCATTTAGAAAAGCTCTTTTTGTAAACTCACCTCTCTCGGCTATATCAGCTCCTCTTTTAAGTAGGAGCTCCAAAACTTTTTTGACACTTACAATACTTCCATGTGTATATATTTCTACCATATCCTCTTTAGTATAAGTATAGGGTGCGTGCATAAAAGCAACCAGTACTTCATCTATGAGAGTATCTCCATCATATATATGACCGTATAGAAGTTTTCTATTACTATCATCACTTATTTCTCTATTATTAGCAGGTACGAAAACGGATTTTCCGATTTCTATAGCTGTTTTTCCACTCATTCGAACAATTCCTATTCCAGCTTCCCCAATGGAAGTGGATATTGCTGCAATTGTCTTATCCATAAATATCCCTTTCTCTATGCTCTATTTTAATATTCATTATATATTATAACCTTTTTATATTCTACTATGAATAGTATATGTAGTTCCATCTATTAATAAATAAATAGAACCCGGATTTTCCGGGTTCTTTCATTCAGTTTTATGTTCTATTTTCTGTTAAACTTAATGATTACTCTACGATAAGGTTCTTCACCTTCGCTCATGGTGCTTACACCATTAACTTTTTGTAGAGCGGAATGTATGATTCTTCTTTCATACGGATTCATTGGTTCCAGTCTCATATTTCTCTTATATCTCTTAGCTCTTTCAGCTGTCTTTTGTGCCAATCTTATTAAAGATTCCTCACGTTTTTTTCTATAAGAGTTAATATCTATAACGACTCTGGTATATTCTTCTACAGATTTGTTTTGTGCTAAATTAACTAGATACTGTATGGCATCGAGAGTCTCGCCTCGCCTACCGATAATGATCCCTATGTCGCGATCATCGGCATTTTTAATCTCAATCTCAATTCCTGATTCTGTTTTAACTACATCTAAATCAGCTTTGATGTCCATTCCACTAAGTATGTCATTTAAAAGATTCACTGCAATCTCTTCATCCGATTCACTTGCTACTTTTTCGATTTTTTCTTGGTGGAATTCTTCTGTCTTTTCTTCGACTTCTTGCACTTTTTCAGCTACAGGTTCACTTATCTCTTTTGCTTTCTCCTTAGTTCCATTAGAGAAAACCTCTTCTATTATTTCAGATACTTCAGATTTTTCTTCCGGAATGCTGACTCTTACAACTGCATCCTTTGAACCTATAAAACCGAAAAGCCCGCTCTTGGGTTCTTCCAATATTTCTATCTTTGCTTTTTCTTTTGTAGTATTTAATACTTCCAATGCTTGAGATACAGCTTCATCAACTGTTTTTCCTGTTCTAATTACCGATTTCAACTAGCTGTTTCCCCCTTTTTAATGAAGAATTTCATTATAGCTCGAATAATAATCTCACTGATATTACTTGTCGCCCAGAAAAGTATTAAACCTGCCGGCCAAGATCTTGAAAAGAAAAACATCATTATAGGCATCATGTATTTCATCATCATATTCATCGATTGCATATTCTTGTCTCCGCCTGGTTGCTGAGTCTGCATCAACGATGAATAAGCAAACATCGATACCGCATATACAAGTGGTAAACCGTAGATATAAGGATCCGGATTACTTAAATCAGGTACCCAGATGAAATTCTTAGCAATCTCATGGATTTGTGTACCCTTATCCAGCATATATTCAGCCGGATTCCTGATAACACTAAACATTGCAAATACTATGATTATTGGAATAAGCATCGGTAGACATCCACTTGCGGGATTATAATTGTTTTCCTTATACAATTCCATAATCTTTTTGTTTTGTGTCGCAGGATCATTTGCATATTTCTTTCTTATTGCTTCAACTTGCGGGTTTAGTTCTTGACCTCTTTGAGCATTTCTGGTCCCTTTTAAAGTCAATGGCATTGTAAAAATCTTTTGTAAAAGAGCCATTGCTATCAGTGCTAGTGCATAGTATGAAATATTTTTCGGTTCATTACCCATTGCCGTCAATGATTGATAAATGAACTTTAATATAGCACCTAGTGCATTTGTTAATATACTCAAATTTAACCTCCTGTTAATCTAAAGGATCATATCCACCTTTTGAAAATGGATTACATCTTAAGATTCTCCAAACACTTTTTATGGTAGCTTTAAAAAAACCGTATCTGCTGAATGCTTCGAGAGCATACTGAGAACATGTAGGATAATATTTACACTTATTGGATCCAAATAATCCTGAAACATATTTTCTATAAAATTTTATAATATATATGGCAAGACTATTCATATCATTTTTTTCCCTTGGTTCTCTTTTTTCTATTAACAATACCGAACACGTGAATCAAAGATCGGCTAAGCTCCTCAAAATTCATATCTTTAGTGTTTTTTTTAGGGATTATGACTATGTCATATCCCTTAATCAATGTATGTTTATTGAGTCTTATAATTTCTCTGAGCTTTCTTTTAATAGCATTTCTTTCTACAGCAGTACCAAATTTTTTTGTTACAGTAAAGCCTATTCTAGAAGTAGAGAGGTTGTTCTTTAAAGTGAGTATTGTAAATTCTCTATTCCAATAACTACTACCTCGTTTATAAACAGTTTGAAATTCTCTATTTTTCCTTAATCTAAGGCTTTTTTCCATATTTCACCAATTATGCTGTTAATCTTTTTCTTCCTTTTAGTCTTCTTCTTTGAATAACGGCTCTTCCGGATTTAGTTCTCATTCTCTTTCTAAAACCATGATTTTTCTTTCTTCTTCTTACATTAGGTTGGAAAGTTCTTTTCATTTGTGCACCCCCTAGCTTATAAAATACATTGATTAATAAATAAATGAAATAAACCTAAAACACTAATAAAGATTATAAATATATGTGCATCAAAAGTCAAGATTTTAGATGATTTTAATTCATTTATATATTTGATAAATGCCTATTTTTTCCTATTTTACACCTGTGGATAAATTTGATATAGACTTTATTATTTGATATAATATAACCAGATGTTAATTATATTTTAAATCACGTATTTTTGAACATTTATGCACATTGTGTGGATAATTTGTTGATATCTATACTGTTAAATACCCACTTTATATGAATTTTTCATAGTTTTAACACAATATGATATAATTATCCACATACATGTTGATAAAGTTGATTATTTATAAAATACTCTGCTATCTCAGCTTTTTTAGCCGGTTTAGCTATTTTATTTTGTGTTGATAAGTATAAACTTAATTTTGCCGGACTACTCTGTGATTGATTGGGGGAGACAAATGAATATAGAGTTATCAAAAATCTGGGAAGAAGTGAATGAGATGTTTAAGGTCGAGCTTTCCGAACTTACATACAATACATGGATTTCCAGCATGAAACCTATAGCTTTCAATGGAGATACAATCTTTGTTCATTCACCAAACGACTTTACTCGAAGGATGATAGAACAAAGATATAAAAAAACACTCGAAAAGTATCTTCATTTTTTACTGAATAAAAATATTGAAGTAATACTAGTAGATCCTTCTACTGAAGAAAAAACACTTGAAATCTATGCACAAAAATCAGACACTTTTATACCAATAAGTGAACCTGAGATTACTGACAGTGATGTGGAAACTCAAAAACCTACTACAGCAAACGATAATAGAAATAGAAACAGACTTATATCTAAATACACATTTGAGAATTTCGTAGCAGGTAAAAGTAACGAATTTGCACTCTCGGCATCCATGGCAGTTGCTGAATCTCCAGGAACATCTTATAATCCTCTCTTTATATATGGAGGAGCCGGACTTGGAAAAACACATCTTATGAACGCATGTGCACAGAAAATTCAAGATACCTATCCCGAAAAAAAAGTAGTCTACCTAAGTAGTGAAACCTTTACAAATGACCTGATTTCATCACTTAATAATAGAAAAAACAGGGAATTCAGAAAAAAATACAGAGAAGTGGATGTACTATTGATAGACGACATCCAATTTATTGCAGGTAAAACCGGTACACAGGAAGAATTTTTCCACACTTTCAACGATCTTTACAATGCAAATAAACAAATTATAATATCCTCGGACAGACCTCCAAAAGAGATAAAAACCCTTGAAGAAAGACTAATTTCCAGGTTTGAATGGGGATTGATAGCTGATATCCAGCAGCCTGACTTTGAAACAAGAGTCGCCATCCTAAACAAAAAGGTGGCAATGGAAGGGATTTACGTACCGAATGATGTACTGGAATACATCGCAATGAATATAAAATACAATATTAGAGAACTGGAAGGAGCACTATTAAAAGTAATAGCTTATTCCACTCTGATGAAAGTGGATAACATAAACCTTCCATTCGCAAAAGAAGCACTTAAAAAACTTATCAGTGAAACCGAAGAAAAAATTATAACCATAGACCTTATAAAAGATATAATAATCGACAATTACGCACTTCAAAGCGGAGATTTGGAATCGAAAAACCGATCGCGAAATATAGCCTTCCCTAGGCAGATTGCAATGTATCTTTCAAGACAGATGACTGATTTATCGCTTTTAAAAATTGCCAACTCATTCAATAGAGACCATAGTACGATAATACATGGTATAGAGAAAATTACACAACTTGCGACGGAAGACGAAGACTTTAGAGACGAAATAGATGCTCTTATAGAGAGAATAAAATCATAATCCACAAAATGTAAATAACTGATGTTGATAACTTGTGGATAACTCAAAATTATAAATCATAAAATATGAGCTGTTGATAGTGTTGATAGAATAGAGATTTATCTAGGTATTATCAACAGAATATTCAAGATAGAAGATAGAGTATTTTCAACGAATAACAAAGATATCCACATTATATACATACTCTACTACTACTATTACTATTTAATAATAAGAATAAGGAGGATTTACGTGAAGATAATAATTAATCAATCAGATTTGCTAAAACAAATAAATATTGCCCAAAAAGCAATCTCAGCCAGAACGACAATGCAGGTACTTGAAGGTATATTATTTGAAGCAAAAGATGGATATTTGACCCTTTTGGCAACGGATTTTGACATGGCTATTATTACAAAAACTGCTTGTACTATTGAAGAAGAGGGAAGTATAGTAATAAACTCCACCTTATTTGGAAATATAACAAGAAAATTACCGGACTCACCAGTGTCAATTACAGTAAAAGATAAAAATATAAAAATAAAATGTGAAAGTATAGAATTCAATTTAACCGGACTGGATCCTATTGAATA
This sequence comes from Peptoniphilaceae bacterium AMB_02, assembly GCA_036321625.1. NCBI lineage: Bacteria > Bacillati > Bacillota > Tissierellia > Tissierellales > Peptoniphilaceae > Microaceticoccus > Microaceticoccus formicicus. The sequence continues at coordinate 2,491,545 of CP143259.1, forward strand.
CCCATCGCTTCCGGAAGTTGAAACGGATAAAAAACTGCTAATAAGCGAAGAACTACTTAGTAAATCCATAAAACATACACTCTTTTCAACATCCATTGATGACACCAGACCTGCACTTATGGGAGTACTTTTGGATATAGAAAGAGATAATATAAACTTCGTATCACTTGATGGATATAGATTGTCCAGAGTAAGAATAAATATAGATGATGCACCTGATATAAAAGTAATCATACCTGCCAGAAGTTTAGGTGAACTGGTAAAAATAATAGAACCCGGACAAGATATAAAGATATCCACAATGAGTGGACATATCTTATTTGAATTCGGAGATACTAAATTTTACTCCAGACTACTAGAAGGAAAATTCGTAGACTATGTTTCAATTCTAAACGAAAAATACTCTTCTTATGTAAAGATAAACAGACAGAGCATGGTAGACTCACTAGAAAGAATCTCCTTACTTGCAAGAGAAGACAAAGCAAGACTGGTTAAAATACTATTGGACGATAACACATTGGAAATCAAATCCAATACGGAAATTGGTGACGGTTATGAAAAACTTTCATGTGAACTGGAAGGAGAAGGCATCAATATAGCATTTAATAATAAATACTTACTTGAAGGTATCAAAGTTATCGACACAGATGAAATAAAGATAAATCTTAAAGGTATGATAAATCCGGTTACAATCGAACCGATAGACGGAGACATCGACTATACCTACCTAGTACTGCCTGTAAAACTTAAGAGTGAGGAATTTTGATGAATACCAAAAAAATCAAAATAGACAGTGAATTTATAAAACTGGACCAATTATTGAAATACGCTTCACTGGTTCAGTCAGGTGCAGAGGCAAAGATGCTCATAAATGACGAACAGATTATAGTAAATGGTGAAATTTGCACCATGAGAGGTAAAAAACTCCGTCCTGGAGATACCATTGAATTTGAAGATCAAAAAATAATAATAGAATGATAGAAGAGGAACTGCCTTGTATATTTCAGATTTAAAATTAATAAATTATAGAAATTATAAAAATGAAAAAATGGAATTTATCAATGGCATCAATATTTTTATCGGTGGCAATGCACAAGGCAAGACAAATCTACTAGAATCAATCTACTATTGCAGTAGAGGAAATTCTTTTAAAAGTGTTAAAGATAGTGATATAATAAGGCATAATTGTGATCGGGCAACACTTGATGCACAAATAATCAGAAATGATAGAAGAAAACTTATCCACATAGAGATTGGAAAAGAAAAGATAATAACTATTAATGATCTAAGAATCAAATCTTTAAAGGATATGAAAAGTCAGTTCGATATAGTATACTTTTGGCCGGATCATCTCAGAGTAGTTAAAGATGGTCCTTCATTAAGAAGAGAACTGGTAGATGATGCAATAACGACTATAAGACCTTCTTTTAATAGATTGCACAATACTTTTACCAGACTCATAAGTCAAAGAAACAGCTTACTTAAAAAATCACAGACTACTAGATATTTTAAAGAACAGTTGATAAGTATAACAAAACAAATTGCTGAAATCGGTGCAGTCATAACGATAATGCGCCACAAGTACGTAACCATACTAAAGGGGATATCGAGTAAAATCCACTCCGAAATAACAGGAAATTCCGAGGAACTGGACATGGTATACATGAACTCTTTACCGGATATTGAACTTATCAGCATAGAAAGAGAAGAACTGACCGGATTACTCTATGAAAAGATAATGTCATCACTTGAGACAGACCTAAGATACGGACATACCTCGAATGGTCCACATAGAGATGATTTGGAACTGCTTATAAACGGCAAGGACTCCAAAATATTCGCATCTCAAGGTCAGCAGAGATCGATAATTCTGAGCATAAAACTTGCAGAGATGGACATCGTAAACAGATATAATAATAGCTGGCCAATCCTTCTTTTGGACGATGTATTCTCTGAACTGGATAAAAACAGAAGACAGAGATTTTTGGAAAAAATTAGTAATTGTCAGTCACTAATTACTACAAATGAAGTAAATGCAGACGAGTTAAATTATTTTAGTAAAAATATAAATATTAAGAAAATAAATGAAGGAAGAATAGTTAATAGGTGAAAAATGTATATTGATTTAGGAAATAATAATGTGGTAGCGGTAGATGAAATAGTCGCAATCATGGACAGCAATAGTGCACTAAGCTCGGAAGACAACCACAGAATACTCATAGAATACGAAAAAGACGGAGATATGATATACTGTAGCAATCAGAATTTTATAAAATCTTATGTATTATGTGATGGATCAAACGGAAAAAAGATATATTCATGTTCCTTTAGTCCAAAACTACTTAAAGATAGACTGGTATCTCCCATTATCTAAACTGAAGAAGGGGTTTTTAAATGACAAATAATAGAGAATATGGTGCTGATGATATTCAAGTATTGGTAGGACTTGAACCGGTTAGACTTAGACCGGGAATGTACATCGGCTCTACAAGTACTACAGGGCTTCATCACTTGGTATACGAAGTAGTAGACAATAGTATAGATGAGGCACTTGCCGGTGTTTGTGACACGATAAAAGTCGTAATATACGATGACGGATTTATATCTGTTGAAGACAATGGATCCGGAATTCCCGTAGAAAAACATAAACAAACCGGTAAATCCACACTGGAAACAGTACTTACAGTACTTCATGCCGGTGGAAAATTTAATAATGGGGCTTATAAAGTATCCGGAGGACTGCACGGAGTAGGTGTTTCAGCTGTAAATGCACTATCCGATAGTCTTATAGCTACAGTTAGGCGTGGTGGATACGAATATAGACAGGAATTTTCCAAAGGAGAGCCCGTAACTCAACTGGAAGTTGTAGGTGAATCTAATGATCATGGAACGATGATTAAATTCAAACCGGATGCAACTATATTTGACGACGTCAATTTTAACTTCTCAACACTTGAGACTAGATTCAGAGAAATGGCTTTTCTTAACAAAGGCATAAGAATAGAACTTGAAGATAGAAGAGAAGAAGACAAAAAAGTAGAATTCCAATTCTCAGGTGGTATTAAGTCCTTTGTTGAATACTTAAACAAGAAAAAAACACCAATCCACAAAGAAGTAATGTACTTTGAAGGTGTGGTAAATGACATAGGCATAGAGATAGCAATGCAGTACACCGATGCCTACTCAGAAAATGTACTCACATTTGCAAATAATATCCACACCACCGAAGGTGGAAATCACCTGAGTGGACTTAGAACAGCACTAACCAGAACACTAAACGAATATGGTAGAAACTACAATATAATAAAAGAAAAAGAAGAAAACCTACAAGGAGAGGATACAAGAGAAGGTTTGACGGCGATAGTATCCGTAAAACTTAAAAATCCTCAATTTGAAGGACAGACAAAATCAAAACTGGGAAATAGTGAAGCAAGATCTGCTGTGGACTCATTTTTATCAAATGAACTTATGATATTCTTAGGAGAAAATCCTAAAATAGGAAAGATAATCATTGAAAAAGCAATGAGTTCGGCAAGAGCCAGAGAAGCAGCGAGAAAAGCAAGAGACCTAACCAGAGAAAAAATCCATACTCGACAATACCACATTGCCCGGCAAGCTTGCAGACTGTCAGTCCTCAGACTTATCTGAGACAGAAGTATTCCTGGTGGAGGGAGATTCTGCGGGAGGTTCTGCGAGAACAGGTAGAGACAGAGTATTCCAAGCCATACTTCCACTACGTGGTAAGATAATGAATGTTGAAAAAGCAAGAATAGACAGAGTACTAGGTTATGAAGAAATAAAAGCCATGATAACGGCTTTCGGTACCGGTATAGGACAGGATTTCAATATTGAAAATCTTAGATACGGAAAGATAATAATAATGACGGATGCCGACGTAGACGGAGCGCATATAAGGACATTATTACTCACATTCTTCTTCAGATACATGAGAGAACTCATAGAAAAAGGACATGTATATATAGCTCAACCTCCTCTTTACGGAATAAAAAGAGGAAACAAAGTAGTTAAATACTGTTATGACGATGAAGAATTACAGAGTAGTTTGGATGAACTTGGAAGAGATAAGCATAAAATTCAAAGATATAAAGGTCTCGGGGAAATGAACGATGACCAATTATGGGAAACAACGATGAATCCGGATAACAGAGTATTGTTAAGAGTTAATATCGATGACAGTACTACTACGGTAGATGAAGTATTCAGCACACTGATGGGAGATAAAGTAGAACCAAGACGTGAATTTATTGAAGACAATGCTAAATACGTAAAACATCTAGATGCATAGGGGGATTAAATGACAGAAGAAAAAGGACATGTCGGTATTTTAGATGTTGATATAGAAGAACAAATGAAAGATTCTTACCTCGATTATGCGATGAGCGTAATCGTGGCAAGAGCATTACCCGACGTAAGAGACGGCTTAAAACCGGTACACAGAAGAATAATATACGGAATGCATAAACTAGGTCTTACACCTGATAAAGCATATAGAAAATCTGCTGCACTTGTCGGGGATGTAATGGGTAAATACCATCCTCATGGAGACAGCGCAATCTACGATGCAGTTGTAAGACTTGCTCAGGATTTCAATACCAGGTACTTACTGGCAGATGGACAAGGTAACTTTGGCTCAGTAGACGGTGACGGTGCAGCGGCAATGCGTTACACCGAGATAAGAATGACAAAACTCACTACAGAATTACTAAGAGACCTAGGAAAGGAAACAGTAGACTTTCAACCAAACTACGACGAATCTGAAGAAGAACCGGTAGTATTACCATCCAGATTTCCTAACCTATTAGTAAACGGATCTACAGGAATTGCAGTTGGGATGGCTACAAATATGGCTCCCCACAACCTTGTTGAAGTAACCGATGCCATAACCGCATACTTAGATGACGAAGAAATCGAACTTAGCGAACTGATGAAAATGGTTAAGGGACCAGACTTCCCAACGGGAGCATGGATTATGGGTCAGCAGGGAATCAAAGACGCCTATAAAACCGGTCGTGGTAAAGTAATCATCAGAGCTGTTGCAAAAATAGAAGAACTAAAAAATAGAGAGAGAATTATAGTCTCCGAAATTCCATATCAGGTAAACAAATCAAATCTTATAATCAAAATCGCCGAACTCGTAAAAGAAAAACGAATTGAAGGCATTTCCGATTTAAGAGATGAATCCGATAGACGAGGTATGAGAATTGTTATAGAACTTAAAAGAGATGCAAATGCAAATGTAGTTCTAAATAATCTCTACAAATATACGCAAATGCAGGTTACATTCGGAATAATCAACCTTGCACTTGTAAATGGTGAACCGAAAGTACTAAATCTTAAAGAACTGATAAGTCACTATACTGCACATCAAATAGAAGTAGTGACCAGAAGAACGAAGTACGATCTGAGAAGAGCAGAAGCCAGAGCACATATTATCGAAGGCTTGAAGATAGCGATAGATAATATAGACGAAATAATCAAAATAATCAGATCAAACTACTCTGATGTCGACATCAAGAAGATATTTTTCGAAAGATTCGGCTTAAGCGACCTTCAATCTCAAGCAATACTGGACATGCAGCTTAAGAGATTATCAGGACTTGAAAGAGAAAAACTCGACAATGAATACGAAGAACTAATAAAGGAAATTGCAAGACTTAAAGAAATCCTTGAAAATGATAGAATTCTAAGAGAACTTATTAAACAGGAACTTAGAGAAATTGCAGATAAATACGGTGACGAAAGAAGAACGGAACTTAAACCAGATGCCAGAGAGATAGATACCCTGGAATTAATCGAAAGAGAAGAAGTTCTAATCACCCTTACAAATGAAGGATATATCAAGAGACAACCTGCCGACAACTACAAAGTACAGCAAAGAGGCGGAAAAGGAATCGTAGGACTTACAACCAAAGAAGGAGACTTCGTAGAATCAATGTTTGTAACGACTACTCATGATACACTTCTATTCTTCACAAATCAAGGAAAGGTATTTTCACTAAAAGCTTATGAAATACCTGAGGGTAGAAGACAAGCCAAAGGTCAGGCCATAATCAATCTTCTAAACATCTCCAAAGATGAGAAGGTTACGGCCGTAATACCGCTTAATGCAGACCGTGATCAAATAGAATCATTGGTATTTGCAACAGCTAAAGGACTCGTTAAAAAGACGCCTTTAGACATGTTCCAAAACATAAGAAAGAGTGGGATATGGGCCATCAGCTTAAAAGAAGATGATGAACTGATTGCGGTAAGATACACTTCTGATGAAGCAAAAATGATGCTTATCACAGAAGGCGGTATGAGTATCAAATTTGAACTATCAGACATCAGACCTATGGGTAGAACTGCAGCCGGAGTAATAGGTATAAGACTTAACGAAGGCGACCGTGTAGTCTCCATGGAAATGGTGGATGACAGCAAATACCTGCTTGTAATCTCCGAATACGGATTTGGAAAGAAAACACTGCTTGGCAGATATAAAGTTCAAAACCGTGGCGGTAAGGGTATCAAAACCTATAAAATAAGTAAAAAGACAGGACAACTCGTAGCTGCTAAGATAGTAGATGCCGAAGATGACATCATAGCAGTATCCTTACAATCAGACATCATAAGACTTTCGGTTAAAGAGATTTCCACACAGGGAAGAGACACAAGTGGAGTTAAACTGAAAGATATCAACAGAGACAATGACAGAATAGTAGCAGTAGCTAAATATATCGATCAAGAAGACTAAGATTTAAGGAGGAATAGATGAGTTTAAACTTAAATGTTACTACAAAAGAGAATGAAAGTTTAATTTCACTCAGTGGTGATTTAGATATATATACATCACCCGAATTCAGCAAGGGAATACTGAATGAATTTGAAAAAAACGGAAAAGACATCGTAATAGATGCATCACAACTGGACTATATAGACTCAACAGGTTTAGGTGCATTTATAAGTGTATATAAAGCTTTAACAGAATCTTCTAAGACCATCAAATTGATTAATGTTAAACCAAATGTAAAGAAAATATTTGTAATAACTGAGCTCGACAAGTTATTTAAGATAGAGGAATAGTATGAATAGAGAAGAAATAACACTGACAATTCCCGGAAAACCAAAATATATTTCTACAGTTAGACTTACTACTTCATCTATTGCAAACAAAATCTGTTTAGACATAGACTGCATAGAAGATTTAAGAGTCGCAATATCCGAAGCATGCAATATCGCGATTGATGAAAGAGGCATAAAGATAGACTATATTGTCGATGAAAACAGTATAGAAATAAAAGTAACCGTGCCTGAAAGTAAAATCAATTACAAAAGCGATCAAAGCCTAAACTTGGGCAAACAGATACTCAGTACCTTGATGGATGAAGTAGAATTTACAGAGGACTTTATATTGCTTAGAAAGTTTGCTAGGGAGTAGTAATATGAGTGATAAAGCAAGAAACTCCAAAAATGCTTTAGAACCTGCAGAAATAAAAGAAATGTTTAGAGAATTTAAAGAGACCAAAGACTTTAAATTGAGAGACAGATTGATAGAAGAACATCTCTATATTGCAGACATTTTGGCTAAAAAGTATGTAAACAAAGGAATTGAATACGACGACCTTTACCAAGTTGCAAGTATTGGTCTTATACTTGCGATCGACAGATACGATATCGATAAAGGATACGAGTTTTCGAGCTATGCAACCCCTACCATTATCGGTGAAATCAAAAAGTACTTTAGAGATAAAGGCTGGGTGATAAGAGTACCCAGGAGAATCCAGGAGATGAGTAAAAGAGTAAATAATGCCAGAATTTACCTAAGCCAAAACCTTCAAAAATCTCCAACGATAGCAGAAATCGCTGACTATCTGGAAATCTCCGAAGAAGAAGTACTTGGAAGCAATAGAGGGAAGTAGAGTTTACTCACCCCAATCACTTGACGCATCATTTGAAATAACTAATGATGAAAGAGAAGTAAACCTGTCAGACTTAATCGGTGAAGAAGACAAACACTTCGATCAAATAGAATTCGCCGACTTTATAGAAAGAACAATGGTAAAACTAAATGAAGTAGAAAAAGTTATACTCATAGACAGATACTTTGAAAAGAAAACCCAAGTATCCATAGCAAAAAAACTCGACATATCTCAAATGACAGTATCCAGAATCGAGAAAAAAATCATTGAGAAGTTCAGAAAAGAAATGAATATTGCAGACGATTAAGGAGCCTTGTCAGCTCCTTTTTTGGTTAAAACGCAATTACGATTCTTAAAAATGTAAGAATAATAGTTCTATTTATAGTAATAAAATTCCCATATTATCATACTTTACAATTTTATGACATAAGGAATTTAATTTAGCTTTTAATTATAATTGAATAAATAAAGCTACGGCTTAGTATATAATATACTTATAAAACTATCTTACTTCAGGCAATCTATTCTGTCTGAAGTTTTTTTATAATATGTTTTGTGAAAATTGAGATTCTTAAAATTTTGAATTACCCTATTTGTGGTTTTAAGTGAAAGTAGAGAAAAAGTGTCCCTTTTTCGGATTTAAACAGTTATATAAGTAAAGGAGTGAAATAATCTTGAACCTATAGAATTTATTATCTCACTTCAAGATAAGGACAAAAAATCGAATTAATAAGAAAGATGGTGTGGAGTTTAGTGTATTAATTTCAAGAGTCACTATAAGTGGAAAGATGTACTTACAAAGAAATATAAATGGTGTTTGGACAAAAGCAAAAGTTGGTAGGATGATATCACCACTTATACAGGTAGTCTTAGCTTACAGAGAAAAATGGAGGTTGTCATATGATTAACAGATGCATAGGCAGGTATAAGAATGGAGATGTAGATTTTCTATAACAGGGTTTAAAGGAAAACTGCAGTAATGGATTTAAATTTGTTTTACATTAAAGTTAGCAAGCATTTAATTTAGGAGTAATTTAATCAATATACAATAGTATTTTACTATACTCAAAAATATACAAACCAGATTTTACAGAATAGTAATATAGAGGAGGCTATAAGTGACGTGATGAAAAAGAATAACAGAATAAAACTATTATTGTATTGGTTATTATATGGGATAGTACTCTATGTTGGCATCTATTTAATACCAGAATCTAAATATTATTCCAGTTTAAGAGGAGACTTTAGAGTCACAATACCTCTGCTAGTATTATACGCAGTTGTTTTTTATGGTATTTGTGGTTTTTTGGTCGGTATTATTATTAGAAAATTTAATTTCCGAAATGATAAGATAGTTCTTATTATCATGTCATTAGTAAATTTTGTTTCTTTAATAATAGTGTCATTATTTACTAAAACATCTATTGGTACATATATGATTCCATTTCTTAAATTGTTCTATGGAATGTATTTTTTAAATATAGTTTTAGCAACCATTATGATTCATGAACGAGTAAAGGAAACAAATAAAGGAGAATAAATATGAAGAAGAGCAATTGGATAAAAAAAGTAACAAAAATGTTTGTTATGGTACTGTTAGCACAAGTTATTTTTATTTCTGTTCATGCAAGTTGTAACGAAGGAATAAAAACAGAACAAAAAATAGATGATATTATTTCTAATGGAAACACAATTGACGAAATCTCAGCGGTTTTAAAAGGTGATAATGGTAAAATTTTACCAGTTCATGTTTATGTTAGTAAAAAAGTAGATGACAACATGCCTTATACTGATAGATTAACTTTAAGTAACAAAGAAGCATACAAACAAGAAGAATTAGAGTATGCGTTGGAATTGGATTATAAAGCATTCAGATACACTTCAATACTTGAGGATGAAGCATGGGATCAATCAGGTGGTGTTAAAGCATGGGGGAAGTTAAGTTTTGATACTTATAAAGGGAGCGTATTAGTTAAAAAATTTGAAGGAACTTGGACGAATTATGATGCACCGGGAAGTACTTTAAGCAATCAACATGTTACGATGGCAACAATCGGGAAAAGTACAAAATCCGGATTATGGGTAAATCAATGGAAAAAAGTTCCCGTTAATTCATCATTTACAGTTTACTCATATTTTACTGATCCTGTTGATCCTAGTTATGGAGGAGGAAGTGCAGGAGGAACGTCCGAAGTAACAATCAAAAGACCAAATGGAAGTAGTTGGAAACTGTATTTAACTTTCAATGTATTCGATACTATGCCAGATCCTATTAAGTAGTAATTATAATATCAATACTTTGAGAAAGTTTTAATCGTGACTACCATTATCTTTCATTTATAGAAGTATATTATTGCTCAGTATTGCATATATGAATAATCTATATACATCGTTTGTTTTAGAAAATGCAGTATTAATAGTTTTATTTTCAATAATTATAGTTGTTATGGTTTATAAGTTTTTAAGATTCAAGATTTAAAAGCAGTAACAATAAAATTCCCATATTGTCATTCTTTATAATTTTATGACATAAGGAATTTAATTTAGCTTTTAATTATAATTGAATAAATAAAGCTACGGCTTAGTATATAATATACTTATAAAACTATCTTACTTCAGGCAATCTATTCTGCCTGAAGTTTTATTATAATATGCTTTGTGAAAATTGAGATTCTTAAAGTTTTTGAATTACCCTATTTGTGGTTTTAAGTGAAGGTAGAGAAAAAAATGTCCCTTTTTCGGCTTTAAACAGTTATATAAGTAAAGAAGTGAAATAATCTTGAACCTATAGAATTTATTATCTCACTTCAAGATAAGGACAAAAAATCTAATTAATAAAAAGATGGTGTGGAGTTTAGTGTATTAATTTCAAGAGTCACTATAAGTGGAAAGATGTACCTACAAAGAAATATAAATGGTGTTTGGACAAAAGCAAAAGTTGGTAGGGATAATATCACCACTTATACAGGTAGTATTAGCTTATAGAAAAAAATGGAGGTTATCATATGATTAACAGATGCATAGGCAGGTATAAGAATGGAGATGTAGATTCAGTAAATGTGAAAAATATGGAACAAGTATACATGATTTTATTTTTTATAAGATTAAGTATCGATAAAATTCATAAGGAGCTACAATATGAAGCTATTTAATAAAATTATAATGTTAATAATAATGTTTTTTATTGTTTTTTCATCAATAATTCCAGCTATGGCATATAATGGTGTATATGAACTTACAGAGACTCAAGAACTTCAAGAAGTACTTGACTCGGCATTTGAACAACTAAAGGAACAGAATGCTGAGCATATGTTTCCGTTGTTTGAAAAAATGATTAGAAGGCAATTTAATCTTTCCAACGAAATTGAAAATGATTATGAAAGTATAATTTTAAGTAATGAATACTATACAAGTGATGGTACCGGTGGAGTAATCAAATATCATTCACCATGGGGAGATGTAGATATTGTTGAAACATACTATGGGTTAACACAAACGAGAGACTTATATTTTGAGTTAGTCGATCCTGGGAGCACTTTGACATCGATATTAATAAATATCCTAGAAGAAATTGCTGGTTATTTTAGTTTTCCGATAGGGACATTAAGAAGTCATTTTGAAAGAACAGTAACAGTTCCTGTCAAAAACTTATATAATGCTAATAAAAGAGCAGTACTATTTACATCAAAGGATAATTTTGATATGGGGAGAGTAACTACTGTTGTCAGCGAGTGGAGGAAATTTCCTGTTATGTCTAGACCAAGTGGTGCAACCAATGTACATGTTAAAACTTCATTACGATAAATGGAAAATAAAATTTATAAAAATGTAGTATTTATAATTATATTGCTGACAACAAATACCTATATTGATAGATTAATTAATAAAGTGTTATTCTTCCCGATAAAAGAAGATTTACAGTTTTTGTATATTTCTATCATAGCTATATCAGTATCTATTTACTTTTTGATTTTTATTACAGTTTTAGAATATTGGAAGCTAAGTAGAATTTATCTACTGTTACTCAGTATTGCATATATGAATAATCTATATACATCGTTTGTTTTAGAAAATGCAGTATTAATAGTTTTATTTTCAATAACTATAGTTGTTATGGTTTATAAGTTTTTAAGATTCAAGATTTAAAAGCAGTAACAATAAAATTCCCATATTGTCATTCTTTATAATTTTATGACATAAGGATTTGATTTAGATATTAATTAAAACTTTGTAACCTGGACTTCGGCTTAGTATATAATAAACTGACAAAACTATTTTATTTCAGGCAGAATATTCTGCCTGAAGTTTTTATGTAATGAGGTTTTTGGTAATTATGATTCTTAAAATTTTTGAATTACTCTATTTGTAGTTTATAATGGAGAAGGAGAAAAAAATGTCCCTTTTTCAGTTTAAAACAGTTATATAAGTAGAGGAGTGAAACAAATTATTTGAGTTTATTTTTAATAAGTCAAATATAAAAATGCTCAATATGATACCTATAATATTTTTTACAATATCTGAAGACCACTGTTTTTGGTTGGATGATATTATGAGTAAATACCATAAAAAATTGATAAATATAGCCATGGGCTATGTGAAATATAAAGAATCAGCAGAGGATGTAGTACAAAATTCATATATTATCATAATAAAAAATATGGATAGAATTTTTAAACTATCACCCTCTCATAGGATTGCATATGTAACTACAATTGTTAAAAATGAGTCAATCAACTATATTAAAAACAGTAAAAGGGAAATCAGTACTGACAGTATAGATACATACATGGTCACAACAGAACCTGGACCGGCAGAAAAACTTATAAAAAAAGAGAATGAAGAAGCTCTAAAAAGAGCATTACAAAAATTAAGTGAAGAAGAATTGTACTTCATTGAGTATAGATATGTCAAATCTTTGAAATATTTAGAATTGGCAAAACTATTCGGTATCACAGAAGAAGCGGCCAAAAAGAGGGGTCAAAGAATACTCAAGAAACTAAGAAAATATTTAGAAAAGGAGCGAGATTGATGGCAATATCTATTGACGAATTACTAAATAGAGATTTACAAAAAGTCTATGATGAAAGATTAAGTAGACTAAATACAATTGAAAGTAAAATAGATAAAGGTGATCTGGATGTCAGTAGATATGATGAGTTAATCTCTATAATAAATGCTCTTCCGGAAACAGAACAAATCATCCTCTTAGCAATATACGGATTTGGTTTTTCAGTTCAAGATACAGTAGCAATTTATAATAATGATGTAAGTGAGGGATATGTAAGATATCTTAAAAATTTTTTATCTACAAGGCTTAAACTTTCCGGACAAATTTCGGATGTTTCATTAAAAAATGTATGTAATCTAATTTTAAATAATCATCCATATAAGGAAGAAAATATAGTAATAAAGAGATCTGGATTTAAGAAAGTGTTAAATAAAGCTATACTGGTTATCCTTATCACCATTGCCAGCTTCACATTAGCAATGGTTACGAGTGCCGACTTTAGAGAACTTATTCTAAAGTGGACTATAAAAGATCGAGTTAAATACTCAGATATAGCCATTAGGACTGAAGAACTACCCGAAGAACACCCAACAGATTTGGAAAGCATAAGTATTGACTATGTTCCCAATGAATATGAGTACTTTGATTTTTGGGAGAATAAAGACGAAAAAAATTATATCTTTAAAGATGGCGATAAGGAATTAAACCTAAATATAAGTCTATTGGACAAAAGAAAAAATGTTGATAAAAAAGATACCGATACAAAGAAAGTAAAATTCGGAAAAGATGACGCATATCTCATCACTAAATCAAACTACAGAGAACTGGTATATGCAAAAGGAGAACTTTCAGTAACAATAAAAGGAGACTTAACGGAGGATGAAATTTTTAGAATAGGAGAGGACTTAAAACTAACAGACTACAGAGCACCTGAACCGGTTCCACAGGACTTAAGTAGATTTATACTAGGATATGTTCCTGAAAGATTTAAGTTTGATAAGGTTACGGGTGATGATTATTCTAAATCACATCATTATTTATATAGAGAAGAGTACTTGACGATTGAATTTAGTGTACCGAATTTGCTGAGTAGCGTTGATACGGAAGACACAGATATTAAAAGGATAACATATGGTGAGGGAGATGCTTATTATATGGTTAAAGGGAATGAAAAAATCTTAGTATATGAAAAAGATGGTGTTGTGATAAAGATATTTGGGAAGTTAACAGAAGCAGAAATTTTTAAAATTGCAGATAATATAAAATAAAATGTCCCTTTTTTATGGCTAAACAGTTATATATGTAAATAGACGTTTATTTAAGGAGGATTTGAAATGAAAAAAGTTTCAGGTAATTTTTTAATCTTAACAACAATATTTATGCTCACTTTTGTTAACGCAAAAGCAAGCTATCTAGGAAACGTTATTAATAAACAAAGTACTTTTTTAAACCAGATAATACCGATGTATACCGATGTTGATAATGTTCGATCTAACATATATTCAAGTGGAGTAACTGTTAACCTTAGCGTGAAGGTAAATACATTAAAATCGACTGTCGCTACTAGTGGAACGATATACTTGCAGAAAAAAGTAAATGGTGTTTGGATAACAGAAAAAAGTTGGTATGCTTCTGGAACTGGATCCCATACGATTACCAGATCCTATACAGGTACCAAGGGATCAGAATATAGAGTTAAAGCAGTATTAAAAGTCGGTAGGGATAATATTACTACTTATTCAGGTAGTATTAGGTTATAGAGAAAAACGGAGGTTATCACATGATTAATAGATGCATAGGAAGGTATAAAAACGGAGATGTAGATTCAGAAAATGGAAGAACATTATGTATTTTCTTAGGTCCAATCAGTGTATGCGCGGATGAAGTTGTTTCTAAAAATGAATTTGAGGAGAGTATTAATGAAGTTCCCTCATTAGAAGCTATTCTAAAAAATGTAAAGCTACAACTAGAATTACAAAAAGCAGAAGATTTATACGAAATGTTCGAAGATATAATTACTAGAAAGTATAATAATATTCACAATGGTTACAATACATTTGAGAATGAAGATTCAATTGTACAATATGGGAAAACATTAACAAGTGGGTCTGGAAAACTCTATTATCATTTAAACAATAAAGAGTTAGAATTTACAGATTTATATTTAAGCGCTAATCAAACTAAAAAATATTATAATGATTTAGTGAGAGCTGATTATGGTAATAGTATAGTAGAACTAATTCTAAGTTTAATTAATAGTTCTATGTCTTTTGGCTTTTATAAACAACATGTGCTTATTAATCCATTGCATGATATTATTAATAGTGGTACAGGTAGAGCAAATATTTTAAGTAATATAGATAATACGGATATGGGTAGAAAAACTATGATTGTTATTGATTGGGGAAGCAGTTATCCTTATATGACATATCCTAACGGAGCAAGAGGATTAACATCAACTACTCCATTAAATTTTTAGAAACGAGGTCTTTTGAAAATGAAGAATTATTTCTATAAAAATACTATGTTTATTACCTTATCAATAATTATAATGGCATATTTATTAAATATGACAAATTTTTACCTTTATAATTTTGAAAATATGTCTGAATATCATGTAGCAATGTTTTATTATGCTATAGTATTCATACTTTTACTAACTATTTTATTATTTATAATATTTATTATTTCTTTTAAATTAAATAATAAATATTTTTTATACTTGATATGGTTATATCTATTAATCTTTGTTAATATTCTAAGAAGAAGAAATCCGATTTTTAATGCGATTGATATCAAATTAATGACCATTTGTGTTATAAATGTTATAGTACTAATTTTAGTATATTTCAAAGAAAGAAAGTATAATTGATAATAAATATGTGCTATCCCAAAGTTACTGAAAAAGTCATGATAAAGTCTATATAATGGTGTAAATTAGTTTTACAAAAAAATATGAACCATCCCCAACCTTTTGGTATAATAGTTTCACCACAAAACTAACCAGGAGGTAAAAGAGATGGTCTGGCTATATTTTACACTAGATTCAGAAATAATTAAAGGTTTATTTTCAGCTTCAGCTAAAGAAAATGCTATTGCAAAACTCTTAGAATCAATTTTAAACCAAGTTTTAGAGGCTCAAGTTACTGAGGCAATCGGAGCTGAGCCTTATGAACGTACTGAAGAACGTACATGTTACAGGAACGGTTCTAGAGTTAGACAAATTAAAACTCGTGTAGGAACGTTAGAATTGCTAGTACCAAGAGTTAGGGGTGGTGAGTTTTCTCCTGATTTATTCAATCGATATCAACGAAATGAACAAGCTTTTGTACTGGCTATGATGGAGATGGTAATCCAGGGTGTCTCCACAAGAAAAGTAACAAAAATCACCGAAGAATTATGTGGAACATCATTTTCAAAATCAACAGTATCAAACCTCTGTTCAAACTTGGATCCTTTAGTTGATGAGTTTCGAAACAGACCATTAGAGTCACAATATCCTTTTATCGTAGTTGATGCTATGTATTTAAAATCAAGAGATGCAGGAAAAGTTAGAAGCAAAGCTCTAATGATTGCAATAGGAGTTCGCTCTGACGGTATCCGTGAAATTCTTGGTTTTATGTGTGGTGATAGTGAGACTGAACTAGGATGGAGAAACTTCTTTTCATCATTAAAGGATAGAGGATTATCAAATGTTGATATAGTTGTTAGTGATTCACATAAAGGCTTAAAATCTGCAATCCTTAAAGAGTTTCAAGGCAGCTCATGGCAGAGGTGTCAAACACATTTTAGTAGAAACATACTTGATGTATGTCCTACTAGACTACAGCCTGAGATAAAAAATCGATTAAGAGAGCTTTATGATGCGCCAACTACAGAAGTTGCCAGAACAGTATTAAATGATATCCTTGATGAATACTCAAATACTGCACCAAAGGCTATGGAATTACTAGATGCTGGTTTTGACGACATAACCCAAGTATTAAATATTCCAATAAAGTATCGAAAAAGATTAAGGACATCAAATATCATTGAACGTCTAAATCAAGAGATTCGTCGTAGAGAACGAGTAATACGAATATTCCCAAACGATGAATCCATGAACCGTTTAATTGGAGCAATATTAATTGATTTAGATGAGAAATGGAGTAGCGGGAGAATATGGTTGGATATGCATGAATACCATGAATCCAAACAAGATCAAGCCGAGCTTCAACAAGTTGAACCTACAAAGGTAGTTGCATAAGTCTGAGTTTAAGCTAATGCACCGCCAGCCTTGCACCAAGAACTTAAAAAACGGTAAGTGTTAACCACCGAAGGCGATAAACTCACAACAAAATGGTGTAATTATCCTTCGTTTTTTTAGTGTACCATTTTTTAAGTACTTGCCACAAGGCCAAGCCCTTCGGGTGGCTGATGTAATACCTCAGGCTCCAAATCTACAAAAAATCAAAAAAAGAAACTGCTAATCAAAAGGTAAGATAAAACAATTTACACACTAATTTGCACTTGACTAGGTTGTTAAAGTAAAAGTGAAAAAAGAGATAAGATACTATCAAAAAAAGTTAGAAAAAGAAATAAACGAAGATAGAAAAAAACATGATAAAAAGCCATTTGATCCTAAAGATAAAGATGAAGAACTAAAAGAAGTAACAAAAAGCACAACAGATCCTGAAGCAGGACTATTCCATAAAGGTGAACATAAAGAAGTATTTGCATATAGCGTACAGACATCATGTGATAAAAATGGATGGATATTAGGTTTTAAATCATATCCTGGAAACTTACACGATGGAACAACATTTAAAGATTTCTTTGATGAAAAGTTAAAACGATTGAACCCTAAAAAACTAGTTATGGATGCAGGCTACAAATTCCCGGCAATAGCGAAAGAACTGTTTGATGATGGCGTATTTCCAGTATTTCCATACACAAGGCAAAAAACAAAACCAAAACTAGAAAACCCATTCTACAAAAGAGATTTTGTGTATGACGAATACTACAACTGTTACCTTTGTCCAGCAAATGAAGTATTAGGATACTCAACCACAAATAGAGAAGGATATAGGCAGTACAAGAGCAACCCAAAGATCTGTGTAAACTGTGGGTACCTAGGAAGGTGTACAAGTAGTAAAAAACACCAAAAGATAATAACTAGACATATCTGGCAAGATTATCTTGATATCTCAGAAGAATACCGGTATACATATAAAGGGAAAGCAGAGTATAAAAAGAGAAAAGAAACAATAGAAAGGCAATTTGGGAGTGCAAAGGAATATCATGGATTTAGATATACCAATATGGTAGGTATAAAGAAAATGGATATGAAAGCAGCACTTACTTTTGCGACCCTAAATATGAAAAAGTTAGCAATAATCTTAAGTAAAAGAGATAAAAAGCCACCCAAAAATAATGGTGTTTTAAGAAAAATATTGAACTTTGCTAATAGATTTGTCAAAATAGAGCAAACCCTGATTTTAATCAGGGTTTGTCTTCAGTCTGGCATAGGAATTTTTCCTATGCTTTTTTAAAATTTTTAAGTAAAAATAAAAATAATAAATAAATATCAGTGAATCAATAAATAGAAAAGTGCTGTGAAAGTCTATATACAGGGATTTAATCAGTAAAAAAATATTTAACAAAAAGCTTGACAAAGAACTTTTAAACTTGTATACTAAATAAGCTGTCTCAAAGACGGCATGGTATATGTA